>PMOA01000053.1:134436-202517 GCA_003161635.1 Limisphaerales bacterium
CCGTTGTTCATGCCGCCGGCTCCATAGATGGGAACGCTGGGGCTAAGAGTTTTGGGATTTTGCGCCGCAGAAACTCCCAGGGAAAATGTATGACCAAGGGTCACTTCCACAATGACGGATTCGATGAGCACCTGCGCGAGCAGCACGTCCAATTTCGCCACAACCTCCTTGATCCGCACCATGTCCGCCTGCGTGGCGAAAACGAGCAGCGAATTGCTCCGCTGGTCGGCAATGATTTTTGTCTGGCCAAAAACCTGGATCTGGTCCGGCTGTCCTCCCGTCGAGGCGCGTTGAATGATGGACTGCAACCTTTGCTGAAAAGTCGTGCCGCCGGTGGGCGTGCCGCCGGGCGTCGCCTGCGAGCCTAATGCCCGCGGCTGATTTGGGTTGTTGCCCCCCCCCTGATACGAGCTGCCCCCGCCAAGCCCGCCCGTGCCGCCCATGCCGCCCATGCCGCCGGGGCGTGAAATGCCGCTGACCGATGGCGTGGCCGCCGAACTGCCGAAGCTGACCGTGCTTCCCCCGCTGCCACCGAGACTGTTCAGCGCGCTGGCAATGTCTTCGGCCATCGCGTATTTGATCGGAATGACTTCAGAGATGTATTCCGCCGGCACCGACACGTCTATCTGATCAATCATTTCCAGCATCCGCTTGACGTTTTCGGCATTGTCGCGGAGCACGAGGATTCCATTGTCGTCAATCGGGAAAATGGCATTGGCCAATTTCGCAAACGGCAGGATGAGCGGCATCATGACGCTGGGCTTGATGTATTTCAACTGGACGATGTGCGTCACATAGGAACCCATCTCCGGCAACTGGCTCGCATCCCCGTGGTCAATCTTCGCGCCGGCCGAATTCGCCTGGTCAATCGGCAGCACTTTTACAAATTTGTCGCCCACATTCACCAGGGCGATGCCGTTGAGGGCGAGCACCGCCTGCAACGCCTGAATCGCCTCGGTTTTGGTCAATGGTGTTTCCGTGCGCAAAATAATCTGCGCCGCCGGCAACCCGGCGCGCAACATCGTGCGCCCAACCAGTTGCGCATAAACATCGAGCACTTGGCTCACGTCCACCCCCTGAAAATTGATGTTGCCGGCGGGAATCATTTCTTCCGGCGGCGCATTATTGGTCGAAGCGGTTTTCGGCGTCACCGTCACCAGAGAAGGCAATGAATTGGTCGCAGGCGCAAGGGACGGCACGGCTGGCGTAACGGGAGCGTTATTGGTCACGATGTTGGCGCGCTGCGGCAGACGGCGCGGGCTGGGCGACGGTTGCGCCCACAATTCAAGGGCGGTTAAGAACAAAATCAGGATAAGCGTGGTTGTTTTCATTTTGCGATTTTGGTTGCAGGCTTGGAATTGGTTGGAGCGGCAGCGCGCGCTGGCGCGGCGGGATTTTTTTGATAGCTGGCGACGAGCCGGATGTTCGCATTGAGGTGCAGGCGCGGGGCGTCCGGCTGGAGTTCCAGATCACGCACGCGGATCATCGAGGCGCCAGAGCCGAGCTTGTAAAGGAAATCCACGAGTTGCTGGTCGGTGGCGACCACATTGATGTTCTGCACTTGTTCGATAAAAAACGCGTCGTTCGTATGCATTATCGAGCGCGAGTAATTGGCTCGGCCAACTCCGCTGGCTTCAGCTTGCGCCTGAATCGTGCGCATGAAATTGATGGCCTGGTCTTCGAGCGCGACAAATTCGCCCTGGCCTTCCAGGCTTTTCACCTGCGCCTGGTAATTGGTCGCTTGGGCGATGGTCGCCTGGTAGCTCGCCCATGTGTCACGGGCATTTTTCAGCCGGGCTTTTAATTTGCTCCAGTCGGAAAAGTGCGGCCAGATGAACACGAAATTCAGCACCAGGATCAAAACCACCACCACCCCGACGGCCAGGCGGCGCTCCAGCGGACGCAGATGCGCGAAGTATTTTTTCATGGCGTCCCCTTCGCGTTTTGCAGTTGCAAACTGAAACTCCAGGTCACGGTGTTAGCAGTCTGGCGGGGATTGACCGGTTCGCCGCCCTGAGAATTGAACATGGGGCGTCCGTTGGCCGTGACTTTTTGCAAGGCGGTGTTGAAATCAAAAAGCGTGTTGATTTGATCGGGTGCCGCCGTGCCGCTCAAGGAAAGTTTCTTGCCGTCCGCAAAGCTGAATCGCTGCAATGTAATGTTGGATGGCAATTGTTCCGCGACAATTTTCCAGCAATCCAGCGCCGCGTATTTCAACTCCTGCCGCTCCTTGAGCACGTCGTATTGCGCCTTGAGTTGCAACGTATTCGTGTAACTGCCGCTCTGGTCCGCGACCGCCTGCTCGACCTTGTGCGTTTGAATGGAGAGAAAAACGACCGCGCAAAAATAGATCGCCACGCCGATGGCATACAACACCCCGGTCGTCACCAGGCCGCGCAGCCAAAGATGGTCAACAAATTGTTGATGGTAACGCGCGGGAAATTCCACCGGCAACAACGTCGCGCGCGAACCTGACGACGCCGCGCGCCGCGCCGTGTGCGCAGCCAGTTCCGCCGGCGGCAACGGCGGGGTGACTTGCACCGGCTCGTTCAAGCCTTCGCGCAACGCGTTTTCCCATTCCGCGGCGTTGACGGGATCCGCGACCAGGTGCCAGTTGCCAGGCGGCAGGGTCAGCCAGCCCTCCAGCTCGCCGGCCCAGGCCAGTTGCGCGAGCTGGGCCTTCAAATTTTTCGCGCGGCCGTCACCGGGTGGCACTACGACAAAACTCAAGTTTCGCAACGCGCCGCCGCACCACCACGCCACCAGCGCGGCGCTCTGGCCGGCCAGCGCCACCGGATAAATCCAGACGTCCGCCGCCGCTTCGCTCTGGCGCGACAAGCCGTCTTCCGTCGCGGGCGTGGCTTCCAACTGATCCAGCATCGGCACTTCCAGCCGGTCGGCGAGATAACCCCGGCCTTCGAGCTTGCCGAGAAATTCCTCAACCACACTGCGCTCGGCGATGACCACGACCACGGTTTGCAAATCTTCCGCTTTCGTTTCAGCGGAAGTCGCGGCCTCCGCCTTCGTCCCCGTCTCCGCTTCGTTTTGACGCGACGGGTCGCTGTAGCGCGACAAGATATGAATCGTCCAGACGATTTGCGTCACCGGCATCGGGGAGAGTTTCTCCAGTTGCAACTCCACCATCGCGAACGTTTCCTCGAAATTGCTCTTGGGCAATTCGATGACGCGCAGAAAGACATTTTCCGGCGGCAGCCATGCGACGTTCAACCGCGGCTGCCACAATGAACTCCATGATTTTGCGATCAATCTGGGCGGCAACGGCTCGTCAAGCGCGGCGCGATGCTCGCGATTCAGGGCAAAACCGCCGCCCTTGGCGTCGAATTGCCAGAGGCAATTCGCGTCGGACGCGATTTGCAGGATGTTGCAGAAATGCCAGCGGGCCATATCAGGAAATTTTTGGGAGTGCCGGGGTCAATGTCACGTCTCGACCTACATTTCGGTTTTGGTGTCGCCGCCGAGCGTGTCCATGTGCTCCTCGATTTGTGTGACGCGCAAAACTTCTTCGATGGTCGTCTCGCCGTTTTTGACCTTGGTCCAGCCGTCGGTGCGCAATGTGCGCATCCCCTGTTCTATGGCCTTCGCCGCAATGGTCGAAGCGGGTGCGCGACTCAAAAGCAGCGGACGCATGGCCTCGTTGACGATGAGCAGCTCGTAAATGCCTTTGCGTCCTTGATAGCCAAATTGCCGGCACTCTTCGCAACCGGTGCCGCGCCAGAATTTCGCCGTACTGATTTCCTCTTCCGGAAAACCGATGCGCCGAAGGTAATCGGGCTCGACCTTTTGCTCGGTTTTGCAATGCGGACAAATCGTGCGGATGAGGCGCTGAGCCATGACGGCCTCGACCGACGACGCCACGAGAAACGGCTCAATGCCCATGTCAATCAACCGCGTGAACGCGCTCGGCGCGTCGTTCGTGTGCAGCGTGCTGAAGACCAGGTGACCGGTCAACGACGCGCGGATAGCGATCTCGGCGGTCTCCAGGTCGCGAATTTCGCCGACCATGATGACATTCGGGTCCTGGCGCAAAATGTGGCGCAAACCCATCGCAAACGTCAGGCCGATGTCCGGTCGCACGGCGATTTGGTTGATGCCTTTGAGTTCGTATTCGACCGGCTCCTCAATCGTGATGATGCGTTTATGCACGGAATTGATCGTGCTGAGAAAAGCGTAGAGCGACGTGGACTTGCCCGAGCCGGTCGGCCCGGTGACGAGGAAAATGCCGTGCGGTTTGATGATGATTTCGCGGATCATTGCCTCGTCGTTCGACGCGAAACCCAGTTTGTCGAGACTCAGGAATATTTTCCCGCGCGTCAGCAAACGCAGTGAAACGCTTTCGCCGTAAACCGTCGGCACAGTCGAAACGCGGATGTCAATCTCCTCGCCCTTGATGCGGACGTTGATGCGGCCGTCCTGCGGCAGGCGTTTCTCGGAAATGTTCATGCCGCTCATCACTTTGATGCGCGAAATGAGCGCGGCCTGATAGCGTTTCAACTGCGGCGGCATCGGCGTCTGATGCAAAATGCCGTCAATGCGGTAGCGAATGCGCAGTTCGTCCTCCGCCGGTTCAAAGTGAATGTCCGTCGCGCGGTCCTTGAACGCCTCCCAGATGACCTGGTTGACGAATTTGATGACGCTGGCCTCCTGATCGTCCTCGGTGATTTCCTTGTCGTTGGCGATTTCCAATTCCATCGGCTCGTCATCGCCCATTTCATCGAGCGTTTCGGCGCCGACGCCGTAATATTTCTTCAGCGCCTTTTCGATTTCAGTTTTCGGCGCGAGCGCGAATTGCACCGGCATCCGCGCGTCGAACCGCACAGCATTCATCATCGCGGCATCGAATGGATCGCTTACGGCCACTTGCAATGCGCCATCGTTCACGTCCGTGGGCAGGATGGAATACTGAAACGCGATCTTCGTGGAAATTTTGTTCCGCGCCTCCGGCGGAGTTGTGTGCTTGGGCAAATCCAAAAATGGCCAGCCGAGCGTTTGCGCCAGCTTTTGGAGAAAAGCGTCCTCGGCCACGCCGCGCTCGCGGGCGATGAACCCGAGCAGCGGCTCCGCCGAGCCGTTGTTTGCGGCGGCGCGCCACGCCTTGCGCCAGTCGTCAAACTGGACGGGCGTCGCGTCGGCGACCGACGCGATTAGATTTTTTACCGAGCTAAAACCCATTTGTTACCTTCAGTTTGGTTACCGTCAGTTTAACAGCGAAAAACCGGGAAAGTTGCGGTTTTAAGCAAACAATTCAAGCAAACAATACGCCGCCTTAATTCGTGCAATTGGGGCGAAAATCCGCTATTTCCTGCTCCAATATGAAACAATTTGCCACCGTCACCGTCATCGGACGGGACAAGACCGGCGTCATTGCGCGCGTCACCGCCTTTCTCTTCGAGCAACACGCCAACATTGAGGCGCTGGAGGAACAAGTCACCCGCGGCCAGTTCAGCATGACCCTTCAGGCCTCCTGGCGTCCGGCGGATTGCGACGCCGCGAGCCTTCGCGCCGGACTGGACACCCTCGCCCGCCGGCTCGGCATGGAAATCAAGGTGCGCTTCACCGAACCCAACCGCCGCCAGCGCTTCGCCATCATGGTGACGAAGGAAACGCATTGCTTCGACGCGCTCCTGGCCGCGCACCGCCGCCGCCAATTCAAAGCCGATCCCATGCTCGTGATTTCCAACCGCCCCGACCTCGCGCCGCTCGCGCGAAAAAACAAATTGCCGTTTGCGCACATTCCGTGGAACGACCGCGCGCAGGCCGAGAGCCAGGCGTTGCGACTGCTCGAAGAATACCAGATTGATTTCGTCGTGCTCGCGCGCTTCATGAAAATTCTCTCGCCGAACTTCGTGTGGCGTTACAAAAACAAGATCATCAACATTCATCCGTCGTTGCTGCCGAGTTTTCCCGGCCCGCAGGCGTATCGTCAGGCGTATGAAAACGGCGTGAAGATTGCCGGCGTCACCGCGCACTTCGTTTCGATGCGGCTGGACGAAGGACCGATCATCGCGCAAGGCTCGTTCCAGATTCGTCCCGGCATGGCGCTCAAGGAACTCGTCGCGCGCGGCCAGCAACTCGAAGCCGGCGTGCTCGTCAAGGCCGTGAAACTTTATCTCGGCAAACGGCTGGACGTCTATTGGGGCGTGGTGAAGGAGGTTTGAAATGGAAGCCGTTTATTACGTCATCAGGATTTATCCGCACGATCTGGTGAAGCCCAAGGCGCAGTAGTTCCCACCCCGGATTGAAATCTGTCCTGTTTTGGGGCGGAAGGCATGCGTTGGCGCTTCCATCCAGGCCAAAAATTTTCTCGAAAAAAGTTGTTCGCTTTCTTGAACTGATTTCATGCCGGCCTGTCAGAGAGGCAAAGGAAAAGTTGTATGAACGCCATTGCATCGCATGAAGAACGGTTGTTTAAAATGACGCTGAAAGCAGCGGTCATTTACGATGATTTCGATTTTGCCGCGCGAGCCGCCGCGCTGTTGGAACGCGTGGCGATTCGCGCGGACGAAGCCATGAAGTGGGACGTCAAACCGTGGAGGCTGGACGTGCTGCAAGAGTCATCCCTGGCCGACGCCGCCCTCGACGAAACCGCCGACGCGGACTTGATTGTGGTTGCCTTGCGCAAGACCCCGTCGCTACCGGATGAATTGATGGGCTGGCTGGAGCGTTGGGCGATGAAACGGCAAACCGAGGACGCCACCATGATGATGTTTTGCCCGGAGGAAAACGCCGCGTCAACGCCACTTTGGCGCGAACTGAAAGAGTTCGCGGAATGGCACAGCCTGCCTTTTCTGGGCAGTCGCAATTTGCGCGATGACGGGGATTCGATGGATTTTGTCCATGGGTTGTGGCCGCAGAAACAGCCGCCTCAACCTGTTGTGCCAACGCTTGAATTGTTTGCAGAATCGCCGCACCCATCCGGCCATTGGGGCATCAACGAATAAAATTTGTTTGACGTTTGCGTTGTCGCGGCTTCGGACTAAGATTGCATCAGGGCTTGGAGCTTTGCGGCCCTTGGAAAGGAAAAAAGTTATGGCAAAGAAAACGAACTCAAGGAACGGCGGTCGTGGTCAAAAACAAGTCTTCGCGTTCTCCGCACCCGGCGCGGCGAGCGTGCAGTTGGTGGGTGATTTTACGCATTGGCAGGAGCGTCCCATCAATTTGCAAAAAGGCGCGGACGGCCTGTGGCGGACAACGGTGGAATTGAAACCGGGCACGCACCACTACCGTTTCCTCGTGGACGGCGAATGGCGCGACGACCCCGAATGCGCTCTTCGCACGCAGAATCCTTACGGCAGCGAAAACATGATGCGGCAAGTGGCGTGAGCGTCATCGCATTCGTCTGACATAAGATTGAGAATCAGATTTTCGCAGCGCGCGGTTGAAAGATTCATTGGCGCGCAAAGGTGGGAAGTTTATTTTTGACGCGCCACAACCTGCCTTCACAAGCTGCTTGCGCCTCGACGGATGCTTCCAAAGTGATACGTTGTTCGCGTGAACGACCTTCTCATTGGTCTGGTTGGCGCATTGATAGCCACGAATCAACCGCTGGCCGTCAGTAATTTGATTCAGCAGAACGCCGGTGTCTCGGTCACGATTGTGAATCCCAACGACCCGGCGGAGAAGGAATTGACGCAGTTGATGACCGAGGACGAAGCGGCGCTGGTCGAGGTGGACAAATGGATTCGCGATAACAACGCCTTTGCCACGCAGGGGGCGGGCGAGCCGAGGGAGGCATTGAACCGGCGCATCCTCGCGCGCTTCGAGCCGGTGCGCAAAGACTACGAGGATTTTCTGCGGCGTTATCCGAATTTCGCGCGCGGGCATCTGGCCTATGGCAGCTTTCTGAACGACATCAGCGAAGAAGAGGCGGCGGGGGCGCAATACGAGAAAGCCGCGCAGCTCGACCCAAAAAATCCGGCGGTGTGGAACCAGCTCGCCAACTATTACGGCGAACATGGCCCGCTCACCAACGCCTTCGTGGATTACGCCAAAGCCATCGAATTGAATCCAGCGGAGCCGGTGTATTACCAAAATCTCGCGACAACAGTTTATCTTTTCCGCAAGGACGCGAGGGCATTTTACGGCATCAGCGAGGAGCAGGTTTTCGACAAGGCGCTTGCGCTGTATCGCAAGGCCATGCAATTGAATCCGCAAAATTTCCTGCTCGCGGCCGATTACGCGGAAAGCTATTACGGCATCCGCCCGCTCCGCACCAACGATGCCCTCGGGGCCTGGACGAATGCGCTCCAAATCGCCCACGACGACAATGAGCGCGAAGGCGTTTACATCCATCTGGCCCGGATCAAAATGGTCGTCGGCCGTTTCGCCGAGGCCCGGGCGCATCTCAACGACGTGACCAATGCGGCGTTCGCCGACCTCAAGCACCGGCTCGAAAAGAGTCTCGCCGAACGCGAAAACCCCGCGACAAACACCAATGCCGTCGGCGTTTTCACAAATGCGCTGGCTGTTCCCACCAACGCATCGAATCCTGGGCCATGAAACTTTTTCATGGTTTGCCGCGAAATTTCTGCTACCTTGCCGGGCACAATTTGCACAAACCATGAGCTTTTACGACAAACTGAAATTTGATTCGAACGGCCTGATTCCAGCCATCATTCAGGAACAAAAAACCGGCCGCGTCGTAATGATGGCGTGGATGAACCGCGCCTCGCTCGAAAAAACCATTGAGACCGGCAAGACGCATTTCTGGAGCCGGTCGCGCCAGAAATTCTGGATGAAAGGCGAGGAAAGCGGCCACACGCAAACGGTCAAGGACATCGCGTTCGACTGCGACGGCGACACACTGTTGATCCAGGTGGACCAAATCGGCGCGGCCTGCCACGAAGGCTACCAGTCGTGCTTTTTCCGCTCGGTGGAAAAGGACGGCCAATCGTTCAAAATCACCGAGCCGCAACTCGAAACCCCGGAGCAGATTTACGGCACGAAAAAATAATGGATGTCACTTTTCCATTCGCCAGCCGCGAATACTGCCTGTTGCTGTTGCTGCTGGTTTTTGCGCGGGGAATGGATTTTCTCAGCACCTGGATCGCGACGCCGAACCTCGTGCTCGAAGGCAATCCCCTCGCCAAAAAACTCGGCTGGCAATGGGGTTTGCTGCTCAACATTGTTCTCGTCAGCGTGCTCGCCATGTGGCCGTTGTCGGCCATCGTCGTCGCCACCGCGAGCGTGCTCGTGGCCGCGCGTAATTTTCAATCCGCATGGCTGATGCACTCGCTCGGCGAGGAACATTACCGGCAATGGCACGTCGAGCGGATTCAGGAGACGCGCATCACGCTCTATCTGTTTTGCCTCGCGGGCAACACGCTTCTGACCGCCGGCGTTGGGGCGGCGCTGATCTATTTCAGCCACCTTCGGCTGGTGCCGTTCGCCATCGGCATGGGCATGGTGGCCTACGCGGTCGCCGTGGCGTTTTACACGCTGCTGGCGATCTGGCGAATCCGGCGCGCGGCCAAAAAACTGGCCGTGCGGCAAAATTCCCGCGCGAATGACAAAAGTTTGACGGTTGACACCTGGGTTCGCGTCGAAAATCGCTCGCCTGACAAAATCATTTAGCCAATGCATTCACCGACACTGGATGAATTTTTGAAACTGGCCGCGCAGGGCAACGTGATTCCCATCACGCGCCGCCTGCTGGCCGACATTGAAACGCCGCTTTCGGCCTACCGAAAAATCTGCGGCGCGGGCGAATCGTTTTTATTCGAATCAGTCGAAGGCGGCGAGCATCTCGGGCGCTATTCGTTTGTTGGTTGCAATCCGCGCGCGGTCATCAAGCAAACCGGCAATCGCGTCGAAGTCATCGAAAACGGAAAAGTCGTCGAAACCGCCTCCGTCGGCGGGGACATGAAAGACGGCCTGGTGATCGTCGAGCGTGTGATGAAAAAATATCGCGCGGTCTTGCTGCCGGGTTTGCCGCGTTTCACCGGCGGCGCCATCGGTTTAATCGGCTACGAATTCATTCACGACGTTGAACCCGTCGTGCCGCGCCCGCCCAAGGACGAATTGCAAACGCCCACCATGGTTTTTCTCATCGCCGACCAATTACTGATTTTTGACCGGGTGGCACAGACCATCACCGTCTTGGTCAACGCCTTTCTCGACGGCGCAGCGGGGCCGGCCGAGGTTTACGAAGATGCCGTCGGCGAAATTGAGCGGCTGGTTGCGTTGCTCGAACAGCCGAGCGAACACCATCCCGTCAGCCTGCCGGACGAAGTGCCGCCGGCGCCATTTGAGTCGAACGTCACCAAGGAAAAGTTTTTTGCGAACGTGCTCAAAGCCAAGGAATACATCACGGCGGGCGACATCATCCAGGTCGTCGGTTCGCAACGGTTTTCCACGCCGGTAAAGGCGTCGCCGATTGATGTTTATCGTGCCGTGCGCTCGGTAAATCCGTCGCCCTACATGTTTTTGCTGGAGCTTGACGGCTTTTCGCTTGTGGGCGCCTCACCGGAAATTCACGTGCGTTGCGAGGATGGCCGGGTGGAAATCCGCCCCATTGCCGGCACGCGGCGGCGCGGCAAAACGGACGCGGAAGACGCGGCACTGGAAAAGGAATTGCTGGCCGACCCAAAGGAACGTGCCGAGCACGTGATGCTCGTGGATCTGGCGCGCAACGACATCGGGCGCGTGTGCGATTTCGGCAGCGTGCGGGTGAAGGACCTGATGATCATTGAGCGTTACAGCCACGTCATGCATATCGTGTCGCAGGTTGAAGGCAAACTTTCCGCCGACAAGACGCTTTACGATTTGATGCGCGCGACGTTTCCGGCGGGCACGGTCAGCGGCGCCCCGAAAATCCGCGCGATGCAGATTATTTCCGAGCTCGAACAGACCACCCGCGGACCGTACGGCGGCTGCGTCGGTTATTTTTCGTTCAACGGCAATCTCGACACGTGCATCACCATCCGTACCGCGCTGCTCAAGGACGGCAAAGCTTACGTGCAGGCCGGGGGCGGCTGGGTCAACGATTCGACGCCCGAGGGTGAATTTCAGGAGACCGTCAACAAATCCAAGGCCATGCTCAAAGCCGTGGCGATGGCGGAAGGATTCGCGCGCTGAAAATTTAATCCGCCTGTAGCAGCCGAGGTAACGAGGCTGATCGGGTTGAGGGTTCATGGTTGAGAGTTGAGAGTTATGAAAAGTCAGAGCCCCCTCACCAGTCTTCGCACCAAGTGCTACGACCCGGCAGGCGTCGGCTGCTACGATTTCGGCCATGTTCTTCACGCGACATTCGGAATTAAATCGTTTGCGGCCGGTGGGTCTTTTGTTAAGCTGCCTTAAGTCTGGGAAGTTATGAAGCGTTGGCATTTCATCACCATGGCGGGACTGCTTCTGGGCACAGTGGCGGTTCCAGCCGCACAGGTGGGGCTGATCAAAATTGACGGCGCCATCGGTCCGGCCACGGCCAGTTACATCGCACGCGCGGTGGACCTGGCGGCGGCGCAGAACGATGAATGCCTCATCATTCAACTCGACACGCCCGGCGGCCTGCTCGAATCCACCAAACAAATCGTCCAGACCTTTTACACCTCGAAAGTGCCCACGGCCGTTTACGTCGCGCCCTCGGGCGCATGTGCCGGCAGCGCGGGCGTGTTCATCACCCTGGCTGCTGACGTTGCCGCAATGGCGCCAAACACCAGCATCGGTGCGGCACATCCGGTCGAGATTGGCACCAGTGGCAGCGTCGAAAAAACCGACGACGTGATGAAACAAAAGATGGAGAATTACGCCTCCAGCTTCATTGAAACCATCGCGGACAAACGGAGCCGCAACGTGGAGTGGGCCAAATCCGCCGTCGTCCAAAGCGTGGCAACAACCGCCGAAAAGGCGCTCGATATCGGTGTCATTGACCTCATCGCGGATGATATGCCGGATTTGCTCAAACAACTGGATGGCCGCGAATTCAACGGCCGGACGCTTCACACGGCCAACGCCAAAGTCGTTGAAATCCCCATGAACCCGTGGGAGCGATTTTCCCAACTATTCCTGCGGCCGGAAGTAATGTTCATCCTGATGCTAATGGTGATTTACGGGATCATCGGCGAGTTGAGCCATCCGGGCGCGATCCTGCCGGGCATTGTTGGGGCGATTGCGCTGATCCTCGTGCTTTACATGTCGTCCATCCTGCCGGTCAACGTCACCGGACTGGTATTGATCGGGCTGGCGATCGCATTGTTCATCGTGGACGTTTTTTCGCCGACGCATGGCGTGTTGACGGCGGGCGGCATTGTGGCCTTTTTCCTCGGCGCGATGATGCTGTTCAGCCACATCGGGCCGGGCTTTGGATTACCACTGTCCTGGATTGTTCCGGCGACGCTCGTCACGGCGGCGTTCTTTGTATTCGTCGTCGGCAAGGGTATTCGCGCGCAGTTCAAACCCGTCCAAGCCGGCAAGGAAACCATGCTCGGCCGGACGGTCAACGCGCTTTCCCGGATTGACTCGCAGGGCGGCAGGGTGTTTATCGAGGGCGAAACTTGGAACGCCGTGAGCGAAACGCCGGTCGAAGCCGGACAGCCCGTCGAAGTCACCGGCATCGAAGGATTGACGTTGAAAGTGAAACCTAAAAAAACATAACGGAGAAAATTATGAACGAACTCATCAGCGGACTTATGAAGTTATTTGGCGCAGCCGCCCCGGTCGTAATCATTGTCGTGGTGCTGGCGGTCATCGTACTACCCCAAGCCATGCGCATTTTGCGCGAATACGAGCGCGGCGTCATCTTCCGGCTCGGCAAACTGCAGGGCGCGAAAGGGCCGGGACTGATTTTCCTTATTCCCATCATAGACAAAATGGTGAGGATGGATTTGCGCGTCGTGACCATTGACGTTTCCAAGCAGGAAATCATGACCCGCGACAACGTGCCGGCCACGGTGGACGCCGTGGTTTATTTCCGCGTCGTAAATCCAATGGACGCCGTGGTGAAGGTGGAGAATTTCTGGAAAGCGACTTCGCTTATCTCGCAGACGACGTTGCGCAGCGTGCTGGGGCAGTCGCCGTTGGACGACCTGCTTTCGCAACGCGACATCATTAACCAGAAGTTGCAGGAAATCATTGATCGCCAGACCGAACCGTGGGGCATCAAAGTCACGGCGGTGGAGGTGAAGGACGTGGCGTTGCCCGACAGCATGAAGCGCGCGATGGCCAAACAGGCCGAGGCCGAACGCGAACGCCGCGCGAAGATTGTGAACGCGGAAGGCGAATTCCAAGCCGCCGAGAAAATGGTGCAGGCCGCTTCCTTGATCGCCAAGGAACCGATTGCGCTGCAACTGCGCTATCTGCAGACCATGCGCGAAATGGCCAGCGAACACAACACGACGACATTCCTGCCGCTGCCGATAGATTTGTTCAGCGCGTTTTTGAAGAAGTAATTGCCGAATGGACAAGGTCGAACTGCGAACATTGGCTGAAGCTTTAGGCGAATTGATCAATGCTTATCGCATTTTAACCGGAAAAAGGCCAATGGCGCCGTTTGTTGGGTTTGCAGTGGATTGTGGAACACCAGCATTGGTCGAACATATTATTCTTCAGGCTAAAGCTGTCTGCTTGCTTGCTGAATCAAGTCAAGATTTTGCTCCTGTTGCTGCCGCATGCGCTCGAAGTGCAATGGAAGTTGGTGCGCTGGTCGCATGGTTAGCGAAACCCAAGGACAGCTATGAACGTGAAGGAAGGTGGTTGGGATACTTCAAATCTCTCGAAGACTTTTATCGCAAACAAGCGAAAGAATTAAAAACGCGTGATCCCAAAGAGTCAAAAGAAGCACAGGAAATTTTATCAAGCGATCTCAAGAAAATGTCTGCGCCGCGTTTTGGTCGGAACATTGTTCCGGTCAGTAAACCGTCATTGAAGGATATGATGATAGATTTAGGCTATGAACACCTATAACACAAGTTATCGTGAATTGTGCGAATTGATTCACGGCGGGCCAGAAACAATAAGCAGGCATCGCGCTCCTTATCGCAGTTTGTCCATACCTTTCGGGTTTGAGTTTGGATTGTTCTCAAATAACAAACTAGACTGGCAAATTATATTCAAAGCTACTGGTTGGGGCGTTGGGGTTTCAGCGTATCACAGCAGTCTGAATTTGGGGTTTAACAATTCAAAGTGTGCCAACCTGCTTAACGCACATAAAAGGCTTGAGGCCTTGGTCGGCCAACTCAAATAGTTGACGGGAAGATCATTTTCGGCACATTTTTTGACATTTGGCAATTAACAATCAAGATTTGAAATTAATTCATGCCGCTTTACGAATACGAACTGTGCGAAGGCGACTGCAAGGTCTGCGGCGGGAAATTCTCCTTAACATAGGCATAAAAGGAACGAAAGCAGAGGAAGATGGTGGTGTGAGCTTGAAAAGGGGAATTTATTGTAACAATGGATTCCTCTTTTTTTAGTCATGACCAGTGCAGAATGGTTTTGACTTTCCCATGCTCAAACGGCATATAACAGCCCTATATGATTAATCTAACACCAAACCAATTACGACAAGCCGCTAATCTCAAAGAGAAAATTGCGGCCTTGGAAAAAGAGTTAAACCAGTTATTCGGTTCAACTGCCAAACCTGTTGCAAGCCCAGCCCCGAAGAAAAGAAGGAAAATGAGTGTTGCGGGTAGAGCAAGACTTGTTGCTGCCCTAAAAGCGAGATGGGCCAAAGTAAAAGCAGCGAAGTCAGCCAAACCTGCTAAAAAGAAATTTACCATGAGTGCAGCAGCCAGAGCCAAGATCAGTGCTGCGGCTAAAGCTAGGTGGGCGAAATATAGGGCAGGGAAGAAATAACTGGAAACGTTTTGTATCCGTCTGACGGAGCACGTTTAATTTGATATTGGCTTTGTTTTCTCTATTCATTCAATTTGCTGGTGTCTTAAATAATGATTAAAGATGAAACAAAACATGAACCACACCCCGATCCGGACTGGCGAAAGTTTCGCGCTGCCACCCGGCAGTTCAAAATTCACGCGGTTGTTTTGGCTTGCAACGGGCAGAACGGTCCTGGTCACCGGCGCGTTTTTGTTGTCAGCTTTGGGCATGATAGCCGGTCCGCTGACAAACCCAGCCGCGCTAGCTCCTTTGAGCTACAAGGCCGATTGGCGTTGGGTGAAGGGCGCGGTTTTTGTACCGACAAAATATGTGAACGAAGCCCAGCAA
This sequence comes from Limisphaerales bacterium, assembly GCA_003161635.1. GTDB lineage: Bacteria > Verrucomicrobiota > Verrucomicrobiia > Limisphaerales > UBA11358 > UBA11358. The sequence continues at coordinate 149,614 of PMOA01000053.1, forward strand.
TGGGACGAATACGACCCGGTCATTAATGACCGCGAACTGCATTACGCCTCCATTTACGGGATTAATTGCGTCCGCGTTTATCTGCATTTTGACATTTACTTGAAAAAGAAGAATGCCTTGCTCAAGGACATCGAGGATTTTCTGACCCGGGCCGACAAATATAGCATCAAGACGGAATTTGTCTTTTTCGATGATTGCTGGAACCAGCCTGATAAAGACATCCTTTCGGCCGATTATAAATATCCCGCGCCTATTTTTGGCGTGCATAACAGCCGCTGGCTGGTTTCGCCCGGGGAAAACGTGCGCCAGCATTACGCGGAATACCGGGACCGCCTCAAAGCTTATGTTCAGGACATTGTCAACGCCCACAAGGACGACAAACGGATTGCTTTCTGGGAGACCTATAATGAACCCAACCAATCGCCGGAAACCCGGCAATTGATGGAGGACGCCTATGATTGGATCCATGAAACCGGCACCACGATTCCATTGACGGCGACCGGCCACGACTTGCCTGACAAGGGGTTTTCCGGCGATCCGTATTCGGATTTCAACTCGTGGCACGAATACAGTGGCTATAATTACACCGGCAAGCCGGATTCTCTTTGCTCCGAATGTATGAACCGCAGCAGCCAGACGGTTCCCGGCATCGTCGAACATTTCAAGAGCAAAACCGGCTTTATCCTCTGGGAATTCGGCATCGGGCGGGACAACTGCCGTTTCGCTTGGGGAGAAAACCGCAAACAACCGCGCCCGGATGAAACGCCCAAACCGTTCCATGGAATGGTTTATCCCGATGGCCACCCTTGGTCAGTGGATGATGTCAAGGCGCTGCTCGGAGCGGAAGCTTTCGCGAAGGCACCCTTGTTTGCAGTGGAATATTACAAGGATTCCAACTTTGCCGAACTAGCCAAAAAATCGGTCGCGCCCATGATTGACTTTGATCTTGGCACGGAACGCGGCACCGGTTCACCCGACGCCTCGGCGGGTGTGCCGCCTGAAAATTTTTCCGTGCGGTGGAGGGGAGCTATTCTGCCGCCAACCAAAGGAACTTATGTCTTCTATGCCGATAGCGACAACCAGGTAAAATTGTTTGTAAATGCCAAATTGGTGTTAAACAAGAAAACCTCCGGCCACGAGGAAATCTCCAAGGAAATCAAACTTGCTGGCGGTCAACCTGCCGAAGTCAAAATCGAATACGTCCACGCCACCGGCAATCCCACGCTGCACATCTCGTGGTCTGGTCCCGGACTTGACCGACAAATAATGACTCCGATAAACAACGCGAGCGTCCAATGACCGGATAAATTTTCAGCGGCTCATCTCTCGGTTTGTCCAGCACTGATTTATACATTTCATGGCCAGGTCTCGAATCCAGCCACCAATCGTAATGTTAAGCCTTACAGATTGGAGTGATCTGAACACGACCAAGGAACAATTGGCGCGCCGATATGAACGTAGAAATTAACCAGCCATACGGAGGAGCAAGTCGTCCAGTTCTTGTATGCACGGTGGTTTGCCAACCACGGCGTCCACCGCCGAACCCGCGGCTCCGCCTGGTTTCATGTTCTTGCCCTCGCCGGTCAGCATGATGATGGGGGTACTCGGGGATTCGGCCTTGATCATCCGGGCCACCAGATACCCATCCATATCCGGCATGCCCAAATCGGTGACGACTATTTTATAAGGTTCGCTCTTCAGCATGGCGGTGCGGAACAGTTCCACCCCGTACTTTCCCCCAGAGGCAACCCTCACCTGATGCCCTAAATTCGTGAGACAATCCTTCATTATTTCCAGGATCTGCTCGTCGTCATCAATGTAAAGGATGCGCAGGGAACGCTTCGGTGGGCTTGGCGCTTTGTCCCCGCCTGTCTGATGGATGGTTTGCGGAACAGGACGGGAAACTTCCGGCGGTTCTGGCTGCGTATCACGCAGTAGTGCCGAATAGACGGATATGGGAGCCGTGTTCATATTTAAAGCGGTTTGGTTGGTACGATACTTCAATTTGTTGCTGATGTTAATTCGACGGCGTAAACGGCGTTGCTCTGCTCTCGCACCGGCTAAAAAACCACATCCAGGACTTTTTCATAAATATTTTCTGTTTAATCCCCCAAATTCGCACCAAGTCCTCCTTCCAACTGACTTGCCGAACCGTAAGGTTATCTACCAGAAACGGGATAAAATGTAATGAAAAGGGATACATTGCTGAATTTGAGGGGTGAATTGTTCCCGGTGAGGGGCGGAATTACGAAGATAATCTCCGTCCTTACTGATCCTGTTTGTGTTCAGCCTTACAGATTGGAGTGAAACGGCGTCAGGCAGGCGGTTGGGGGGAAATGATCGTCAGTTAAAAAGAAAAAGGCCGGACACTACTCCGGCCATTTCTTACACACTTTTGAGAACAACTGCTAAAACCGAAACCAGAATACCCGAAACGCCGAATCTTGCATGTCACCAATGCTGGGGACAAGCGGCGCATGTCGTTTAAGGCCAAATGCCGGGTGAAATGAAAATTTCTTAACGCTTCGGCAGTTCTTGGTTAAGCTGGATGCATGAAATCAATTCTGTTGGCTCTTTTTTTAACTGTCTGCTCTCTGTTGCTCCCCAATTGTGTGATGGCGTGGAGCGGTCCGGGGCATCTCGTCATTGCGGCAGAAGCTTACCGGGAACTTTCACCGGAATTGAAAACCGAGGTGTTTGACGTGTTGAAAACACATCCTGATTTTGCGAAATGGGAAAAAGCCTATCATCCCAATCCGAATATGGATTTGGCGGCATACGTGTTCATGCGCAGCAGCACCTGGCCCGATGAAATCAGGAGAAGTGGCAGTCAATACGATCACCCGAATTGGCACTTCATCGATTATCCGTTAAGACCACCCACCTTTCCCCTCGAACCCGGCCCGAAGCCAACGGATGACGTGCTGTTTGGCCTGGCGCAGTGTGAAAAGATGTTAAGCGACACCAATGCCAGTCTAGAGTTGAGGGCGGTGTCTTTATCCTGGCTGATCCATTTAGTAGGCGATTTGCATCAACCGTTGCACTGCTCGTCGCTGTTCTCGGACACCTACCCTCATGGCGATAAGGGGGGCAACGATTTTTATGTAAAGCCGGCTCAGTCAGGGGTTCGCCTGCATAGCATTTGGGATGGTTTGTTAGGGTCGTCCCCCAATCCGCGAACTCAAATGAATTATGGCATTGAGATCGAGGCAAAATATCCCAGAACCGCATTGCCAGAACTGATCAAGCACCAATCACCTAAAGATTGGAGTTTGGAGAGCCGTGAACTGGCTATTGAAAAGGGGTATTTGCGCGGACAATTACAGGGCAGCACCAATGCTGATACGGCCCCAAGTCTGCCTCCTGATTACACGAAGCAGGCTAAACAGATGGCGGAAAAACAGGCAGCGTTAGCGGGATACCGTTTAGCGGATGAGATTCATAAATATTTGAGGTGTGGCAGCCCGGTCCCCTTGCTTCCTAAAAACACCAACAATGTGGTTCAAAGAGTTCTTCCTGAGAAGATTGGGACTTTGGAGGCCAGCAAATATTACGATGAAACGATGGTGGTGACGGGAAAAGTTGTGCAGGTAACGGTCAGGCCCAACGTAGCTATTCTGAACCTCGACCAGGCATCACCGAATTCGCCGTTTACTGCCGTGATTTTTCAAGAAAACGTGAGCCAGTTCGGGGATTTACAGAAACTCAAGAATCAGGCGGTGGAGATCAACGGCACCATCACCGAATATCACGACAAACCCGAAATCATTTTGGAAACCCCTAGCCAGGTCAAAATGGTAGATGGGAAATGAAGTTGTTGAAGGGGAGATGGAAAAAACTTAGCGCTGGCTGTTTTTTTGCAGTAAATTGCTTTGATATGAAGGCAATTCTAGCAGCCTTGGCTTTGTTCCTTTTGGCTCTGCGCGCTGGTGCCACCATCGACGTCGCCTTGCAGATGCAGCTTGGCAATCCATCCGGCACAATTGCCGACACGAACAATCACAATCATTATCTGATTCAGCGCACAGTTGAGGCGATTGATTATAGTGACAACTTGGGCGAGCCGGTTTGGGCGAGCTGGGATTTGACTTCTGGCGATGTCGGTTCCGCTGCGCGCTCCACCACCTATTTTACGGACACCAACCTGCCACCAAATTTTTACCGGGTGACGGACAATGATTACGTTGGTGTCGGCGCGATCGATTTTAATCGTGGACATCTTTGTCCTTCCGAGGACCGCACCGACACGCGGCAGGACAATGACACCGTGTTCTTCATGTCCAACATCATGCCGCAATCGGGGCCGAACAATCAGGGCGTCTGGGCTAATCTTGAAACCGACTGTCGCACGCTGGCATCGGCTGGCAATGAACTCCTCATCATTTGTGGACCTAGCGGCTTTGGCGTAAATAAAATCCCAAGCGGCAAGGCATACATCGGCTCAAACGTCTGGAAAATTGTGGTATCGGTTCCGCTGGGCAGCGGCACTGCATTAAGCCGTCTGAGAGTCACCAACCGCGTGATTGCCGTTTCCATTCCGAACATAACGAATGGATTGAGCAGTTCATGGCAGACTTATGTGACTTCGCCCCGACAGATTGAGCAGAACACGGGCTTTACTTTTTTCAGCGCCGTTCCTGCCAACATAGCGGCTGTGTTTCGCGCAAAGGTGGACGGCTGGCCGGCTCCTGGCATCACCAACGTCTCACCTGGCAGCGGCAGTGTGGGTAACAGCGTGGTCATCAAGGGAACAAACTTTACCGGGGCTTCCGTGGTGTGGTTCAACGGCACCAATGCCGCCTTTACGCTCAATTCCGGCAATCAGATTACCGCCACAGTTCCAGCCAACGCGATGTCGGGGCCAGTTTCCGTGATTGCTCCTGGTGGGCTGGCCGTGAGCGCGGGTAATTTTACTGTGATCAATCCCGCCATTGCGCCGTCATTCTCGTTGCTCACGTTCACAAACAATCAATTTCAATTCACCGTCACCGGCACAGCGGGCTCAAATTATGTGGTGCAGGCAACCACCAATTTGACCGCACCGGACTCGGACTGGACGCCGTTAAAAACAAATGCCGCTCCGTTCGTATTTATTCAATTCAATGCGAATTTGTTCAATCAACGGTTTTATCGTGCAGTGCTGAATCCGTAAAACCAGCCGCCCCCGCTACCGTTCAAAAACCCGGCGCGGAGGAGGAGGTTCCGCCCAAGGCAACGCACGCAGAGTGGATTCTCTAGTCCTTATCCATTAACGTCGTGTCGCATGACGTGTGAGATCGAGAAGATTGTCAGCGGCGGTCAGACCGGCGCTGACCGGGCCGCGCTGGATTGGGCCATTGAGCACAGCATCCCACACGGAGGCTGGTGTCCTAAGGGTCGCTGGGCCGAGGACGGACCAATTGCTGGCCGGGACCAGTTGCAGGAGACACCCACCGCGAACTATGTCCAGCGCACGGAATGGAATGCCCGGGATTCCGATGGCACAGTTGTCCTTTCTATAGGCGAGGTGCTGACGGGCGGCTCCCGGAAAACCGTTGAGCTTGCCCGGAAACACGGAAGGCCGGTGCTCCACCTTTCTAAGGCAGGCGGGGTTGCCGCCGCCGAAGCGGCCCTCCGGCGCTTCATCGGGGAACACGCCATCAAGGTGCTCAACGTTGCCGGGCCGCGAGCCTCGAAGGAGCCGGCGGTCGGGGCGTTCGTCAAAGAGGTTCTGGACAGAACATGGCCGTCACCATGAAACCGCTTGAACCACCCGACAGCCACCACCTTCAGGCCGCGCAGGGCTGGTGTGAGCTTGGGAATCATTTGGAAGCCAACGATGAACTGGAACGAATCACGCCGCAGCTTCGCGCCCACCCGGACGTGCTGGAAGTCCGCTGGCACATTTATGCCCACGCCAAGAAGTGGGATGCGTGTGTGGACATCGCCTCGGCCATTGTAAAACTGGCCCCGGAAAGTTCGTTCGGTTGGATTCAACGCTCTTTTGCTTTACACGAGTTAAAGCGCACGCAGGAAGCATTCGATCAACTGCTGCCCGTGACGGAAATGTTTCCCAAGGTGTGGACGATTCCGTATAACCTCGCGTGCTACTGCGCCCAACTGGGGCGGCTGGACGAAAGTCAGGCATGGTTCAAGAATGCAATGGCCAGCGACGAACATACCGTGAAGGGTGTGGCACTTGATGATCCTGATCTGAAACCGCTCTGGGACAGCATGAGCGGAACGATGTGGAAGCGTACCGAGTAGTCTGCACAGTCCGCTCCGCTTGCTTGACTTTCTATTTTAGATATCTTCAATTGCTTACATGTTAAACCTAAGTTCAAAACAGTTACGTCAGGCGGCTGACCTCAAGGATAAAATCGAGTCACTCCAGAAGGAATTGGGTCGGATTGTGGAATCGCCAACACAGACTCAAACCGGTGCCGCTCCGAAAAGAAAGATGAGCGCCGCTGGAAGGGCTAAAATCGCCGCAGCGGCGAAAGCGCGCTGGGCGAAGGTCAAGGGGCTAAAGTCATCCGTGAAGCCGGTGAAGAAGGCCAGACGCAAGATGAGTGCAGCCGCGAGAGCGAAAATTGCGGCGGCAGCCAAGGCGCGCTGGAAGAAGGCCAAGGCTCAAGGCAAAAACACCCTGTAACAAAATCGTAACGTCAAGCGGCGTGGGGATACTATAGTCCTGCTGTGCCTTTTGACCGAGAGAAAATGAAGCAGAAGGCGGCGGCACTTGCCGCCAGCGGCGTGTTTATCGGCACGTCGAGCTGGAAATACGAGGGCTGGTTTGGGCAGCTCTACACCCCCGAGCGTTATGAGTATCGGGGCAAGGTCGCCAAGACCCGCTTCGAGCGGGCATGTCTCAGTGAATACGCCGAGGTTTTCAAAACAGTCTGCGTTGATGCAGCATATTACACGTTTCCATCGCAAAAATATCTCGAAGGTTTGACATCGCAGGTGCCGTCCGATTTCCAGTTTGGCTTCAAGGTCACCGATGAAATCACCATCAAGAAATTCCCGAATCTGGCCCGATTCGGCCATCGCGCGGGCCAACCGAACGAACATTTTCTCAATGCCAAATTGTTTGCGGATGCTTTCCTCCGACCCTGCGAACCTCATCGACGGAACATTGGCCTGCTGATGTTCGAGTTTTCCCGTTTCTACCCGACCGACTACGAACACGGCCGGGACTTCGTGGCGGACTTGGACAAATTTCTCGGCCAACTGCCCAAGGGCTGGCCTTATGCCATCGAAATGAGGAACAAACAGTGGCTGCAGTCGGATTATTTCGCGTGTCTCGCCAGCCATGAAGTTGCACACGTGCTGAATTCCTGGAACGCCATGCCCTCCGTGAGCGAGCAAATGGCGATCGCCGGCAGCCGGCCAAATCCAAATCTCTGCGCAGCGAGATTTCTGCTCAAGCCCGGCCGCAATTACGCCGAGGCGGTAAAATCATTTCTACCTTACGATCGCGTGAAAGACGTTTACCCTGAGGCGCGAGCCGCAGGCAAAAAGCTGATCGCCGAGGGCAAACAGGCCGGAGGCAAAAAGAAAACCTTCATCTACGTGAACAATCGGCTTGAGGGCAACGCGCTAGAAACCATTGATGCGATGCTGGATGCAGAAGCTTCATGAACTTCGTTCCCAAAAACTGCCGATGGCTTCGCGTAATGCGGCCGAGTGTCGCACCCGCAAGTATTTCCACCAAGCCGGGAAGAGGCGCCGATAGCGCGTCTCATTGAAACGCGCGTCAATGAGGAGCACCACGCCGTGATCCGTTTCCGAGCGGATGACCCGACCAATCGCCTGGAGCACACGGTTCATGCCGGGAAAGGTGTAAGCGTACTCAAATCCCGCCGCGTTCTGCTGTTGGAAATAATCCCGAATCAGATTTCGTTCGACGCACAATTGTGGCAGGCCCACTCCGACGATCACCGCACCGATCAAACGCTCGCCGACCAGATCAATGCCTTCGCCGAAGATCCCGCCCAGCACGGCAAAGCCGACGAGCGTTTCTCCATGGTCAACTGAAAAGGCATTTAGGAACGCATCGCGTTCCGGCTCGGTCATTCCGGGACGTTGAACGAGAATGGGAACGGACGGGTGACGAATCTGAAATACCTGGAGTGTGTCGTTGAGATATTGATACGAGGGAAAATAGACGAGGTAGTTGCCGCGCCGCCCCTGCACCAAAGTTCCGATCGCCTCGACCACATCCTCCAGCGATTCCGCCCGACCCTTGAAATGGGTTTGGATGCGGTCTTGAATCAACACCGCCAGATTTTCAGACGGGAAAGGCGAGGCCAATTGCAGCACGGGATCTTCCGGGGCACCGCCCAGTAGAGTGCGGTAATAATCTATCGGCGTGAACGTGGCGGAGAAAAATATGGCGGCGTTGCCCCGGGCCAGTGCCTTCCGAAGCAGCACGGAAGGATCGAGGCAAAACTGACGCACATTCATTGCCGGCTCGCTTTCGACAATGGTCACGAAGCGCTCATCGTAAAGTTCGGCGATGCGCCGAAATGAATGCATGCGGAAATACAATCCGAGCAGGGCTTCGCGAAACTCAGCCGGCTGGTTTTTTACCAGCCAGTTCTCCGCCTCGTCGAGAGCCGTTTCGAGTGGCTCAATTAAACTGTCGGGAAATTCAGGGCTCGTGCTGACACCCTTGTCTTCACTCCGGATCGCCGCAGGCTTTACTGGAAACAGATTGAGTTCGACGGCGGTATCGGAAGCTTCAAACGAATCTTCGTGCGATCCGGTGGCGTTACCCAGTTTCCGCATCGCCGAGTGAAGTTGGGTCAGGGCCTTGGCGCAGCGCGGTGCACCCTGTTTGATGGCGCGCTTAACATCCAGAATCTCCGAGCCATCGAGATCGGCGGAGAACATGTCGCGCGCCCGGTCCACGAGGTTGTGGGCTTCATCGACGAGGAAGCCGTATGCGCCGCCATCCTCGGCGAAGTGACGACGCAGATAAACCTGCGGGTCGAAAACGTAATTGTAATCGCAGATGATGGCGTCGGCCCACACGGAGACGTCTAGCGAAAGTTCAAATGGACACACCTGATGCTTCTGGCCGACTTCTTCGAGAATGGCGCGGGTGATTTCTTCCCGTTCCAGCACTTCGCGGATCGCGGGTTTGACCCGGTCGTAATAACCCAAGGCAAGCGGGCACGTCAGCGGATCGCAGGGATGGCCTTCGCGCACGCAGACTTTTTCTTTCGCGGTGAGGGTCACGGTGCGCAGTTTCAATCCAGCCCGGCGCAAATCAACCAGCGCTTTCTCAGCGATGGCGCGTCCGACGGTGCGGGCGGTCAGGTAAAAAATACGTTCCAGTTTTCCTTCGCCAAGGGCTTTGACTGCCGGGAACAGAACGGAAATGGTTTTGCCAATGCCGGTCGGCGCGGCGAGAAATAATCGGCCGCCATTGGCTAGTACGCGATAGACGGCCACCGCCAGTTCGCGTTGTCCCGGACGATAATCGAGGAAGGGAAAAGCCAGCGCAGCGGTGGAGGCGTTGCGTGCGAGGCACCAGTGATGACGCTCACGCAGCCAATCAACATACGCGGCGGTGGTCGTGGTAAAGAAGTCAGACAGCTCGACGAATGAAATGGTCTGGCGAAACTCGGTCACCTTCCCGGCCGGCAATTCCAGATAAACGAGTTGAAGGACGAGTTCCTTCAAGCCGTGTTCCTGCGCATGCATGAAGGCATAGAATTTTGACTGCGCCCAATGCAGCTGATCCGCTTTGTGGTCCCAAGTTCCCTGCACGGTTTTAATTTCCTCCAGCAACACTTGTTGGGACGTAATCAGCAAACCGTCAATCCGTCCCCGGATTCGCAGCGTGAACTCCTCTGTTTCCACCCGATATTCAACCGGCAGCTCGGTTAGATAACCCGTCGGTCGCGAGCGTTGGATTTTCTGGTGACCCCGGATACCGGCGAGGGCCCGGTCGGAGCCGACGAACTCGCGCTCGCCGCCGAGATCGCCCTGCCGCAAAACAAACTCGACCAAGTCACGCACCGAAATTGTATGTACTGGTTTTGAAACCGGGGCACTCATGGGTGGGGCCCGTTATCATCGGTGAACAGCATCGTTGAATCCAAATTCATCCGTTTGCTTGCGGCACTCGGATCCGGCGCGTTGAACTGTCGCGTGCGTCGCGCCTTGGCCTGCATGAATTGGATGACCGTTTCGCGATCGGCATCGCGTACCGCCAAATCGTGAGCATGAGCCAGTGTCTTTGTCTTTTCCCCAATCCAGGCAATGAATCCGTCATGGTCGCCAGCGAAGAACTCCGTCAAAACCATCTCAATTCTGCGGAGGTCTGGTTCGCTGCTTTTCGCATCAGAAACAGTGGCAATTTCCCCAAGGCGTCCATGAACCCAGCCTGCCGGCATGACGGTGGATCCCAAAGCAGGATTCAGCGCAAACCAAAGCAGCCGCGCCAAGGCGGAGCGCAAATGGACGATGCCACTGCCGAACGGCCCAAATACCTGCCAGCCCTCGGCGGGAGTTTCTGAAATGGCCAGCGCCAATCGCCTTCCATCACCTTGCCAGACCAGAAAACGGGGTGTCGCCGGCCAGGTGCCTGCCCGGTTGAATTTAGGTTTGAGTGACAGCAACAATTCAGCTTCTTTCGCAAGCGCAGCGGCTTCGTCCGCGCATTCCTGCAATTCAATGCGGGCGACTGCGCGCAGCAACCGCAGATGCCGCCGGGCCAGCCGGTCAGGATTTGCCACCCGATAACTGTTCAGCCGCTTTTTGAGGTTCTTGGCCTTGCCGACGTAAAGAATGTTTCCCTGCGCATCGCGCATCAGGTAAACGCCGGGGCGCTCGGTCAGTTGCCGGAAGAAATCATGCCCCAGCCGATCGACCAATGGCCTCGGGTCAGGGAACAGCAATGTCTGTGATGTCGGCACGCGGTAATTTAATGCCTGCGGTTGCTTTTGTGAATAATTCACATTTGACAGCCATCCTTGCTGATATAGTGTCTATTTAGACACTATGAGAATGGCAACGCAAAAGCAGCAACAAATTTTGGATTTTCTCCAAACCTGGCAGCAAACTCATGGCACCATGCCGACCCGGCAGGAAATCTCCGCCGAATTTGGGTTTCGCAGCCCCAATTCCGTAACAGGGCACCTTCGCCTCATGCGCAAAAAGGGCATCCTTGCCAGCGAACCTGGCAAGGCCCGTTCGTTGCGCGTCATTTCCCCGCTGGCGAAGCTGCGGAGCCGCATCGTGGATATACCGCTATTCGGCTCAATTCCGGCGGGGCCGCCCCAAACCCGAGAACAAGATGCCGAGGGTTGCGTTTCAGTGGACGTGGAGAGCATTGGATACAAGCCGACGCGGAATGCTTTTGCATTGCGTGTGACGGGGGATTCAATGATTGGACGGCACATCCTCGACGGTGATTTCGTCGTTATGGAGCATGGGCCGGAACCCCGTAACGGCCAGATTGTCGCTGCGCTGGTTGACGGAGCCAGCACGCTCAAAACGTTCGTGTTGAAAGGTGGCAAGCCCTATCTCAAAGCTGAGAACCCGAAATATCCAAATCCAATTCCTGCGGAAGAGTTGATGATTCAAGGCGTGTTCAAGGCGCTGATTCGGCGGGCGAAGGAGTAACGCGCCTCAGACAGCGATTGTCACACCCGATTTGATAGGAGTGATTCCATGCGGACAATTGTTCATCTCGACGCCGATGCGTTTTTCGCGTCCGTCGAGCAGGCTGCCGATTCCCGGCTGCGGGGAAAACCAATGGCGGTAGGCGGCGAAAGTCGTGGCATCATCGCATCAGCCAGCTACGAAGCCCGCAAATTCGGCATCTATACGCCCATGCCAACGGCTAGGGCGCGCAAGTTGTGTCCGAAACTGATCGTTTTGCCCGGCGATTACGAACGATACGAACAATTTTCCAATTGGATGTTCGGCGTCGCTTACGATTTCACGCCCGATGTGGAACGAACTTCCATTGATGAAGGTTATTTTGACCTGACGGCGAATCGCAAAAAGCCGGCGATCGAAATCGCGCTGACGATCAGCCGGGCCATCCGGCAGTCACTGAAAATCACCGTCAGCGAGGGCCTCGGCTCCAACAAACTGGTCAGCCAGATCGCGTCCAAGCTGAACAAGCCTGCGGCGTTTCAAACCGTGCCGAGCGGTCAGGAAAAGCAATTTCTGTATCCCCTGCTGAACAAATGGCTGCCGGGCATCGGACCGAAAACCGCCGTGCGCCTCAACGCAGCAGGACTGGCGAACATCGGTCAGATTGCCGCGACACCGGTCGATTTGCTCTCACTGCTCTTGGGCAACCAGGCACCGATTACGCGGCAATTCGCCAACGGGATCGACGAACGGCCGTTGATTCCGGCGAGCGAACCACAAAAGTCCTACAGCAAGCAGGAAACATTCAACGAAGACGTGACAGATGAGGAATATGTCGAAGCGGTCTTGCGCGGAATGGCCGATCATCTTTTTGCCCAGGTACGTGACGAGGGTCGGAGTGTGCGGACACTGACCGTTAAGGTGCGTTACAACGACCGGGACGAAAATCAACGGGCCGAAAGTCTGCGGGAACCAACCGATCTGGAAACAGATGTTTACGGTCGGTTGCGCGGACTGCTTCGTGAATCGTGGCAGCGGCGCGTGAGCCTGCGGATGGTGTCGTTGAAATTGTCGAACGTGTATGACGGGGTGTTTCGCGGCGAATTGGCTCTGGAAAATGGAGCAAAGAACCGCGCGGACCGTGAACGCCTCGCTTCGGTCTTAGATGAGTTACGCCGCAACAAGGGCTGGGACGTCGTTCTGCGTGGCCATGACTTGCGGTTGCGCGATGCACCCAGGGACATCGTGAACGAACGAACAAAACCGCAGATCAAAATCCATTTCGAAGTTCAGAAGCGAATCGCTCCCGCAACCAAAACCGCAACTTACATTCCGCTCCGTGTTCACAGCCACTACTCATTCCTCGATTCCACGCTTTCGCCGGCTGCGATTGTGAATCTGGCCAAACAGCACGGTTTGCCCGCCGTTGCTTTGACAGACACCGGCAACCTGCACGGGGCGGTTGAATTCGTGCTGGTCGCCAAGAAGGCAGGCATCAAGCCGATTCTTGGAACGGAACTGTGCATCGGCGATAAGGCGTTGCTGCTCTACGTTGAGTCGACGCGGGGGTATCATAACCTTTGCCGCCTGTTATCGCGCCATGCAGAACAATCGGCAAACAATAACGACGAGGCATCGGTCGCGGCACAGCAACGCCGTCCGTTCCGGCGCGTGGAGTTTGAAGGATTCACCGAAGGATTGATCGCCGTCGGCGAGGACCCGCAGCTGGCGGAAATGTTTCCCGGCCGGTTTTACCGAATGGCCACCAGTCTGGAAAACACGCCCTTCGCTGTGGCGTGTCCTGCCATTCGTTACGCCACTCCACAAGATCGGCAGAAATATGACATCGTCCAGAGCATCCGCACACTGACACTGTTACGAGAGGAACACCCGGAGAAGAAGCAGGGCGGGCGCTTCCACTTCCGCACACCGGCGGAAATGACCGCGGCTTGCAGGGAGCACCCTGACTGGCTGCGTTACACGGCAGAGATCGCGGATCGGTGCAATTTCGCTCTGCCATTTGGCAAACCCCAATTCCCGGCCTTCACACCGCCTGATGGATCGGCACCGAGTGAGTTTCTGCGCCGTTTGGTTTTCCAAGGCTTGCGGGAGCGTTATGGGGCACGCGCCGAGCAATTCCAGCCACAGGTTTTGGAGGAAATCTCGACCATCATCGACGTGGGTTACGAGGAATATTTTTTGATCACATGGGATTTTCTCCAAGACTGTCGGAAGCGTGGCCTTGACTGGATCACGCGTGGCAGCGCAGCCGATTCGCTGGTCTGCTACTGTCTGGGCATCAGCGGCGTGTGTCCCATCCGATTCGATCTTTATTTTCGCCGGTTTTTAAACAAAGACCGCATGGCTCTCAATAAACTGCCGGACATTGACATTGATTTCGCCCACGACTCGAAAGACGACGTGGTCAAACTGATTTTCGATAAATACGGCCGGGAACATTGTGCGGTGGTCGGGGGATTCTCAACCTTCCAGGCACGGAGCGCATTTGCGGAGGTGGCCAAGGTGTTGGGAGTGGCAGAACGTGAAGTGCGAAAGTTCACCGACCATTTCCCGTGGAGCTTTGGCGGCGGCTGGGTTCCCGCCGAACACGCACCCAGCGGTGGCGCCAAGCTGATTGACCTGCTCCGCGCCAGCCCCGAAAACCAGGACCTGCCCTTGGACGAGGAACCTTACCGAACGGCGTTGCAAATGGCCGAATTCCTCGACGGCGTGCCGCGTTATCCGAAAATGCACCCGTGCGGACTTGTGCTTTCACGCGAGCCCATGCACGAGTTGACGCCAACTTTCATCGCCAACAAGGGTTACGCGACGACGCACTTTGACATGGACGCGGTGGAGGTCGTTGGTCTGGTGAAGATGGACATCCTTGCGCAAGGCGGGTTGGCAGCCATGCGCGACGTAAAGGCGATGCTTGGCCAGCGTGGAATCGAGGTGGAGCTGGAACATTGTGTTGCGAAGGACAAATCCGATGGCCGGTTGATATTTGGCGACCCGCAAGCGCCGGAACCCTGGAATGATCCGCAGGTGTGGGAAATGATCGCCGGTGGCGGGGCGCGGGCGGTGCATCACATTGAATCGCCGGCCATGACCAGCCTTTGCCGTCAATGTAACGTCAGAGAGATTGATGGTCTCGTCGCCATCGTTTCCGTGATCCGACCTGGAGCGGCCAATGAAGGCAAGAAACTGGCCTTCACGCGCCGCTATCAAGGTTTGGAACCGGTGACGTATCCACATCCGTCGCTGGAAGCTTGTCTGCGGAGCACGTATGGGCTGGTAGTTTACGAAGAACATATCTTGCAGATCAGCGAAGCGTTTGCCGGGCTGCCGCCTGGCCGGGCGGATGTACTCCGACGCGCCCTAAACAAGCAGAACCGATCTCTCATAGAGAAAATTCAGGGCGAGTTTTTCCAATCAGCTTTGTCACGCGGCCACTCGCCCGAAAAGATTGACGAGGTGTGGGGCTTGGTCACGGGATTTGCCGGTTACGCGTTTTGCAAGGCTCACTCGACGGCTTATGGCGTCGAGGCGTATCAATCCGCGTGGCTCAAGAAATATTTTCCGGCAGAGTTTATGTCGGCCGTGTTGTCGAACGGCAAGGGATTTTATCATCCCATCGTTTACGTGCTGGAATGCCACCGGCTGGGGCTGCAGCTGTTGCCGCCTTCAATCAACCAGCCTGGGCCGCTGTTCCAACCGGTCGGTCAAGCCATCCGGGTGCCGGTTCGGTGCGCCAAGGAGCTCACCACCCGGACCAGTGAGAAAATTTTGGCCGAACACGAGCGTGGGCCATTTCAATCGCTGGCCGACTTTTACCGGCGCGTTGCGGCATCGCCTGAAGAAATGGAATTGCTGTTGCGCGTGGGGGCTTTCGACGAATTTGGGCGGACGCGCACCGCGCAATTTTGGGAATGCCAGTTTCTCCAACGCGCTTTTGGATATGCGGACAGCGGACGACAAGGCCTGCTGTTGCCGCCACCGGGTATGGATCGTTTGCCGGAAGTGCCGCTCAATGAACCCACCCGGCGCGAAAGGTTGGAGGCTGAAAACGAATTGTTGGGATTCCCGGCGAGCGGCCATCCGCTGGAATTGCATGATCACATCGCTTGGAACACATATTGCCCGGTGGCAAAACTGGCCGAGCATGTCGGCGATACGGTGGTGGCGTGTGGACTGGTGGTCGAACAGCGGACGCATCATCAGATCACCGGCGAGCCGATGAAGTTCCTGACACTGGCGGACTGGACGGGCATGGTAGAAACCGAACTGTTCGCGCAGACCTACAAAAGCTACGGATTGGCGACCGTGCGGTATCCTGTTTTGGAAGTCACGGCAACGGTCGAGCCGTTCGAGAACGGGCGCGGCTTTTCGCTGCGCGTGTTGCGGGCGGGCAAGCCACGCGCGCGATCTGGTTGATTCGCCTTGTAGGAGACACGAATTGACGCTTTCTGCCTTCTGCCCCCTCATTTCATAGGCGGTGTCGAATTTATTTGTCCGCAGATTGCGCTAATACCGCAGATTTATTCATGCCGTATCGTCAGATGAAATTTTCGAAGCCGGCACGCAAAGCTTTTCCCGCAGCCAGGCGGCAAAAGATTCAGCCCTGTCCATGCTCAAGTCCGTCAATCGCTGGGGCGCACCATCACGAAGTTGCAAGGTCGGCGCAAACGTGTAGGAAACGCCGGACCTTCTCCGATGGGCAATTTTCTCCAATGTCACTGCGGTAACATCGTTGAACGCCATAGGCGACCGCTCGCGACGTTTACACGTCTAGGTCTTCCAGACGTTCCCGAAAGCCGATAGCGGTCCACCGAGCTTGGTTCCTCGGTTCGGTATTGATCCTGTGGTCACCTCGCTACTCCCAAGCTTCTGCATCGGAGATTTAGTCTCACCATAGAAAAAACTTTCCGATGCCACCAGCATCCTTTTGATCCCCTTGGGCAGAGATCGAAAATCAGGGTGCGTCGTGATTATCGATTTCATAATACATCCTTTATCCGTTGCAGAACATTGGACCCACCGTTCTCAAAAAAGTTCAATCGAAGCAGTTGCAGGGACATAAAAACCTCGGTACTTGCCACAATGTGCCAGTAAAAGAGGCTGCCGTCATGGACAGCAGCCTTTAATGTGACACTTAATTTTACCAGCGATGTCCGCCGTAGAAATGTCCACGCACATAGGCTGGCCGATAGCACCATGAGCCAGGCACCCAAGCATAGCCAGTCGTACGATACGACCAATAACCGGGAACCCAAACATAAACTAAGCTTGGAGAGGCCGGAACCGTTTCAATCACTGCCACCGGTGCAGGTGCAACAGGTGATGCAAACACAACCGGTGTCGTGACGACGATTGGCAACGGCAAACCGATGGAGAAGCCGAAGTGGACTCCGGCATTTGCAGACATTGCAGCCGCGCCGACAAGTACGGCTATGAGAAGCATTTTGGTTTTCATAATTTTATTCCAGGCTTTATTCTTTATACCAATGCAGACGGAGTATTTTCCGGCAAGTTACATTGCTGGTCAGACTGTATTCTTCCTCAAATCAATGACTTATAACAAATCTGCAACTGACTCCAAAACGGCATTTTGTCCAAACACCTCATCGCGCAAAATATGCACACTAATTCACGACTCTGAACCTTCGACTTCAAAGTCACCAAGCTGCCAAGGAAAGCCAAATCCATCCGGCAATCAAGCCGATGCCACCGACCGGTGTGATGGCTCCCAGCCAATGCATATCCGTCACTGCCAGTAGGTATAACGAGCCGGAAAAAATCACGATCCCGGAGAAAAAGCACCACCAAGGCCCGGCCTTCAGTGGCTGGCGTTGCGCCAAAACAAACAACATCACAGTATGGATGAAATGGTAGAAAACTGCCTTGTCCCAGATCGCTGCGGTTCCATTTTGCGCCAGCAATTCCTTCAAACCATGCGCGCCAAGGCGCCGAGAGTCACCGCCAGCGCACCTAATGCCGCCGCCGTCCGCGTTGCCGTCGTGTTGGTCATGTGCCCCAAACTAGACGAAGACCATTGGTGTTTCGAGAGGCAAAACAACCGCTGGCCGAATCTTCACCCAAAAATGCCAGATCGCACAATCAGGCCTGTTAAGCCTCAAAACGCTGCTCAAGGCATCGTCGTGCGAGAATCAGGCATCGTCGTTTAGCTCATGAACACAGGAGTTTTGCGATTTTTCGGCAAATTGGCCGGTCTGCGGCAAAAACGGCCTAATCGCGGAAAGATGAAGCTGTTTATTCACTTGGACGTTTTGCCCGTTTGTTTATTGTCGCCGATAAATGCAACCACCCAAAAATCCGCAGACATTGGACGACCTGCTGGCCCGCGCCGAACACTTCGCCGAATATTCAATGCGCAATAGCGGACGTATGCCGCCCACGTTATTTTTAATCGGTGCCGATGGAAAGTCGGCGATGCTCATTCCTGAAAATATGGCTGACGAAAAAGCCAAAGATGATTTCGCTACCATGTCGAAGCTGATGGCCGTCGCCTGTGGCGCGACCGTCGCGGTCATGGCGCTCGAAGCCTGGATAAAAACCGCCAAGCTGGGCGAGAAGTTCGACGAAACCGAACCGCCGTCCGAAGCGTTTGACCGTCAGGAGGTCATCGTGCTCATGGGCGAATCGCACGGCGGTCAGAAACAGAAATTCCTGCCAATCGTCCGCAGCGACAATGGAAAATTCTTTGGCTTTGGCGAATCCAAAACGCCCAACATGGACAAAATGGAAGGACGCTTTGCCCAAATACTACCACCGAAAGTGCCGGACAATGATATGCGGTTGCTTGCCCATGCCATGTTGAAGGTCAAAGGCGTCAAAGTCGCCAAACCCGGCGCAACCGTCCGCCTTCCGCGCTCCCGGCGCTGATTTCCGTCGCAAAGGAGCTGGCACACGCACTGGCGCGACTGGCTTTGACACGGCGCACTGGATTTTCTAGGCTCCACACATGGCGAAAAAAGTTGCTGCGAAACCAACCGCTGCTTCACCGCGGTTATCGTAACTCCGAACTGCCAAAAACATGACAAACTTCCGAGAATGGAAGCGTATGACTGAAGCCGAAGCGATAAAAACGCTAAAGAACTTCCTTCAAATCGCAGATATTCTTGAAGATGATATTCGATTGGCTCGTGCGCAGAACCAACAAGACCCTAGCGAATATTCAAAACGGGTGCTGATTAAGACAATATTCACATTCTTTGAAGGACATTTGTATGCATTCAAGCAGGTGATTCTTGCCTTTGAATATATTTTAAATCCATTGAAAAATCTTGTCCCAGGAGCAAAAGAATCACGAATGGTGCTGTTTACTGAAGAAGAAAGAGTAAACTTGGAAGGGTTTGTTTTTGTTGGCAGTAAAGAAAAAGCACGTAAGCAGTACCTGAAGCTTAAGGACGACATAAAATCCACAGCGCAGATTTTTTACAAAGCGATTCAACAACAAAACGAAGTCGATTTCAAATCCGAAGGATGGACGCAACTGATGGAAGCGCAAAAAATTCGCGACCGAGTAACTCATCCCAAAACAGCGGAAGCTCTAAAAATAAGCGAAGAAGAAATGAAAACAGTGAACGCTGGCTACAACTGGTATGTGAAGACAATCAACCGTATGCGTGAAAGTCTCGGGAAATCTAACTTGGGTTCGCGGTTCGGATTTTAATACCACCGTTGGGGCACAATTCCAAGGCGGTGCATCATGCCTCCAAGTTGCGAAATTCAAATGCCCCCTGGCGTATGAGAATGTCTTGGATTTCTACGGCTAGCCGAACTGCCAAACGAATATTTACGTCACCTCAATCCGACATTTCTGATCCAGTTGATGACAGATGCGGCGGGTTTGCGGTTCAGTGAGCTTTTCCAGCTGAGACGAGCAAACCCCATAAATTTCCTTTGGATTCACAACGTAAAGGCTTTCGCTAGGGACTTTGCGATCCACCATCCAGCCAGGCAACGTTAAAATTGGCGTTACCCAGACATTTTCCCCAGCTGCAGAATTTAACCAGCCAGCCAAGGTCTTTGCATTATTCTTGGCCTGTTCAATTCCATAGCTGTCGGCTCCCCAAACCCATGCGCTCTGGCAAAAACACCAGACGCTCATCACCGAATGCGATTCAGAGATCGCCGCGTTGCTTAAAATTTTCGACGCGCGCGCCTCCAGAACATGGCCGCATCCCTCAACTACCAACTCGTGCCCCAACCATGAAAACCAATGACTTAGAGGTCTAGTTTCTCAGGAGGCCGAATGCCCTATTGCCGCAATCGGGTGACACGTAATGGTTTCCCGCTCCCGCCCACTGTTAGAGATCGATGGTCATTCATTTGCTTTTGTGTTGCCGCACTAGATTGGCTGCACGGATAAGCTGCTCACCACTTCGGTCAATCTCGAGGAATTCCAGTAAGTCACCAATTTGCTTTTGAGGGTCTGCTAACAGGTCGGCGTAGTTTGAAACAAAGTGACTTTTCACAGCAAAAAACTTCTCCGAAGCAACGTGCAAGGTCTTCTGGATGCGTCTTGGTTCATCAAACCAACCTCGCTTTGTCAGTCCGGCAATCGATTCCTCCAAGGGGCGCGCTGCACGAATAACTTTGTAATTGGGTCCCCAAGCCTCTTCAAGGTCAAAACCTGAAAGACATAGTAGAGGGTGCTTGGCACAAACCAGGGACGTATTAGCCTCATGGTGTTCTGCCCACTCTGTAAAAAATAAAACACGTTGCTCTCTCTTGACACACTCGATTAAATCCGGCTCGCTCCACCATTGCGAGAGATGAGTTTGAAGTGATTGCGACTCAAAATGCTTTCCCCAAAGTGGATTACCTATCTCAAACCCGAGTTCTCTCATAATTTGTGACAGAACTGAAGATCCCGAATTGTACAAACCTATGATTGCCACTCTCATTGTATTCGTTTGAAACATTATTGTTTGTGATCGCCGGCCGAATAATGCGGTTGGTGGCGCTCGAATAGTCAGAAACCTTCTAGCGCAAAGGGAACGGTTATTGGGCGTTGAGGTCAAGTCCGAGAAATTCGAAACGAGGTAAAACGAGCAGGAGGGCGGGCTGCAAACCTCCAGCTCGCACCCTCCTGCGGTCGAGGTTTCGTGGATTATCCTCTGCTTCAGTCACCCATTTGCGTCTTAGAGCCGGTAGTTCTCTACGGTGTAATTTTGCGGATCGCGAAACTCCTAAACTGGTTCGTTTCACAGGTCAGAAAAACTAGCTCCCAGTCGGCCTGGACACACAGCTCATGAACGGCCTCGATTACACCATAGCGCCGTCTGACCACCCAGTTGCCCATGCAGTAATCGTGTCCGGAAATGATCCCCTTGCGCTTGACTTTGTGCTTCAAGATCGCCAGTTCGGCCGCCGTGACGGAATAGGTGTGAGCTGTGTCGAGATATACCCAATCGAAATAGGCGTCCGGAAAGGTGGGTAACACGGCCGTGGAAAGGCCCAGGTTGATCTCCACGCGGCCTTGCGCGATTTCCTCGCGAAATTTCTCCTCAACCTGCCGTTTATGGCCGTCATGGTATCGCTCGGAATCCCCCCAAGCGTCAATCAGATGAAGCTTGGCGGGAGAGGCAAATTGCAGAATTTGAGCGGAAAGATCCCCCTTATCCACGCCAATCTCCGCGCACACCTTGTGCTTGGGTAGCTTTGCCAGCAATTGCTCTCGATTCGCAAGAAGCCGAGCGTTCTGGACATGTTTCTGGTGCAACTCGACCCGTGGGATTGCATCCTCCTCCGGGGACCAACGCTCCTGGTCTCCTCTTCTGACTAGCCGCGATGGAATTTGGGAACACATCGGAGTGGTTGATTGTTGGGCTGGTTTAACGGTTTGTGATGGCGGAGGGGCTGGGCGAGGCGAACCGCCATTGGTAATTCCATACAAGTTGTCGATTGGCATAATGTCAGCTTAATTGGATTTGCGCACGTGGCCCAGACGTTACCGCATTTTACTGTCACCGAGCGGAACAAAACCGGCCAGAGGTGAGCGATTCAAAACCGGACACTCTGAAGTGTGGGATTCATATCATTTCTGGTTTTTCAATCAAGGGATTTTCGCTACGAGTTAAAAGGAGCAGAACCGGATAGCGAGCCCTTCAGCTCGCCGGTTCTGCGGTCGGAGGTTCGTTGGACATTCTGCTTTTCTTGGTTTCCTGGGTGACCACCGGCGCTTCCTTGACGCGATAACTTTTGCCGGTTTTGACCGCTCGCTGACAATTTTACGTGTGGATTTGAGGAAGAGATCCAGAACACTCGAGACATCTTGGAGCGGATCGGTGCATTCTGGGAATGCTTCAATCGTCGTTCAGCGCTTCTGAAAGCAGACATTTTGTAATGGGATGTTGGACTCTCGGTATCTGGGTTACCCCAAAACTCATGCGTAGGTGACTAGGTCCTGAGCGTATCCCCAATTCCTGTAGCGATTCGCGACAAGCTCCCCTCTCCCGACCTTTGCCAGGGTCAAGTCCGTGTTTCGGGCTTCGGTTTCCCTCCAATCGGGGTTCGCCATATTTTCAGTAATGCGTTCCCGAGGAGTCCAAATCCGGTTCTGGAACTCTACGCCGGAACCTCGAGACCACCACATGAGCGTGCATCCGGAGTTCATCGCCCTGATCATCAGGGAGTGATCGTCGAATCCATATCCTTCAAGATCTTCGTCGTAACCGCCCAATTCCTCGAATTCGCTCTTGTACATTCCAATTCGGCCACGAATCCTTGTCGTCCCCCTGGCAAAGAAGGCCTTTTGCGGACAGATGCACGCAAGTCGGTTCAGATAAGTCGCAAATCCTCTCCCAGTAAAATTATCGGCATCGACACTCGTGAGAATTGTGCCAGTGGCGTTCCGAAAAGCGAGGTTGCGGGAATGGGGCATGGAGTAGAACTTGGGGGATTTCGTAAGCAGGTATTTTATTCGACCACTATGAATGTAAGGCAGGACGGGTGACGACGTCATGAATTCATGCATGTCATCAGGGCTGTTGTAGTTGAGAACGACGAACTCCAGATCGGGGTAATCTTCGTTGTCCTGGATATTCCGAATGAGCGTTGCCTTGAGGTCGTGGGTCCTGCCCATGCATGTGATGCACATCGAAATTCGGAGGTGCTTGTTGGGCTTCTCTGGCAGAGGGAGGTTTCTCGGACTCCAGATGGACCACTTGAAATTGTACGAATAGGATTTGATCACATTAGCCACCATTTCAGATCCTCTCCCAGGATCCTGCGGAAGACCTCGAGCTTTCCTTCAAGAGACTTTGGGGAATTCGGGTGGAGAAGCACTGTGGATCCGAGGTCCAACGGAACGAACTCATGCCGCCAGAAAGCGTCAGCAGGGAGTGCCTCCAAGGAGAGTTTCAGGCCTTCTGTTCTTCCATGAATGGGCTTCATGGCATGGGCGGCGAAGACATCTTTCCGCTCCTCGTCGTCCTCAGTCCAATCCAGAACGGGGCTCCAACGAACGCCATCTTCCAGCAAGGCTATGTTGAACGCGATCTGATCGTCGGAAACTTCCTGCTGGATGGCCAGAACACGATCAAGGAACGCAGAGACGCGGGGAGAAGCCCGGTATGCCACGAATCCTCCGCAGCCGGTGAATCCCCACATTTTCGCCAAGGGTTTCGGGAAATAAACGACCCGCTGGAACGCGATATCCACGTCTCGGGAGAGAAAGGGCTGGGGATCCCGCATGAAAATGGCATCGGCGTCGCAAGCTGTGACATCGAGCTGATTGTCCAGGAGGAACTTCACGAGTGCTAGGCGACTGTGGATGATAGCCATTCCTTTGCTGTCGAATCCTCCGGGATTCCGGTACTGGCCAATGGCTGTCATACCCGGGGAGAGACTGATTCGCACGTGAGGAATACTGAGGTATTCCAAGGCTTCGGCGGTCTCGGAATCTGCGGCCGCAAAAGCGAATCGGTGGATGCCGACCCGCCGTGCGCACCTAGCCCACGCAATCCCTAACTGTAGATATTCGCGGGACAGAACCGAGATGATGAAAGAACCAGAGCCCTTGCAACCCGAAGCTAGACGCAGGAGTAGCTCTCGGTCGAACACCAAGTTCCTTCGGTGGTCCTCCAGGTGGAGCCGAAAGTCATCCGGCCACTCGTATCCCCAACCATTCATCCTCGTTGCTCTTTTTTGGAGTGATGGGGGTGGGTGGCGGGGGTGATTGGTGAAGATGGAAGCCCAATTGACGACCTGCGCCATCTCACCTAGCTTGCGGCCATGACGGATGCTGAAATCTTCGATCACGAGGTAATTCGATTAGGTCTAGGTCGTCGGTTGCTGCACACTTGTGATGATGCAAAATGTGCCTATGGCCAAATCAGGAAAAACTCTGAAACACTCATAGCCTAGGAAATTGGAACTGAAACATTCTTTCTAGGTTTTGCCCAAACAAATCCAGCCCGGTCCAGCGCATCAATTTTTTCTTGGCTGAGACGTTTGCGTCCTCGGCTATACTTTTGTGACTTTACCCAAGCTTTAAGTTGGGCCGTCGCATCGTCAGTGACAATGAAGTTTGGGTTGGCGTGTAATGCCATGTATTCCTTAAATTGCTCAAACATCGTTTGCCATTGAAACCGGACGGCGATAGTTTTTCTAGGTTTCGGCCACAAAAATCCAACCCGGTCCAGCGCATCAATTTTTTCTTGGCTGAGACGTTTACATCTTCGTGTGTCCTTTTGTGACTTTACCCAAGCTTTAAGTTGGGCCGTCGCATCGTCAGTGACAATGATGTTTGGGTTGGCGTGTAATGCCATGTATTTCTTCAATTGCTCAAACATCTTTTGCCAATGTTGGTTGTAATATGATTTCCAAAGTCCACTCCTTCCCGGCGTAGTTTCAGAAACCCAAGGAAACTCAATTGCATCAAGGCGTGCTTTGAGTTTTGCGTTTATTGTTCCTTGCTTGAACCGCGCCCGTTGGTCGGACATCCAAACCGCAAGGGATGTAAATTTCCCATGGCGCGGAATAACAAAATGCCCATGTGCGGATTTGAATTGTAGTATTGCTTCAATCTTGCGATCTAAAGATTTTGCATGTTCGTCTCCCAGTATATCTCCCCATTCAAAACCAATAGAATTAAGAAGTTTTTCGTGCTCCTTGTTTAATTCTCCGCGCCGTTTTTTATATCGCTGGCTTGACCCCCAAAGGCCAAGTAAATGATTCTTGCCCTGCCTAACAGGAACCCTTGTATGGCCGAATCGCTCTTTGAACGCCTTCATTTCGGCAAATCGCATTTCCCACCTCACTTTGCCCCCAACCCAACCAAAATTAAGTTTTTCAAGCAAAGCCATGCGTTCTTCAGGCAACCAGCCGCGATTGTAATAAACTCGTTGAGTGCTGACCCATTTCCCAAGGGTCTTATTTTCCTTCCAATCTTGCGTCACACGACAATGGCCAAATCGGTGATAATATTTAATCAGTTCCAAATAATTTTCATTCCAAATTGCATCAACCGGATTCCAAATAAATCCTATTTGATTTAATGAATTTATTTTTTCTTCATCTAAAACCTTCCGTTTATACAAGACACGCTGGCGTATCACCCAACCCGCAAGAGTTCTGCTTTCCTTGTAGGTTCGTGGAACGTTGCTGTTGCCATATTTCTCATAGTAGGAAACCAATTGGCCGTAGCGTTCATGCCATGATTCACCAAGCACATTTACACAGGTTGCCGAAATTGAACGGCGAAGATTATCAAGTAATATCTCTGGCCCAAGAATTTCAACGCGCTCTCGGAAGCGTGTATCATCATAACCCCTCTTGCGCCCACGCTGTAGGCGCATATCGCGGATGATTTCAGCCAACATTTCGTCTTGTTCCTGTAGCGATTGGAGAACATCCCACACATCGTCGTATTCCGCGCGAGCGACGGCTTGTTCTATCGTTTCACCAGCAGCCTGTTCGACATATAACGGCACAATGACATAACCACAGTTCTTGTTGGGGGCGATACGCATTGCGCGCCCAGTGGCTTGCACAATGTCCACCCGGCTACGCCTTGGTGAAAGAAATGCCACCATGTCGACCGCAGGAACATCTACGCCTTCGGTTAGACAGCGTGCATTGGACATCACTGCTCGCGGTGCGTCACGGAAATCACGCATAACATGCTCACGTTTTGCCGTCGGCATATTGCCGTTGACATGAAATGTCTGAAAATCCGGCAAGTGGACACGGACACCCTCATTGCCATCAGCAACGAAGGAAGCAGCGGAAGATATGCTGCTATGGAATGTAAAAATCTTTTTTACGCCAAATTTTTCAACCGCGTCGCACAATGCAATCTGGTTGGCAACTTGCCGAGCATGGACAGGATCGCCACCGATTAATACTTCGCCTCGCTTCAAAAGTTCATTTGTTACCATTTCAGTCGTGATGTGAGAGATAATAACTTTGTAGCGGCAAATAATTTTCCGGCGGGCGGCCTCCGCAAAAGGAAGTCGGAAGGATTGCGGGCCATAGACATCCGTTTTGTCCATCGAGAACACGAGTTTCGCATCACCTTCCTTGTTGCGCTGGCTTGGATTGTAATGCCGTGGCGTGGCAGTAAGGAAAAGGCGTTTACGGATGGAAAGATTTTTGTCATCAAGGGCAAAGGCGAAGTTGCGGCCTTCGCGTCCGGCGGTCTTGTGCGCTTCATCGAACACCGCAAAGTCAAAGCACTCACCAGGCTTCAGTGCTTCGCCAACAACGCGGCGTGCGGATTGGTAGGTGGAGAAAATCAGCTTCACGCCGGCAAAGGGCGCGTCCAGAAAACTGCGCACGCTCGCGGCGTCGGTTGTGACTTCAAAGTCGAGGTCGGATTGCTCTGTTTTGAGCATGTCGAGTCCTTCCTTCACACTCCCGTCGGAGCAGACGCAGAGGTAGGCAAGGCTGGGCAGGCTGGTTTCGCGCAGCCATACGTGCAGGGTCTGGCGCAGCAAGGCCAACGAGGGCAGCAAAACCAAAACGCGCTTGGCTTGTAGCCGTTCCATGACCCACAACGCAACGAGCGTTTTGCCCGTGCCGCAAGCCATGATGGCGGAAACGCGGTTGTGCGTTTGCAACGCAGGAAGCAGGGCGTCCAGTGCTTCGGTCTGATGATCTTTCGGTGTTTTTTTTGGCGCAATGTAAGCGGCATCGGCCAACCATGCTTCGATGGCGCGGAAGTCATCGGTTTCCATACGGTCCAGGTCCGCGCCACGAATGCAAAAGAAGCCCTGCCTGTCATTGAGCACGGCGGGAAGTTCGTCGCAGTTGGTGAGCAGCACGCGGCTATGAATGCGCGGGCTGTCGGCCAGACCGATGAAGGTGGAGAGTTCGCGCCACGTCAGCGACGGGCGACCGGTGCGGAACTTGACCTGATAGGCATCGAACTGGCCGAGCAAGGTTTGCAACACGCCATCCACGCCCTGATCCTGCTGCGTGAGGCCGAGACTTTTCAGGATGTCGAGCGGCACCGAATCATGCGGCCACACGTGCGCGGCATCATGTTTGCGTTGTGTGGCGAGATAGGCTTCGGCAAAAACTTCAAAGGCATCGCCCCGCGTTTTCTCATCGGGCAGTGTAGCGATTTTCTGTTCCAACTCTGCAAAGCTCGTGAGGCCAGAGAAAAAACGTCCCCGGGCTAAAAAGTTCGCTTTTGGATGCCGAGCCGTTGCCACGCAGAAAGATTATCAATGCAGCCCAGTGAAGAAAAGCCTCAGTAAACCATTGCCATGTTGTTGGAAACATGGACGTGGAGCGTGCGCCAGCCGTTTTGCGACGAGAGCGGCGTTGGGTTCGGAGCGCGTCGTTTAGCGGAGAATTCAACGCCGCTTTGGTCGCACCATTCAATTCCCCAGAGTGACGAAACTTGGCTGCCGGAATGGAGCGGCGCGGATTGTTTTCGTCAATATTAAATCTAAATTCCCCGGCATGAACACCATATCTACCTACCAACCGTGGATCTTCGTGCCATCGCATTTTGCACAGTTTCCAGCATAAAGCGCACACTCCTCCCATTTAACCTGATGTAGGGCAAATCCCCATTATTCATGAGAGTGCTCACCGTTCTGAGCGACAATTTTAGATAAGCAGCCACATCCTTTTTCGTCATCAAATTGTCAATGGGCCTTTGGATATATTGGGTTTTGGGGACGGTTGCTGCTGGCATCTGTTCACGCACTTTGGCTGTGGTTGTTTTGACGAGGATATTGGCCAAGTTTGCGATGGCTTTTGTCAGACGTTGGATTTCGACGTTTTCATTCATGTGCGGAGGATAAGCAGTACGCCAATTGCTCGACGATCTGCAAAAAGCACTAATTCACAATTTGCGTATCGGTATTTTTGGCTCCACTGCAAATTCACCAGATTCGGCTCTGCGCATGAATTGGGTCAGCCCCTCTTCTGTGATGTACTGCCTGCCAGCGATGTTGATCGTCGTGAGCCAGCCCCTACGCCGCCAGCGCCATGCAGTCGTTTCGGAAATACCAGCGTCACGGCAGAATTTGTGCAGACTGATTATGGGGCTGCCCTCTGGTTTGATGGTGGTGGATGTGGTGTTCATGGAAAAAGATTAAGGGAAGAGAGCATTTTGAAAAGCCGGACGTACATATCCTGACCGGAAATATCTTAACGCTTTTGCTGTTCTTGATTATACTGGCTGCATGAAATCAATTTTGCTCGCCCTTTTTTTAGCCGTCTGTTCCCTGTTGCTCCCCAATTATGCCGAGGCGTGGAGCGGTCCGGGTCATCTCGCCATCGCTGCCGAAGCGTACCGGGAACTTTCGCCGGAATTGAAAGCCGAGGTGTTTGACGTGTTGAAAGCGCATCCTGACTATGCGAAATGGGAAAAAGCTTATCATCCCAATCCGAATCTGGATTTGGCGGCATACGTGTTTATGAAAAGCAGCACCTGGCCCGATGAAATCAGGAGAAGTGGCAGCACATATGACCATCCGAACTGGCACTTCATCGATTATCCGTTAGTGCCCCCGACCTTTCCCCTCGAACCCGGCCCAAAGCCAATGGATGACGTGCTGTTTGGTGTGATGCAGTGTGAAAAGACATTGAGCGACACCAATGCCAGTCCTGAATTGAGGGCGGTATATTTGTCCTGGCTGGTGCATTTGGTTGGCGATGTACATCAGCCATTGCACTGCGCTTCACTATTCACGGACACTTACCCAAAAGGAGATAAAGGGGGCAACGATTTTTATGTGAAGCCGGCCCAATCAGGAGTTCGTTTACATGGTATTTGGGATGGTTTGTTAGGGTCGTCTCCCAATCCCCGAACTCAATGGAATTACGCCATCCAGATCGAGGCAAAATATTCCAGAACCGCATTGCCAGAACTGATCAAGCACCAATCACCTAAAGATTGGAGTTTGGAGAGCCGTGAACTGGCTATTGAAAAGGGGTATTTGAGCGGACAATTACAGGGCAGCACCAATTCTGATACGGCCCCAAGTCTGCCTCCTGATTACACGAAGCAGGCTAAACAAGTGGCAGAAAAACAGGGAGCTTTGGCCGGTTATCGTTTAGCAGATGAGATCCAGAAATATTTGAAGTGTGGTGGCCCTGTTCCTCCGCTGCCTAAAAACACCAACAATGTGGTTCAACGAATTCTTCCTGAGAAAATCGGGACTTTGGAGGCCAGCAAATATTACGATGAAACGATGGTGGTGACGGGAAAAGTTGTGCAGGTAACGGTCAGGCCCAACGTAGCTATTCTAAACCTCGACCAGCCATCACCCGACTCGCCGTTTACCGCCGTGATTTTTCAAGAAAACGTGAGCCAGTTCGGGGATTTGCAGAAACTCAAGAATCAGGCGGTGGAGATCAACGGCACCATCACCGAATATCACGACAAGCCGGAAATTGTTTTGGAATCGCCTAATCAGATTAAGGTGGTCGGCAGCAAATGAACACATCTTCCAAAACTGCGCCCACAACGACTCCCAATCCAATCTTCAAATTTGACGTTGCAGCGACCGCTGATGTGGTGGATGGCAACGGGCATGTAAACAACGTTGTTTATATTCAATGGATGCAGGATGCGGCCATCCGCCATGCTCAAACAACCGGTTGTTCTCAAGCGTCATTGGCTCTGGGCACAACGTGGGTGGTGCGAACCCACCAAGTCGAATATTTTAGCCCGGCGTTTGCAGGCGACAAAATCACCGTTCTGACCTGGGTCTCCAACCTCCGCAAGGTGCGCTCGCTGCGCAAATATAAATTCCTCCGGGTTGCTGACCAAACCCTTCTGGCGCGAGCAGAAACCGATTGGGTACTTGTTAACGCAAAGACCGGTCGGCCTCAGTCAATTCCTGACGACATCAAAAGCACGTTGCCCGTTGTCCGCACAGAAATGGAACCGTAGAACCTCAAACGATCAAATTTTTGGATCGTTGGGCGTGACGGTTTGTTGCTGGCTCTGTCAAAGATAAAACCAACCAAGAGCAGCAAAAACAATTCAAATATGTGCAACGCACCACAGGACTCCAAGGACTGAAGGTGCGGGCTCTTGATCCACTTTGGTTTCGCCGGCAATCTTGGCCACCAGAAATTTCGGAATGAAGTTGCAAATCTGCCGCAGAAGATTCAGTTTTGATGGTGCTGGAACGGTTGGTTTAACATTCACCCTGCCGTGTGGCAGGTCTAAACAAATTGTTCCAGCACTTTTTCAAAAATCCTGTGGGATGCGTGTGAAATCGTTCCTATTACAGTGATTGAATTGAGACCCTCGAAAATGCAGGAATTGGAATTTCAAGATCAACGCCATTTGGAAGCTGCTGAGGGCTGGCTTGGACTGGGCAATCAGGTCGAAGCGTTTGAGGAATTGGAACAGATCACGCCTCAACTTCGTGTTCATCCAGACGTGCTCGAAATCCGTTGGCAGATTTACGCTAAGGAAAAGAAATGGGAAGCCTGTGTACATATTGCGCGAGCCATTACCAAACTTGCTCCATCACTTTCTCATGGCTGGATTCATTTAGCGTTCAGCCTGCACGAGTTGAAACGGACGAAGGAAGCAAAGGCGGTGTTGTTGCCGGTCGTGGATAAATTTCCCAAAGAATACCTCATCCGGTACAATCTCGCCTGTTATTGTTGCCAGTTAGGAAACTTAAAAGAATCAAAGGCTTGGTTCGAAAAGACGTTTGAACTGGCCAATAAAAACGAGGTGAAACTGATGGCCTTGAACGATAGGGACCTGGAGCCATTGTGGAGGGAGATTGGAGAGATTTGATTTTAGACAGATGGTCTGAATGCTCCTTTTAAGAATGGGATGAATTGTTTCACGAGTGGTGAACCTGCCTTCTTTTTGAGACAAATCGCCGCCAGTAGTTGATAAAATTTTCCATCTTCAATTGTAAGGGCAACAAGTTTTCGATTGGCCACTTCCTGTTGAACAGTCACTTCCGGCACAATGGCAACACCCGCTCCGAGTTCCACGGCCCGCTTGACCGGCTCTATTTCATTGAATTCTCTGACATACTTCTTTCTTAGCCGGTAACGCTGCAAGAGTTCTTCCAATACTTTGTAACCTAGCAAACCACGCTCGAAACTTATGAAGGTTTCCCCCCTAAATGCTCTCAGCTTGATCTTTTTCTGTTTAGCGAATCGATGCTGCGGATGGCAGATGAGTACCAGCGGCTCTTTGTGCAGAGGAATAATTTGAATCCTCTTGTTTTTGAGCGGACGTGCAACCAATCCCAGGTCTGCTGTGCCATTGAGCACGTCTTCATAAACCTGATCTGCATGAGTATATTCGACCAGGGTGCTTACTTGTGGGTGTTCCTTTTGGAATCGTTGCAGGTAGGGCGGCAAACTGTACAAACCGATGTAGGGGATGGTGGTTATGTGGATGGTGTTGGAAACGGGATGCGGAATTGCTTCGAACTGACTCTTGAATTTGGTGTAGGTCCGAACAATTTTCCGAGCATTGTCGCGGAGGATTTTCCCTTTCTGCGTCAATCGGAAGACGCGTGTGTTTCGTTCAACGAATCGTTCATTGAAGTGGTGCTCCATGGATTGAAGTTCGTTGGTGACGGCTGCTTGAGAAATTCCGTTTTTTTGTGCCGTCAGGGTGAAGCTTTTTGTTTCAACCAAATCCAAGAAAACTTTTAGATGTCCTATCAACACAGCCATTAGAAAACCATGAAGGACAAAACCAGTCAATGGGGTTGCGAGCAACCAAATCATTCATTTAAGTTGAAGACCGTGCCAACCGAATTGCGAAACTCTGGCAGAGATGCTGGAATTGTTCGAGGACGTTGCATGGGAGCCCAACTCTCCGTGACTGGGGGGAAATCCCAGCAACGCCGCCACCGACTGTTCAACCTCAATAGTTCCTGACGTAAAAAAGATGCATTCAGAAACAAATTCATGGAAGATCGGGTTATGCGAGATTTGCGGCGTATAATTCTTGTCGTCTTTCTGTCAATCTGCTGTTTCATTGGCTTTGGTTTTCTGCCAAACGGTGAGCTAATTTATTTAGTCCTTCTTGGTGCGGTTCTGATAATTTCCCTTGCAGCCGGTACCCGTCATCTTTCAATACCTGCCCGCACTTTCATCACTACACAAATTTTCTGCTGGAATTTTATGCTGTGTTTGCTAGGCCGTACAGTTGAGCCAGGCATTACAAGGGGCAATACATACATGGTGCTGCTGTATTTCGGGACGTATGGATTTGTTCCTGGACTGTGTTTGTTACGATTGTGGAATTGGAAACTCGGGGCGATTTTCCTCAGTTCACTTTTGCCAGTTGGATTTGCGCTGGCTTTGGTCGTGGCTGGAATCGAGGAGCAGGTGTTTATAATCAAATATCGTGATACTGGGATTGGGCCTACACCGCGCTGGACAGTTGGTATGCATTGGCTGGCTTATGACTGGGACACTGGACTGCTCTACGGGTCAGACTGAACACGATGAATTCATGAACTTGAAGACCTACAACGTCGAAGCCAGTTTCCCGTCTCTGGACGAAGCCCGCCGCCTAGTCCTTGAGGAAATCAGGAAATCCAAACGTGAAGGCGTGCGTGTTCTGAAAATAATCCACGGCTACGGATCCTCTGGCAAGGGCGGCACATTGAATCATGGCCTGA
Source organism: Limisphaerales bacterium (assembly GCA_003161635.1). GTDB lineage: Bacteria > Verrucomicrobiota > Verrucomicrobiia > Limisphaerales > UBA11358 > UBA11358. The sequence continues at coordinate 182,322 of PMOA01000053.1, forward strand.
GAAAATCTTTCGCGCTCCGCAAGGAGGAGGGCGTGATCAAGGACTTCATCCCTGGCGAGAACTTCACCATCTTCAATCCCGTCGTGCTGGAACTTCTTGAAGCGGTGCCTGATCTGCGAGCTGATTCGGATCTGGCCGCAACAAACGAGGGCGTGACCGTGCTCTGGCTAAAATAGAGTTCTTTCAAGCGGTCGAAGCACAACAAAAATGTCTTCAATCGCCCCACCATCACCGACCGAAAGACGCACATTCCTCAATAAAAGACGCGATTTTATCTTGGCAAGTGATCCCTGACCCACTTTAATGCGCCGTCAACATCAACCATTAACAATCAAAACAAACTGACCGAATTATGGCAAAAGCACTGAGCAAATCTGAAATTGCAACTGAGCTCGCAACCAAGAACAACATCACCAAGAAAGCGGCGGTGGAGATTCTTGAACATCTCGCTGAACTGGCTTACAAAAACGCCAAAAACACTTTTACGCTGCCTGGTCTCGGCAAGTTGGTGCTGGTCGATCGCAAGGCTCGCATCGGACGCAACCCGGCCACTGGTGAAACGATCCAGATCAAAGCCAAGCGTGTCGTGAAATTCCGTGTAGCCAAAGCTGCCAAGGACGCGATTCTCGGAGCGAAGTAAAAAAACCGGCTCACATTGTCCAAGGCACTCTGTTTAGTCAGGGTGCCTTTTGGTTTTTCAATCGCCCCACCATTGCTTTTCAAACAGATCCCGGTCCATTTGCGCCGGCTCAACACAACGGGGATTACTTTCCTCAATATCAAAATGATCACCCCATCCCAAATCACCCTCAACCTCAATATCACTGGCCAACTCACGATTGATCCAAAAAATCTGGAGCAATTGATTTCTGGTCTGCAAATCCAAGCGCCAGCGCAAAATTCATCATCAGTGCAATTTGGCAACGGCCATGAGCCGAGAATCTACAGCCGCGAAGAAACGGCGAAAATGTTGGGTAACAAGACGCCGCGCTACGTTGACCTACTTTGCAGGCGCGGCCTACTCCAAAAATTCACCCCGAAGGGGAATTGCCGAGCCATCGGCGTTCATTCCGAGTCTCTTATGGCTTTTATCGCGCAGCAACGGTGCTGACAAGCTGCGCTACTCGAAACACGCCGAAGTCACCGTGCCGTCGCTGGATGATTGGGAAAAGGAATGGGGGAAAATCCACAACGCAGCGTGCAACCCAAATTGCTGCCGGTGGATTTCCGGTCGCCATTGGCAGCCATCGGGCAATCGAATTAACAATCCAACTCATCGGGCATTGCACGTCCTCAAACTGTTGGGCAACCCCAATAAAAACCCACTAAGGCTTGACAATGCGGTGCACTATCCATCTAATGCCATACGGGTTTGGGACGACCATGCGGTCATTACACGGCTGCGGGTGGGATAAAATGTTGGTGTCTGGACTATTGGTATGCGCAGGGACGCCCGCGGGGCTGGCGTCGAGCTTGATCGGCATAATAATTAATTTTTTGCCGCCGTTCAGACAGACCACCGGATCGAGTTCATTTTCAAGATGAATTTCGTTCAGGCCGAACTTGAGAGCGGTGAGCAGGTATTCGCGGTTGAGGCCGATGGTCACGGGTTTCCTGGTAACCGTGGCATCCTTGATTAACACGCCTTTCCAATCGCTGTTCTCGTCACGCCCTTCCACCCACAACTGTCCAGACCCGCATTTGATCCGGATCGCCATCCTTTGATTCCGTGTGCCCGGCAAAGTCGGCAACGTTTCCATCAATTGCTTGGCGGCTGAGGGAGACAGTTTCACGGTAGTCTTGGGATTGGCGATTTTCGGCACGACCGATTTCCAATTGGGGAATTTGCCAACCATCTCGTGTGCGATGAACGTCAAGCGCGGTGAGGCCAATTTGATCCAGCCAGCAGACCCCACTTGCGCGGCAGGCTCATACGCCAGTGTGCAATCAACGCCCGTCGGCTCCATGGAGTTGAGGAATTTGAGTGCCGCTTTGGATGCCGGAATGATGAAGGAGTTTTTCAGCCCGATGGCAGGCAATTTTGCGGAGTAAAGCATACGACCATTGGTGCCGACGATATCGGTCGCCTTTTTATCACTCACGTCGACGAATACACCATTCAGCGGTTTACGCCACGGATCATCACTGCAACATTGAATTGCCTGTTTGAGCGCCTCGATGAACTCGGGGTTCAATTTGATGTTCGACTTGGTGAATTTGGGCGCGGGCGGAAAATTATCCTTGGTGGAGGATTTCAAATTTTGCTGCGCGATTTCGCCCTTAACCCTCACACACGGCTTCGCCATGTTGTTACCGTTGTGAATTAAAAATCCGACATCGTCGTTTTTGAGGCGACGGACGAACTTGGGGCGCGCCGGTGCACAGGTCGCGTGACGCGCGCGGCAAGGGCTCGTGCCGAGGACGGTATGGAGGTTGGTGGTGCGGCGATCAGATTTGACGCCATCGAGTTTTTTTATGTTTTTTACCATATTAACTTTGTATTTTTTTTGGTTTACTACCCCCCCGGAACTGCCGGGAGGAAATCTTGGTGGTACGGCGGCATGGGCGCGTTTGAATGCCCACTTGCCGATGCAGTAATCCTCGAATGTTAAAAAATTGGATTTGTATAGATGTGAATCCCGAATTTCTGCCAGCGCAGTTCCCACTTCAATGAACGCCTGCCGTCGCGCCGCAATAATCTGTTCCAGTTCAACCAGCCGATTGGGCTCGTCAACAGGGATAGGCGCCGTACGGAGTGTGGTGGGTTGGCACGAGGGGCGACCAAGACGGACACCGGCAGCGCAGGGTTGGCATGACGGAGTAGTTTCAATGATTATGTCGTCCGAAGTCATTGGCCACCTCCTTGTTGCCTGTTACTGAGAATTAACAATTCAACGTCGCTCTCAAGAAAGCCAGCAGCGCGCACGCGTCCTGGAAGTTTGCACTTACGCAAAATCCCGGAGGCGGCCAAATTATCCACCGTTCGTGTTGTATACGATAATCGTCTCGCAACCTCAGCCCGCCGTATTAATCGAGGCACAGTGGAAATAGGCTGCACGCGTGTCAAGGCAGGCGGTGACCGCAAAAAAGCTATTATGCGCGTCCGCTCCTCTGGCGCGACAGCGGGATCGGCCAATAGCACCGACCGGATTATTTGAATCGTCGAGTCTCTCACAAGTCGAAACCAAATTATGAGATTTATTGTTTTTTTTGTCCAACGCGGCAACTATATGTGCTGCATGCAAGGTTAGAAAAAGCCCGCAAATAAAGGGGATTTCGTTTCCTAAATTTTTTAGAATATTTTTTTACGAATGTCTTTCGACATCCAAAAGCATCCCCCGCGCGTAAAGCGAAGTATTTGTGCGCAGACGGTTGCGGGATGAGTGGGGATTAGCCTGTTGTCAAAATGGCCAAAAGATTTTGTTTAACAATTTTGAAATTTTTTGCCGTCATGCTCTCAACAATTAAACGCGCATCACGAATAATTTCAATGGGAGTACGTTTTGTTGGCCCTGGCGTGGCTTCGCTCATCACGGACGGCAATAAGGCGACGGCGCGGCCAGCGGCCAATTCGCCAACGTGCGTATAATGGCGCGTCATGGCCGGATTGCTATGGCCGACGATGCTTTCCACTACTGCCAACGGTGCGTTGCTTTCGCGGCAGAGTGATACGAAAGTGTGCCGCAGCGAATGGAAACCAACCTCTATAATGGCGCGTTTGCCGTCCTTGCCCGTGCCAGGCTTGTGCAAGGTGATTCCGCGCGCTTTGAAATGTCTTTGAACCATGTCCGTTACCATGTCAGTGCGATAATTGTAGAGCGTGGCCATTTCCGGCAAAACATATTCGCCGCGTTGTTTCAAAGGCGTCTTTGACAGCATCCCAAGCAGAATTGGATGCACCGGCACAATCACGGGCTTGGGATTGCGGCGGGCGGTTTTGTTCGGGACGCGCCGAATCATTCCGCGTGGCAAGTCTACTTCGCCCCAGCGCAGCGTGGCGCAATCGCCAAGCCGCAGGCCGGAGTATATGCCGAGTGCCAGCAACGTCCGTAACTCGCCCGTGGCTGCTTGGCAGATATTTCGCAGTTCATCAATCGTAAGCTCGCGGCGACTGTTTGTGACCATGCGCTTGCGCTGAAGGTATCCGCCGCGCTTCGGAGATTCCCACGGATTGCTTGTCAGCTTGGCCTTGTGCTTCACGACGCGGAAAACCAAGGTGAGCAAATTCAAATGCTTGTTGTAAGTGGACGGGCTGAATCTGCCGTGATTCAGGCTGCTGGCATATTCCTCGGCAATTTCCTTCGACACGTCGCGCAACGTCAGAATATCAGCGTGTTTTTCCTTCATCCAATCGGCAAAGGCTTGCCATTGAAATTCGTATTGGCGAAGTGTCGAGTTGCCACTGTCCGGGCGATTGGGTGAGGCTAGAAATGCACTCCATGCTTGCACGATGGACAACGGCGGATTTTGTTTGTCTTCCAACTTGGCAAGCTCAGTCTTGCGGCCCACCAACCTACCGGCGATGGACTCCAGCACGGCGACCTCATTGCCCTTGGCAATGGGGAGCATGAATTTGTCTCGTGCAATTTCCGCTTCGCGCTTCGCCTTGATGGGCTGGCCGTTGTCATCGCGCAGCGCCCGCGTGAACGGCTTGCCGTTGACGCGCCATGAGCAATAAAAATTACTTCCACGTTTATGAAGATATCCAGTCCGATGTTTCATTGTTCGGTTGCTTTCGCTTATGTTCAGCTACTTTCGGCTATTTAAGCAAACCGATGCTTACAAGTCAAACAAAAAGCATACAATATGTCATATAGTTCAAATAAGTTGCCATAAAAAGCAGACTGTAAATCTGCTGGCTATGCCTTCGATGGTTCGAATCCATCACCTACCACCACTTTCATAATGTTCAATAATTGCAATGACATTATGTTGCTTCAACATAAGCCGAACGCCTTTAGCATAACACTTTCGCATAACAAATTCAATCCCGTTCAAGGCTGTTCGAGACTGTTTATAGTGTCCTTCCTTCTCGGTAACAGCCCCTTCTTTTGTGTTATGAACTCGTGACAGAGATTCTCTCTGTCACGTCCCCGGCGCTAACAGCCACTGCCCTTTGAGTTTTTCCAGATTCTAAAAATTTCAGCCTGCCGCTCAAAATTCATGGCCGCCTGATTCGCTACGTTAGCTACGCCGCCCTTTGGAGATGCGCTGCATGTCAGGCATCGCACTTTTCCCTTTCGCTTTGTGGTCAACGTGGTAAAAGCACGCCATGAATATCGCTCGCGTCCTGTTCGCCGTGTGGGTCCTCTGCCGCGTCGCCGGCCTGGCGCTGGCCGAAGAGTCCGCGAACGAAATCCAGTGCCGGAAATCGGCCGCGTTCCTGACAGCGCCCGATTCCTCCGATTACCGGAAATACGCGCCGAGCCGCCAAATCAACATCCTGCACGTGGCGCTGGATGTCACTCCTGATTTCACCAATCGCACTGTCGCCGGGAAAACCACGATCACCTTCAAACCGATCGCGAAACCGCTGGAGGAACTGAGCCTGGACGCCGTTGACCTGACGGTGAGCTCCGTGACCTCCAGCGAAGCGATCCTGGATTACCAGGTCACGGACGAGAAAATCATCATCACATTCGCCCAACCGGTTCCTGTGGACAAGGAGGCCTGGGTCACGATTGAACATCGCGCGGAGCCGACGGAGGGAATGTATTTCCGGACGCCGAAAATGGGCTACAAAGCCGGGGACACGCATTTGTTCACGCAAGGCGAGCCGGTCGAGGCCCGGCATTGGTATCCCTGCCTGGATTCGCCCAATGAAAAGTTCACCTCCGAAATCACCTGTCGCGTGCCCGCGGGAATGACCGTGCTGTCCAACGGACGGCTGGTTTCCGAGGAGAAAGACTCCGCAACCGGCCTCGTCGCCGTGAAATGGCTTCAGGACAAGCCGCATGCCAATTATCTGCTGTCGCTGGTGGCCGGCTATTTCAAGAAAGTGGAAGACAAGCACCGGGACATTCCGCTGGCGTTTTACACGCCCCCGTCCGAGATCGATGAAGCCACCAATTCATTCTGCGACACCAGGGACATCATGGCCTTTTACGAGGATGAAATCGGCATGCCCTTTCCTTGGGCCAAGTATTACCAGGTGGCGGTCAATGATTTCGTCGCGGGCGGCATGGAAAACACGACGCTCACCACGCTCACGGACTACACACTCTTCACCACCAACACGGAAAACATCCGTTCCAGCCAGAACCTTGTCGCGCATGAAATGGCCCACCAATGGTTCGGTGACCTGGTCACCTGCAAAGACTGGAGCCACATTTGGTTGAATGAAGGGTTTGCCACCTATTACGCGCTTCTGTACGACGAGCACCGGAATGGCCGGGACTCCATGCTCTACGGCCTGTATCGCGACGCACAGCGAATCCTGTCGATGACCAACTCGTCGCGACCGATTGTGGACCGGAAGTACGACAACCCCAATGAGCTGTTCAGCTTTCTCGCCTACCAAAAGGGCAGTTGGGTGCTCCACATGCTGCGCACGCAACTGGGCAAGGATCTGTACCGCCGCTGCATCCGGACCTACCTGGAACGGCACCAGTTCGGATCGGTCGTCACCGAGGATCTGAACGCGGTGATCGAAGAACTTTCCGGCCGTTCCTACGATCAGTTCTTCGACCAATGGGTCTATCACGGCGGCTGTCCCGACCTGGACGTAAGCTACAGTTGGGACGCGCGCAGCAAGCTGGCCAAAGTTTCCGTGCGTCAAACGCAAAGAATCAGCGACGACACCTTCCTCTTCAATTTACCGCTTTCCATCCGTTTCAAAACCAGATCAACCACCGTGGACAAGCCGATCATCGTGAAGGAAAAATTGGAGGACTTTTACTTTGCGCTCGATGAGGCGCCCACGGCGGTGCGCATCGATCCCGAGTATGCGGTGCTGGCGAAGATCCATTTCATCCCTCCCACCCCAATGCTTTACGCGCAACTGGAGGATCAAACCGACGTCGTCGGCCGGCTGCTCGCCATCGAAACGCTGGCCACAAAAAAGGACAAAGAGACGGTGGAAAAGCTCAAGGGCGCGCTAAACCACGACACCTTTTACGGCGTGCGCATGGAGGCGGCGCAGGCGTTGAGGGACATTCACACCGATGACGCCCTCGATGCGCTGCTCGCATCCACCCATCAGCTCGACGCCCGCGTGCGCCGCCGGATCTATGCCGGAATCGGCGGGTTTTACAGGGCGCGAAGCAGCGATGCGGAGCGCGGGATGCTCGCCGTGGAAAAGAATCCGGACATCCAGGTCCTGGCGATCCGGGATTTGGGGACCTATGCCGGACCGGACACGCGCGCGCTTTTGCTACAGTATCTGAGTTCCACCTCGTATCGCAACGGGCTGGCCGAGGCCGCCATCCGGGGACTGAGAGCGCAGGATGATCCTTCCTCCATCGATCCGCTGCGCGACAACCTCAGGCAGCGCGAGGCGGACTACACCAGCGATGGATTCGTCCAGGGATTGAGTGCGCTGGCTTACCTGGATCGCGATGAAAAGGACAAGACCGCGGTGCGTGAATTCCTTCTCAGCTATGTGAACCACCGGAAGGAGAAGGTTCGGCTGGGGGCCATAAATGCTCTGGGCGCGCTGGCGGACCCCGGCGCTTTGCCGGCGCTCGAGAAATTTGCGCTGGCCCGCAGGACGAGCCCGGAACAACGCGCTGCTGCCAGTGCGATCCAGAACATCGAGAATTTCCGAAAGACCACGGAAGGTCTGGCCGACTTGCGCAAGGAATTCCTGGATTTGCAGAAGGAAGACCAGGCTTTGCGCAAAGACTTCGACTCGCTGGAGAAAAAAGTCGATGCCAAGGCCTCCAAAGGATCCGGGGCAAAGAAATCGTCATCCGCGGTGAAGTCGCCGAGAAATTCCATCTGATTGAGGCAATTTGCGGGTTTTTGAACCGCTTCGTGCCGAAACCTGTTGCGAAAATGATTTTGCTCTGTAGCTTAAGATGACAGTCCGAAAGGTGCGGCGTAATTTTGCCTTCGTAGCTTGGCTCACCAAATGGCGGCCCTTGCAACAGCCCCCTCCTTTTGTGTTATGAACCTGTGACGGAGATTCTCTCTGTCGCGTCCCCGGCGCTTTTCAAGTGCCGGGGATTTGTCGTTTATAACCCTCCACCAAAAGGAATCACCATGTCCCCTGAAGCTGAGCAAATGTTGTCACGCCGGAACGAAGTGAAGGCGGACTCAATCCTCATCCAATAACAGGCGCTCCGAGCTACGGTTCGGCAAGCCAGCACTTTCCATTTTCGATTTTCGACTGCGCACGCGCGGAGCGGTGTTGCCGGTTTACGATTTGGCAGCCGGTGGCCCCAAGCTTCAATTGAAATCCAATGCGAAGGATGAAGTAAAAAAGAAAGAGGCCGGACACTACTCCGGCCTCTCAATGAGAACTAAGCGCTTAAATTAACGTCTCGTAGCTGCGCTGCTACGAACTTTTTGTTGGCTGCGGCGCCGCATACATACGCCTTGCTTCACACACGGAACACTGCGTTTCTGCATACCAACGATGGGAGTAAGATACCTGAGGCTGTGTCCCCAGCCAGTCACCAGTTCTGGTTACACGCAAATCCTTGAAAACAAAGGGAAATCACTGAAATTTGGTCAACGGCGGAGAAATTTTGCCACGGCTTCGGTGCGGGTGCGGACCTGCAGCTTTTCGTAGATGCGGCGGATATAGGTATGCACGGTTTCATAGCTGATCCCCAGCTTCTCCGAGATTTCCTTGTAGAGAAGTCCCTGGCTCAGGGAATCAAGCACTTCCTGTTCGCGCGGGGAAAGATGTTCCGTGGGCTGCGCCGTGGCCGCCGTTTGTTGAAACGATTGCACGACTTTGCGCGCGATATGCATCGTCATCGGCGAACCGCCCCGGTGGACTTCCTGAATGGCTTCCAGCAGTTCTTTGCTGGAGGTGCGTTTGAGCATGTAACCGTTTGCACCCGCCGTCAGCGCGTTGAAAATATTTTCCGTGTCTTCATAGACCGTGAGCATCATGACCTGTATTCCCGGCACCAGCGCCTTCAATTGCCGGACGCATTGCACGCCGTTCATGCCGGGCAGATTGATGTCCATCAGCACGACATTGGGGCGGGCCTGTGGCAGGTCCTTCAGCGCGTCCTCGGCGTTGGCGTACTGGCTCAGGCAGCGGAACCCGTCCGACCGGTCGAGCAGGCGGGCCAGCGTCCCGCGCAGCTTGTCATTGTCTTCGACGATGGAAACGGTGATGGGCATGGTTCAATGCAGAATGATGAATGCAGAATGATGAAACAAGAGCGACGACTGCGATAAATGTTTTTCTGAATTCTTCATTTTGTTCTGATTGGCACGGTCAGGCACACAATCGTTCCGCCCCCGGTTCCGGGGTTGATTGAAAATTCTCCGTGAATATCTTCCATTCGCTTGCGCATGTTGCGAAGTCCGTTTCTCGCCTGTGTCGCATTTGCGTCCCGACCACCCATGCCGCGCCCGTTGTCTTCAATGCTCAGCGCAAAATTGCCGGGCTGCAATTGCAATCGCACCCGGACTTCGGACGCTTGCGCGTGTTTGACCACGTTGTTGACTGCTTCCTTGAAGGCGAGAAAAATGTTATGGCGGACTTCCGGTGGAATGGTGATCGCCGGCAGTTGGGCCGGCACCTCAGCGCGGTAACGCAATCCGGCCAGCGCGAGGTATTCCTGCGCGTATTTGCAGACGTAATTGGTCAAGCCTTCCAGCGTGTCGTTGGAAGGATTGACCGCCCAGACGATTTCGTCGAGGGAACGGGTCGTTTCGCGCGCGGTTTGGGAAATTTGTTGCGCGTGTGATTCAATTTCTGCCGGGGAATGCTTGTCGGCTTCCGCCATTTCGCTCAACAGCGCCACTTGCGTGAGATTCGCTCCGAGTTGATCGTGCAGGTCGCGGGCGATGCGGGAGCGTTCCTTTTCCAGCGCCTCCTGCTGTTCGAGCAATTGCAAACGGCGCCGCAGCTTTTGCGTGGAAAGATAACGCACCACGGCAACGACAGTTCCAACCAGGCACAGGATGACGGCGGCGCGAAACCACCACGTCTGCCAGAATTGAGGCTGCACCGTCACTTCAAGAGCATCGCCGGTTTCATTCCACACCCGGTCTTCATTGCAGGCAATGACGTGAAAACGATAATTTCCCGGCGGCAATTTGTTGTAATAAGCCACCCGCGTATCCCCGGCTTCAGTCCAGGCGGTCTCGTGGCCTTCCAAACGATATTTGAATTGCACTTCCCGGGGCGCGGGAAAATTCAGGGCGGTATAATGAATTTCCAATTGTTCGTGCCCGGGTGGAACCATGACGGACTGACGCCACGCCGGGCTGAAGCGGTTTGTTTTTTGCTCCCGGCCCCCGACGAGCACGGATTCAATCATGACCAGGGGGGGCTGGCGATTGGGCTTGAGGTCCGCAGGGTTCACCGACACCAAACCTTTGGTGGTGGGGAACCATAATCGGCCATCGCGGGTCCGGCACGCAGCGGGTTGTGAACCGGCCGAACATTCGCGCGTCGGCAGTCCGTCGGTTTCGACATAAGTCCGGCACGAAATGAGGTTCGCCGTTCCATTGGGAAAATCGTTCAGCGATTGTTTTTGAATTCGCATCAATCCCGCGTTGGAGCCAATCCATAAACAACCCGTGCCGTCTTCGATGATGTAATCAATGCTGTTGCTGGCGAGCCCGTTGTCGGTCGAATAACGGGTCCACTTTCCTTTGTAAAAGCGGGCCAGGCCGTGTCCGGAGGTTCCCACCCACAAGACGCCGTCCGGATCCAGGTAAAGACAGGAAATATCATTGCCGGGCAATCCGTTCCCCGTCGCTTGAAAAGAAATAAATTTCCCCGCCTTGAAAAAGTTCAAGCCTTGGCTCTCCGTTCCAATCCAAAGGTTTCCCTCCGCATCTTCCGCCAGGGCGCGAACGATATTTTCCGACAGACCGTCGCGCGTGGTGAAAAGTTTCCAATTGTTTCCGTCCCATCGCACCAGGCCGTTTTGCGCGCCGACCCACAACTGCCCGGCGCGGTCTTCAAACAACGCGAAAATCTGGCCATTGAGGATTTCCGCGCCGAGCGCGCGTTGAAAATGGTTCGTCTGAAATTGAAAAAGCCCCTCGTCGCGCGTGCCGACCCAGACCTGTTGTTTGCCGTCCACAAGGACAGTCCACGCATTCGGATAACGGCCAATCGTTGCGAAATCCTGCGCGGAGTTTGTGATCCAGTAAGATGCGCCCGCGCCGTTGAACGCCATCCACAAGCCGCCTTGCGAATCTTCGGACACCGATTGCACAACGTCCGCGCGCGTCCCTTCCGGTGTTTGGAAATTTTTTCTTTTGACGCGGTTCAGCCCGCCGCCGTCAGTTCCGACCCACAAATTTCCTTCGCGATCCATGCACAAGGAAAGCACGTCTGAACTCGAAAGCTCGCCGGCAATGCGGCGGCATTTTCCGTCCGCATCAAACCAAAAAACGCCCGCGCGCAAAGTGCCGACGATCAAATTTCCATTTTTATCTTCGCAGGCGGAAGAGACGGTCGCATTTGTCCATGGATACGGCCCGAAATCTTTTTCGAGCGCGGTGGCGTTCCATTTTTGAACGTGTCCGTTGATCAAACGCCATGTGCCGCCGCGTTGGCTTGCCAAAATAAAATCGAGTCTTCGCGTCTGAATGCTTTGCTCAAGAATGACGGCGGGCGGATGAAAACCTTGCGGTTGTATGGCAAACAATTCGGAAAAAGGCATTCCCGACGGCGTCGCGGAATATTCGGCAATCCAAAGCGGCCCATTTTTTTCGGCGGCAATCATCCGGCAGACCACCAGCGGGGGAAAATTAAAATTCAACACTTCCAGCTTCCTGTCCCGATAACGGCCCAGATGCGCGTCCGCCGTGTAAAACCAAATCGCGCCGCTCGCATCTTCGCAAATTGAAGTCAGCCGCCCTTCGTGTCCACTGCGTCCGACGTGAAAATTTTGGATTTTGTCGTCATGCACCAGCGCCACACCCGCCGTGTCCGTTCCGATCCAAAGATTCGTGTGACTGTCTTCAAACAGGTAAACAATCCGGTCGCTGTTCAAATCGGGCGTATTGTATTCATTGAAAACGGTAAAATGATTTCCGTCAAAACGCACCAAGCCGTTGAGCGTTCCAAGCCAAAGATACCCCGCCCTGGTCTGAATCACCGAAATGACTGAGTTTTGCGGCAGCCCTTCTTTGGTGCTCCAAACATCCACAATGAACGGTGGATCGGACGGTTCCGCCGCGCCCGCCATCGCCGGACAAATGAAGGAAAAAACGCAAAGCAACAGCCATGCGAATTGCAACTTCCAATGGTTCTTCGGCATGTTTGATTGTTCGAATTATCCGAACCGGATGTAAAGATGTTAAAAAAAAGATACGAACCCAATCCTGAAGATGGAAATTATTTTTCCAAAATCACTTGCCAAGGTGTCGCGATGGGTTAGGTTTATCCTGCCCAATGAGAACTGGGCGCCTTGGCGGGTGTGGGCGATGTTAACTCGTGTGTGATCGCCGCACCCGCCAACCTTTTTGGCTGGGATTCAAGCGGATGGTTCAAATCCCCCGCAGCTTTCATTCTAAAATAAAAATCTTACGGCCCGCGGGTCGTGGGATTTGCCCTCAAAAATCAGCGGCTCAATCGCTGACGGTGATCTTGCGCGGCTTTGCGCCACAATTTACGTTCGAGTTGCTTCTGGTTTTGAAAACAAAAAAGCCCCAAGCTGGCAGCTTGGGGCTTGGTGAAAATCCGAGTTTTAGTCAAAGGCATGACCGGCGCAGCACAGAACATCTTTGACTTTGTGCCGGACCAAATCCTTGACGCAGGCACGCGCCGGACCAAGGTATTTGCGCGGATCGAATTCCTTTGGATTTTCCGAGAAAACCTTGCGGATGCCGGCGGTCATGGCCAGACGCAGGTCGGTGTCAATGTTGACCTTCGTGCAACCCACGCGCCGCGCGACTTCGATGTCGGCTTCCGGCACGCCCTGGGCATCGGGCATCTTGCCGCCGTATTTGTTGATCTCGGCCACGAGATATTGCGGCACGCTGGAAGCACCGTGGAGCACCAGCGGGTAGTCGCCGAGATTGGCGTCCAGGAGCGCCTTTTTAATGGCCTTGAGGCGTTCGAGATCGAGGTGTTGTTCGCCTTTGAATTTATAGGCGCCATGGGAGTTGCCGATGGCGACGGCGAGCGAGTCCACGCCGGATTCCTTGACGAATTTGACGGCCTCTTCCGGGTTGGTGTAGTGGCCGCTCGTGGAATGGCCGCCGCCTTCCTCGCCTTCGTCAAATTGCGCGCCGACCAGGTGGCCGAGTTCGCCTTCAACGGAGCAGTTGTATTTGTGCGCGTAGTCCACGACTTTTTTGCAAATCTCGGTGTTCTTGTCGAACGGCTCGTGGCTGGCGTCAATCATCACGCTGGTGAAACCTTCATCAATGCACTGTTTGCACAGTTCGAAGGTGTCGCCATGGTCAAGGTGGACGGCGATGGGGACGTTGGACAGGCTGACCGCCGCCTCGATGAGTTTTTTGAGATAGACCGGGTTGGCATATTGGCGGGCGCCTTTGGAGATTTGGAGGATCAATGGTGCTTTTTCCTCTTCGCAGGCCTCAACGATGGCCTGGATGAGCTCCATATTGTTGACGTTGAACGCGCCGAGCGCGTATTTGCCCTTCAGCGCCTTTGCAAACAGCTCTTTGGTATGTGTCAGTGGCATAGGTTTTCGATTTTGATCGTCGTTATCAACCAACCGGGATTTTCCCGACGGGAAGGAATAATAAAACGACTTTTCCAAAAAGAAACAAAAAACGCGGCCACCGACCAACCAACCTTTGCCAATTTTTGACAATAAATTGCTTTGCGATTGGGCGTCTTTGCGCGAAAAGAAGTCCGTGCAAGCGCATTTTCTCCTCGGTCCGGCCGGCAGCGGCAAGACGTTTCGCTGTCTCGCGGAAATCCGCCATGCATTGCACAAGTCGCCGGAAGGCCCACCGCTGGTTCTGCTCGCGCCCAAGCAGGCGACGTTTCAACTCGAACGCCAGTTGCTCGCCGATAGCGCTCCGCAAGGTTACACGCGCTTGAACATTTTTTCGTTCGAGCGGCTCGCGCGGTTTGTCCTGGACGCGCGCGGCGTCCCGATGCCATCGGGATTGCTCGCCGAGGAAGGCCGGGTGATGGTCTTGCGCGCCCTGTTGATGCGGCACGAAAGTGAATTGAAATTGTTTCGCCCAAGCGCACGCCGCCCTGGTTTTGCCCAACAACTCAGCCAGTTGCTCGGCGAACTGCAACAGCATCAATTCACGCCCGCCAAACTTCGTTCATTGTCCCAGCGCACCGACTTGCGCCACGAACTTCAGGACAAGCTCCACGACCTTGCGCTGCTGCTCGACACCTACACGCACTGGCTCGCCGAACACGAATTGCAGGACGGAAACCGATTGCTCGACGTGGCTGCTGAAGTTTTGCGCTCAACCTTCAACCTTCAACCTTCAACCTTCAACCTTGGCGGCCTGTGGCTCGACGGCTTTGCGGAAATGACGCCGCAGGAACTGGATTTGCTCGCCGCTGTCGTCCCGTTTTGCAGTCGCGCGACACTGGCGTTTTGCCTGGAAAACGAACCAGAAGCCGAAACTTCATGGCTCTCAATCTGGTCGCCCGTCGGCAAAACATTTCAACAGTGCCGCCAGCGAATCGCAAATTTGCCGGACTGCAAAATTGAAACCGAACTGCTCAAACGCGACCGAAAACAAAATCGTTTTACCGACACTCCGGTTTTGCAACGCCTGGAAGCGCGCTGGCAAAGTGGCGTCGGCGTCCCGCCGGCAAAGACCCGCGCCGACGAGACGTCTGCGCTACATTCCATCCGCATCGCAGTTTGTTCAAACCCCGACGCCGAAGCAGCACGCGCCGCGCGCGAAATCCGGCGCTTCGTTCGTGGCGGCGGACGTTTTCGCGATGCCGCCGTGCTCGTGCGGAATCTCGACGGCTATCACAAGCCGTTGGCGCGTGTGTTTCGTCGCTACGGGATTCCGTTCTTTCTCGACCGGCGGGAATCTGTGGCGCATCACCCCCTGGCTGAACTGACCCGCAGCTCGCTCCGCACGGTCACGTTCGACTGGCCGCACGATGACTGGTTCGCCGCACTGAAGGCCGGTTTTTCGTTCGCGGATGAAGCGGAAACACCGCTCCGCGCGTGCGGAGTTGACCGGCTTGAAAATGAAGCACTCGCCCGTGGCTGGCACGGCGCAAAATGGCGAGAACCCCTTCAAATCGTGGAAAACCCCGAATTGTCCGAGTCCCTCGAACGGCTGCGCGAAATAATTTTGCCGCCCTTTCAAAATTTTGCCGTGCAACTCGCGCGTTGGAAAAACAAGCCGAACGGCGGGCAACTGACCAACGCCCTGCGCGAGTTTTGGTCAGAGATGAAAGTCGAACAAACCTTGGAACGCTGGAGCCTGGCCGACCCGGAAAAATCGTCAATCGTCAATCGTCAATCGTCAATCCACCAGACCGTTTGGGAGCAAATGAACACGTGGCTCGACAACGTCGCCCTCGCGTTTTCGGACGAGGCGCTGCCGTTGCGCGAATGGCTGCCGATTTTGGAAGCCGGCCTCGCGAACCTGACCGTCGGCGTGATTCCGCCCGCGCTTGATCAAGTGCTCATCGGCGCGATTGACCGCGCCCGCAGTCCCGATTTGAAACTGGCGCTCGTGCTCGGCGTGAACGAGACGATTTTTCCCGCCGCGCCGGCCGCGCCAACGATTTTGACGGACGCCGACCGTGATGAATTGAGTCAACGCGCCGGCGCGCCCGGTCCCGATTTGCGCGAACGCCTGGCGCGCGAGCGTTATCTCGGCTACATCGCCTGCACGCGCGCCAGCGAAAAACTCGTCGTGACTTTTTCGCGCCACGACGCAGACGGCAAAACGTTGAATCCATCGCCATTTATCGCACACTTGCGCCGGATTTTTCCCGGACTCGAAATTGAAGAATTCAGCGCGGATGCAGATTTGGGCGAAACCGAACACGTGAGCGAAATCGCACCGAGGCTGATCGAAATGCAGAATGCAGAATGCAGAATGCAGAATTGGTCGGAATTGTTGCAGCTTCCGGCGTTGGTTGAATGGATGGAAAATCTGCGCGCATTGCGCGAGCCGGATTCGACGGAAAGTTTATCGCCCGCGCTCGCGGAAAAGCTTTTCGGCCCGACCCTGCACTCCTCGGTGAGCCGGTTGGAGGAGTTTGCCGCGTGCCCGTTCCGGTTTTTCGTTCATTCCGGGCTGCGCGCCGAGGAGCGGAAGGTTTTTGAGCTGGATGCGCGCGAGCAGGGCAGTTTTCAGCACGAGGTTTTGAAAATGTTCCACGAGCAATTAAGCGTCGAAAGCAAACGCTGGCGCGACATCGCGCCGGCGGACGCCCGTGAACGCGTGGGCAAAATCGCCGCTGTTCTCGCGCTGAATTACCGCGACGGCCTGTTGCACACCGGCGAGCAAAGCCGGTTCACCGCGCGCGTGCTGGCGGAGTCGTTGCAGGATTTTGTCGAAACGCTCGTAACCTGGATGCGCGGACAATATGAATTTGACCCGGCGGTGGCCGAACTCGAATTTGGTTTCGGCGCCGGCGGCGCGCCCGCGTGGGAAATTGATTTGGGCGCCGGACACAGGCTCGCGCTCCGGGGCCGGATTGACCGCATTGATTTGTGCCGTGAAACCGGCGACCGCGCGTTGTGCGTGGTGATGGATTACAAATCCGGCCAGCGAAAACTCGACAAAATTCTGGTCGAGCATGGCGTGCAATTGCAATTGCTGGCGTATCTGGCGGCCGTGCGTCATTGGGCGAATCCGCACGCGCTGTTTGGCGTGCAACAATTGATTCCAACCGGCGTCTTTTACGTGAACCTGCGCGGGCAATATGAAAGTGGCGGCACACGCGACGAAGCGTTGGCGGACGCAGCCGGCGCGCGCAAACGTGCGTATCGTCATACCGGACGCTTTGACGCAAGCGCGTTATCCAGACTCGACCGCACAAACGCGGCGGATCAATTTAATTACAAGTTGAACAAGGATGGCGGCGTGCGGTCGAATTCGGTGGAAGCATTGCCACGCGCGGAATTTGAAGCATTGCTCGACCACGTTGGGGCACAGTTGAAGGAAATGGGGCGGGCGATTTTTTCCGGTGCGGCGCAGGTGGACCCGTACCGTAAAAGTCGCGAAACGCCGTGTGAATTTTGCGATTATCGCGCCGTGTGCCGGATTGATCCGTGGACGCACCGGTATCGTGTGTTGCGCGCGGCGGATGCATTGTAGCGGCGGTCTGTGACCGCCGCATTAAAACGGCGACGCTCATGGAGCGCTGCTACAAATTTGAACGATGAAAAGGATGTTTTATCCATGCGCGCTGGCCTCGGCGATGCTCGTTGCAGGCTGCAATGCCTCGCCGACGAACAACACCGCGGCCCTGCCTGAAACCGCCAACTCAACCACAAATCAAACCATGACATTTCCAGTCACCAAAACCGACGCGGAATGGCGCCAGGAATTGACGCCGGAACAATATCGTGTGCTGCGTCAAGCCGACACGGAGCGGCCATTTACAGGTCTTTATTGGAACACCAAAGAGCCGGGGGTTTATCGCTGTGCGGCGTGCAAACAAGTCTTGTTCACTTCAAAGGACAAGTTTGATTCCGGTTGCGGCTGGCCGAGTTTTTCCGATCTGGCGTCGGCGAAGACGGTGATTTTACGCAACGATGACAGCCTCGGGATGCGCCGCACGGAAGTGATCTGCGCGCATTGCGGCAGCCATCTCGGCCACCTTTTCGACGACGGCCCGAAACCGACCGGCCTGCGCTATTGCATCAACTCGGCGTCGCTGAACTTTGAAAAAACCAATCCGCCACCGCCGAACCCGGAGGAGAAAAAGTAACGTCCGGGCTCGAGTTCAGGCTTCAGCCGGCATCGGGTAAAGCAACAGGCTGAAGCTTGAACTCCCACTTTGCGCCGGTTGTTACTGCGCCGCGGTTTGCCTGACAGTCATGGCCGCGCGGAAAATTCTGAGCCGGCCATAATCGCAGGCGCCGCCCAGCGATTCAAATACGGCGGTGAGGTTGCCGAAGCCATTTCTTTCAAACGCCGCCGCAATCTTCTGTTGCTCCGTGTCCGTGAAGAAGCGTTTCAATTCAACCGACTCGTCGCGTTCAATCGCCTCTGTCAGGTGTCCGTGGATTGTGCCCAGGGTCAAATTCCGTTCCTCGGCAATTTGCTCGACAGATTGTCCGGTACGGAAGCGGCGCAGGGTGTCCCGCACCGAATCCCCAAGGCTGTTTCGAGCAGGCGGGGCCGGCGCGGCGAACGAATCATCGGCGAAAATCTGGCGCGGATTGGTTTGCAAATAGGTGGCGATTTCGGCGAGAAACACATCGCCAATCTCGCGCAGTTTCTTTTCGCCCACGCCGCTGATGCGCGCAAACTCGCGCTCGCTCGCCGGATAATCACGGGCCATCTGCCGCAGCGCCACGTCGGAGAAAACAATGTAAGCCGGCACGTTGCGCTCGTCAGCCAATTGCTTGCGAAGTTTGCGCAGCCGGTCGAACAAAACTTCGTCGCACGCGATTTCGCCCGCGCGATGCACTTTCGATTTCGGCGCAGTCACGGGTTTGGTGAGGGTCACTTTCCGGCGTTGCTTGAGCGCGGCCAGCCCGTCATTTGTCAACTCCAGCACGCTGAATTTCTCCTTCGTCTGCCGCAGATAACCGAGCCGGACCAGCTCGCGGCCGATGGCCGCCCATTCCGGCCGGCTGTGTTCCCCGCCGATGCCGTATGTCGAGAGTTGCTCGTGATTCCACTTGCGAACCTTCTCCGTGTCCGCGCCGGTCAGGACCTCGATGACGTGGTTCAAACCGACACCAAACCGGGTTTTCTCGCGGATGCGATAAACGCAGGAGAGAAATTTTTGCGCGGCCACCGTGCCGTCAAAAGTGGCGCGCGGCGAAAGGCAGTTGTCGCACGCGCCGCAATTGACCGGAGCGCCGATCTCCGAATCGGCATGATGCGATTGTGCGGACTCACCGTGCCGGAGGCCGGCGCTCCAATCCTCGCCAAAATAAGTCAGCAGTTCCCGTCTCCGGCAGCCCGCGCATTCCGCGTAATGCACCATCTTCTGCAATTGTTCGCGCGCAATCTGTTGTTCCTTCGGATCCGGCTTTTCATCAATGAACCGCGTTTGCTTGATCACGTCGCCCGCGCTGAAGAGCAGCACGCATTCACCGGGCAGGCCATCGCGTCCCGCGCGCCCGGTTTCCTGGTAATAACCCTCGATGTTCTTCGGCAGATCGTAGTGCAGGACGAAGCGCACGTTCGGCTTGTTGATGCCCATGCCGAAGGCGATGGTCGCACAAATCACGCGCACGTCGTCGCGCAAAAAAAGTTCCTGATGTTCCGACCGCTCCTTCGGTGTCAGCCCGGCATGATACGGTTTGGCTTTTACTCCGTCCTCGTTCAAACGCAGCGCCACGCTCTCGGCGGATTTGCGCGACTGGCAATAAACAATGCCGCTTTCCTTCGGTCGCGCCCGGACAAACTCCAACACCTGGTCGTAAGGTTTGTTTTTGGCCAGCACGCGGTAGGTAAGGTTCGGACGGTTGAAACTGGCGACATAGCAGCGCGGCTCGCGCAGCTTGAGCAGTTTGATGATGTCGGCGCGCACGCGCCCGGTGGCGGTGGCGGTGAGCGCCATCATCGGCGTTTCGGAAAAAAGCTTCCGCAACTCCGCGAGCTGGCGGTATTCCGGGCGGAAATCATGTCCCCACTCGCTGATGCAATGCGCCTCGTCCACGGCCAGCAAACGCACGTTCCACCGCTGCAAATCTGAAAGAAATCCCGAAAGCATCAGCCGTTCCGGCGCAACATAGAGCAGGCGGAACTCGCCGTTGTGCAGGCCGCGCAGCCGCGCCCGCGATTCGTTTTGGGCGAGCGAGGAGTTGAGAAATGTCGCCGGTATGCCGCCGGCCTGCATCGCGTCCACCTGGTCTTTCATCAATGCAATCAACGGCGACACCACGACCGTCAGTCCGGGTTGTGTCATCGCGGGCAGTTGAAAACAGAGCGATTTGCCGCCGC
>PMOA01000014.1 GCA_003161635.1 Limisphaerales bacterium
TTCTCTCTGTTGCCTCCTGTTCGATTTCACCGCCGGTTCAGGGTTTATGAATCAAAGCAACGAGGCTCCGGGTTTGATCCCGGGCGGACGGCATGCCGACGCGCGCGGTACGGTATCGTTTGTCAATGGGTTCGATTTCAAGGGAGTGGATCGCTTCTACTGGGTAACGGCGGGTAAAGCGAATGTCTTACGGGGCTGGGTGGGGCATCGCCGGGAGCAGAAGTGGTTTACTGTCGTCCATGGCGCGGTGCTGATTGCCGTAGTCCGGCCGGATGATTGGGAACGGCCAAGCCCGGACTTGTCCGTGACGAGGTATCTGCTTTCGGCGGCCCATCCGCAGGTGCTTCATGTGCCGCCGGGCCACGCCACGGGCAGTGTCAACCTGAACCAGAAGGCTGTTCTGATAATTTTTTCCTCGGGCAAAATCGAAGATGCCGGGACCGATGATTTCCGATTCGCGGTGGATCAGTGGCCGATTCGAGCTTGAGGAGAGCGGGCGGTATTCTTGCTGTTGGACGTAGGCGGGTCAGCTTTCCTTGGCCCGTGAAGTGGGCCGCCTATTTCACGGGGCAGCCCAGTGCGGCGGTTGAAGTCCAACTGGGATCAGCAGTCCTTTGACGCGGCATAGATTCGTTGCACCGTAGAGATACATGTCTCCCCCATTGAACATCAAACTCGATGGATAGAAAGCATAAAAGCCCAAAGTAAACATATTGGTCATTGATCCATCTGCCGGATTGATGCGATAGATGTAAGTATAATTATCTATACCGTGTAACTGATTAACAGGCAACCATACATAACCATCCGGCCCAAGCACCAGCCGGTGGTTGTACTGCGCTGTGTAGAGGACGAAAGCCGTGCCGGGTAAGCTGTTGGTGTAGATGACCAAACCGTTGGTGATATTCACCTCGAAGATGTTGCTTCCTGCAACACCGAACATGATTCCGGGGGCCACTTCAACCACTTTATCCATGTTTATTCCCGGTAACGGGACAATGGTTCGCTCGATTGATTTCGTGGCGCCATCGAACACGAAAAGGTTCGTGCTCGTGCTGGCATATACGAGCTTTGTTCCACCCAAAGCAGGCTTTAAGTCGTTCGGTGCATTGATTTCATCAATAAATGGGGTTCGCAGGCTGCCGTTCGTTCCGGTTGCGGGGTCATACCAACCCAGTTCACCACCCGCCGAGTCCCGCTCGTGATGTGCGGCAACATAAACCATCCCATCCGCGCCGAACGCCGAGAAAAAGTTATGCTTGCCTATTGTGAGACTAGTTTGATAGGGATTGAGATTGGTGTTAAAAAAATTCGTCGTCGAGGCGGCAAGCGCCCAAGGACGGGAAGGGTCATAACGGAGCACTATAGCCGTGTAACCGGAGAAATAAGCAACACCCGTCCCAAATATGGCGTCGTAGAGGCTGCATTGGGGGTTGCCAAGCGTTGTCGTTTGGTGGCTATTTATGTCGTAGGTAATGACAGGCCCATAGAAGAAAGCGAAACCCAAGAGATGTGTGCTGTCCCAAGGATAAAGCCGGCTGATGGTCGCGGAGGCCAAATGAAACCCGCCAATGCCCACCGACTGCCAATTGGCAGCTCCAACTTTTTGCCAACTAATAGTTGCATAATTGGTGCTGCTGTCCGGGAGTGCATAATCCAGATTTACATTGTAACCCATTAAACAACCATAATTTACACCGTCCACCACATTGCCCCGCCGTTGTTCCGGAATAAGGCCGCTCGGAGGATTCGTCAACTGCACCGGAACCCCATTGGTCAATTGATACCAAACAGCCTGGTAAGGAGTCGGGATATACCGTTGGTAATACCAATTACCATTAGTGGCGTGTCGGACTGTACCGAGAGAATCCCCATTAGTGGCCCAATATTCAGTTTTATTTGTTGTTTGCGTGTCGTAAATGACCAAAGACCAAGGCGATTCTCCCACACCTACATAGAGGTAGCGGGAGTCGGCTCCGAGTGTGTAAGCATAACTCGAATTAGTGCTCATACTGCCTAGTCGCTCATAAACGTCTGTGTTAGGGTTGTAGCGGTCAACATATACGCTCGGAAACTCCCCAATGTAAATCCAACCGTCATTGCCAATCTCTATGAACTGCGTGTCCGAGCCGGTTATTTGTGCAATCTGCCGGGTCGCACCCGTGATGGGGTCGTATTCCACAAAGAAACCAGTTCCATTTGCTTCGCTTGAACCAATATAAATTTTGCCATTCGGGTAGAGCACCGTGCCGCGAACGCCCAGACGCCCTAGAACGGCGTTCGTCAATCGTGCCGTGCCTTGCGAAAGATTAACATCAAGAATTTGAAATGGGGATACTCCATAATCCGCGTCGTAATAAAGCAGAAGGTGTGTATCGTTGGACAATTGAAAAAAAGCCTGCCTGTCCTGGGTATTCACCGACAGAACGCTGCCAAGATTTTCCACCGTGAATGGACCCGGACCCAGCGTGTAGCGTGCTGGGTTTGTGATGTTGATTTGGATCAAGGGAGAACGTCTGGTGTTTCCTGCCGTGTCGGTAGCCACCGCAAGAAGGCTGTGGACTCCGTTGGCCAAGCTGGCGGTGTTCAGGAAAAGTTTGAACGGCGGCGACGTCAGTGGAGATACAACGGCCGCTCCATCAAGATTAAGAGAAACACTTGCCACCGCCACATTGTCTGTCGCAGTCGCCGAGACTCTGACAATTCCGCCAATGCTGCTTCCACTGGTTGGTTGGGTGATCGTCATCGAGGGCGGTTGGGTGTCCGCCGCCCGGGCCATCTGTGCGACCGTCAGGACTCCGAGGAAAACAATATTGTACGGCAAAGGGCCCATAACTCGGATCAACGTGCCCGGAACATTACGCATAAGCAAATAGTTAAAGCCTACAGCGTGCCAAAACAGCGCGGCTGGGCGGGCTTGTAATTGGTTTCGTTTGAAGTACGCTCCATCAACTCAACAATCATAATCCAATACTTGAAGCTGTCCCGGTTCAAGACAATTCTGCCACGGTCAGTTGGAAATCACGAAATTGGCGATCGCTTCGGTTGTTCCTATTTCAACATTCCTTGGCCCGTGAAGTGGGCCGCCTACTTCATGGGCCGAGGACCGTGAAGTCCTTGGCCCGTGAAGTCTTTGGTTTGCTACTTCACCGGGCTACTTCACTGGCAGCTTTCACAATTTCAGTTTTTTAATCAGCTGACCTCTGCAATGTCCTTCCTCTACAGCCTGTTCCTGGAGCTGCTCTATCCGACTTCGCTGTGCGCGTTGCTTCTCGTGGCGGCGGCGGTCTTTCGGAAGCGACAGAAGTTAAGCCGGGTTTGTTTCTGGGCGGCTTTCGCGGTCCTCATGGTTTGCGGCAATGGCTGGCTCGTGGATGGGATGACTCGTCACCTCGAATGGCAGTATCTGCCGCCCAGCCACGTTCCGGAAGCGGACTGTATCGTGATTCTCAGCGGCGGCAGCATGGGTCAAACTCCGCCCCGGCCCACGATTGAAGTCGGGGAGGCCGGCGACCGGGTTTTGTATGGCGCTTGCTTGTATCGCCAGGGTAAAGCGCCGCGGATCATTTGCACGGGGAATGTGGCGACTGGCGGTTTTGCGGCGCGCCCCATTTCGGAGGATATGGCGGACTTCCTCGAAATGCTCGGCGTGCCCAAGGCGGCAATCATCACGGAAACAAAATCAGGTAACACTCACGAGCACGCGAAGAATCTTTATCCCGTTCTCCGGGAGCGTGGATTCACGAACGTGCTGCTGGTGACCTCGGCGAGGCACATGCCAAGGGCCATCGGAACTTTTCGGCGACTCTGTCCCGGGATCAAGTTTGTTCCCGCACCGACTGATTTCCGGGAGACCGTGGAAATTCCCAGGCCGTGGTACAACAGCATCACAGCCCTCATTCCAACACCGAAACATTTGTCCGACTTTTCCAAGGTCATGCACGAGTACCTGGGCGCGGCCTATTACAAGGCGAGAGGTTGGATGTAGGTGCAAAGCAAAAAGGGAAAGTAGAAATAGACGAAGGGCGTTTAACGAACTGAAAAACAGAAAGCAGAAATGGGAAAACAGAAATGAACCAAGGGCGGTTAACAGAAGAATTCAGGGATCGGACAAAGGCTTTTGCGGCAGGCGTTATTCGGCTTTTCGTCAAGCTCCCAAAAGCGAGGGATGAAGTGAGAGTTCTGGGCAAGCAATTGCTCCGCTCGGGAACTTCTGTGGCGGCCCACGTGCGTGAGGCCTCCCGTGCGCGCTCCAATGATGAGTTCGTGTCGAAACTTGGCGGTGCTCTCCAAGAGGCTGACGAATCCGCGCTCTGGTTGGAACTTCTGCGTGAAGAGTGTGGCATCGAATCGGCGCTCACCAAACCGCTGGAGGAAGAGTCCTCGGAGTTGATCGCCATTTTCACAACCATGATCAATCGAACCAAAGGACAAAGCTGAAACGGGTTTTTGTTTTCTGATTTCAACTTTCTGCTTTCCCAATATTGCTTTCTGCTTTCTGCTTTCTTATTTCAACTTTTTGATTTTTTAAATGAGCGGGAGACTTACAGATGAATTTAGAGCGTGAGCTGCGTGTGCGGCTCGATAAAGAACATCGTCGCCCTGAACCGGCGCGTGGCCGCTTTCTTCGACGACAATCCGCGCACCTGGCACAAACGACCGCACGACATCCCGGTCGTCGGGATGCCGGAGTGCCTGCTCAACGCCGAATGGCAGTTGAAAATTGACGAGGTGATCGTGGCCCTGCCGGAAGAGGACCCGGAGCGGCTTCAGGAAATCCGCGAAATGCTGAAAAGTTTGCCGGTAAAAGCCACCTTCGCTTCCGGCTGGCCGGTGCTGCGGCCAGGGGCGCATCACAGTTTCTTGCAGGGCTAAACGCGCCGTCCAAGAATCCCAAAGGGATTCCGCCTCAAAGCCCAGGGTCGCGAGGAACGAGCCACCCTGGGTTAATCGTCGGGAGAAAATCACAACCCCAACGGGGTTGCGGCGTTGGTGAACGTCGCCGGGCCACAACCCCGTTGGGGTTGCGTTCCTGGGCGTAGCGTTCCCAAGGTAGCTCGTTCCTCGCAACCTTGGGCTGAAGGACACAATCCCTTTGGGATTGAGCAACCAGGCCGCTTCTCAAAAATTGAGCTGCGCCCTGCTGCGCCTTGGGACGGAGTGTGGCGGTTAAAACGCTTGCCGCATTTCAAATCGTCTATAAAATCAATGGTTCTGTGCATATCTTCCATGGGACGGCACTGAATTTGCTGGAGAAATGCGGTGGACTGCCGACCGCCGCTATGATGAAAGGGAGTTTTTCAGAGGTCTAAATTATTATGAAGTTGAATCTCTTTGAATATTCGACTCCAGTCCGTATTTGGCTGTTGTTCATGCTGTATGCAATCGAACTGACCGCCAGTCTTTGGGTAGCGTACGAACTGCGCTTCGATTTTATGATGGAGCCGGCGGCCCAGCAGGAGCGGCTTTTGGTTCTGCTCTGGCTGGTGCCCTTGCAGTTGATTCTCCTGGGACTGTTCCATCAGCTTTCTCCGTTGCTTGGCTATTTCAGCACACCCGATCTGGCCCGCATGTTTCATGCGCTGTTTATCAGTTCGGTCATTACGATGATCGTCTGGATCGCGTGGGGAACGGGGTTCGCGCCGCCGCGGGGGGTGATTGCGATGGACTTCGTGTTCTGCCTGGTGGGATTAACCGGTGTCCGTCTGGCCCTGCGCACGCTTCGAGAGTCGGGCACCATCTCGGGCGCGAGAAAGGGACAACGACAACGGCGTGTAGGCATCATCGGCGCCGGGGATGCCGGTGCGCTGCTGGCAAAAGAGTTGTCTCTCAAGCCGGGATTTGGTCTGCAGCCGGTGGCATTTTTTGATGACGACAAGGGGAAATGGCATTCGCGCGTGCATGACATTCCCGTGCTGGGGCCGCCGGAGCAATTGGCGGAAGTGAGCGCGAAACTGGAAATTCAGGAAGCGATCATCGCCATGCCGGCTGCGTCGGCCAAGCGCATCGGAGAAATTGTTCGTCTCTTGCGCCAAGTGCGCGTGCCGTGTAAAACAATTCCTTCGCTGGATCAACTGGCCCTGGGGCAGGTTCGGGTGAGCCAGTTGCGGAATGTTGAAGTCGAGGATCTGCTTGGGCGCGAACGGGTCGAATTGGAGACGGAGAGCATTCGGCTGGCGTTGCAGGATCGTGTGGTGCTGGTGACCGGCGCCGGCGGCAGCATCGGCAGCGAGCTTTGCCGGCAGATCGCCACCTATCACCCCAAGCATCTGCTCCTGTTGGACCGATCGGAACCGAACGTGTTCCAAATCGAGCAGGAGTTGATCGGTCTGGAGTACGGACAGAGAATCATCCCCCTGGTCGGTGACATCCTGGACCGGGCACGGATGGAGGAAATCTTTTCGCGGTTCCGTCCGGAAGTGGTTTTTCATGCCGCGGCCCACAAGCATGTGCCGATGATGGAGCATCAGCCGGGCGAGGCGATTCAGAACAACAGCCTGGGCACGGCCCAACTCGCCGACCTGGCCCTGAAGTTTGGCGTGGCTCGTTTCATCCTGATTTCCACGGACAAGGCCATCAATCCGACCAATGTCATGGGCGCCACCAAACGCCTGGCGGAGATGTATGTGCAGGCACTCTATGCGGCGCATCCCAACCAAACGAAGTTCATGGCCGTTCGCTTTGGCAACGTCCTGGGCTCCTCCGGCAGCGTGATCCCGATTTTCCACCGGCAAATTGCCGAGGGCGGCCCGGTGAAAGTGACCCATCCGGATATGACCAGGTATTTCATGACCATTCCCGAAGCTTCCATGCTGGTTCTGCAGAGTGCGATGCAAGGGACCGGCGGGGAGATTTTCGTTCTGGATATGGGCAGTCCGGTCAAGATCGTGGATCTGGCGCGACAGATGATCGAACTGAGCGGGTTAAAGCCGGATGAGGACATCCAGATCGAATTCACCGGTGTCCGGCCAGGCGAGAAACTGTTTGAGGAAGTCACTCGCAAAGGAGAAAATTTTGCTCCCACCACCCATCCCAAAATCTGCCGGTTCCTCTCATCGCCCGCGGATTTGGACCAGATCCGCAAGACGCTGCAAAGGCTGCGCGCCAACCTTCATCAGTTCAAGGCGGACGAACTCAAACTGATGTTGAAAGAGGCGGTGCCGGATTATCAACCCTGTCTGGCACCGGATAAACGGATTGGCCAATTAATTACCAAACCTGAAGACCAGCGCAGTCAAACGGGGCCGGGCCTGAAAACATGAAACGGCGGTTGTTTCGAGCGCCAGAATCAAGCAAGCCAAACGTGGCGCCGTTGTCCCAATCGTTTCCCTGACAAATTATGAATATGAATACAAATATAGCAATTGTTGGTCTTGGTTATGTCGGTCTGCCCCTCTCGCTTCAGTTCGCCCGTTCGGGCGTAACGGTGCTGGGTTTGGACGTTGATTCCAGCAAGGTGGACAGCCTCAACCAAAAGCGCAGTTACATAAAACATATCCAGTCATCGGATATCGCCGAAATGGCCGGAACCGGCAGATTTTCCGCCTCCACCGATTTTGGAAAAATTTCGAAAGTGGAGGCGGTCATCATTTGCGTGCCGACTCCGCTCAACAAAAACCGGGAGCCGGACATTTCGTATATCCTTCAAACCGGCAAGGCCATCGCTCCGCATCTGGCCAAAGGCACGCTGGTCGTCCTGGAGTCCACCACTTACCCCGGGACCACCGACGAAGACCTCCGGGAGGTGCTGGAGGCTGGTTCTGGAATGAAGGCGGGTGTGGATTTCCATCTCGCGTTTTCACCGGAGCGCGAGGATCCGGGAAATCCCGACAGCAAGGTGGCCTCAATTCCAAAGGTTGTGGGCGGTTACACGCCCGCCTGTTTGGATCGGGCGAAGGCGCTTTACGGCCGGGCGATCAAAAACATTGTGCCGGTGTCCTCCTGCCGCGTCGCTGAGGCAACCAAGCTGCTCGAGAATATCTTTCGCAGTGTCAATATCGCCCTGGTTAATGAGTTGAAAGTGGTTTATTCAGCCATGGACATAGACATTTGGGAGGTGATTAAAGCCGCAAAAACAAAACCGTTTGGATTCATGCCGTTCTACCCCGGGCCGGGCCTGGGCGGGCATTGCATACCCATCGACCCCTTTTATCTCACCTGGAAGGCGCGCGAATATGGCCAGAACACGCGCTTTATTGAATTGGCTGGTGAAATCAACACCTCCATGCCGGATTATGCAGTTCACCGGCTCACGGACGCGCTCAACGCTCAACGCAAGGCGACCAACGGCGCGAAGGTTCTGATATTGGGCCTGGCTTACAAACCGGACGTGGATGATGACCGGGAGTCACCCAGTTACGTTCTGCTGGATTTGCTCAGAAAACGAGGCGCCGAGGTTGCTTACTACGATCCATATGTTCCGGTCATTCGACCGAGCCGCGAACACTCACATTGGGCAGGGACTCGTTCCGTTGTGTGGAATGAGCAGGTTCTGCGAGGGTTCGATGCCGTGCTGATAGCGACCAACCACCAGTCGGTTAATTACCAGGAACTGGCAGAATGGGCACCGTGCATTCTTGACACGCGCAACGCCATGGCCGGCATCAAAACCCGGCCGGGACAGGTCTGGAAGGCCTGATGAAGGGATTTTACGTGAGCGCTTACGAACACTTGAAAGAACAGATGCTGGCCGGGCCGAAGGTTTGGCTGGTCACCGGGGTGGCCGGATTCATTGGCTCCAACTTGCTGGAGGCGCTCCTCCGGTTGGACCAGCGGGTGATTGGATTGGATAATTACGCGACGGGTTCCCGCCAGAATCTGGAGCAGGTGCGGGAATTGGTTGGTCCCGGCCAGTGGAAGAATTTCCGGCAAATTGAGGGTGACATACGGGACCCGGACACGTGCCAGCGCGCAAGTCAGGGAGTGAATTACGTGCTGCACCAGGCGGCCCTGGGCTCCGTGCCGCGGTCAATCGCGAACCCCGCTGACTTTCATGCGAGCAACGTCACTGGCTTCTTGAACGTGTTGGTGGCGGCCCGGGACAGCGGAACGAAGCGCCTGGTATATGCCTCCAGCAGCGCCGTTTACGGCGATCATCCGGAGCTGCCCAAAGTCGAGGACAAAATCGGCCGGTGCCTTTCCCCCTATGCCGCCACCAAGCGCGCCAACGAACTTTATGCCGACGTCTTTGCGGGGTGCTACCAAATGGAAACCATCGGCCTGCGGTATTTCAATGTCTTCGGGCCGCGGCAGGATCCCAACGGGTCTTATGCCGCCGTCATTCCAAAGTGGATCGCCGCCATGATGAGAAACGAGCCGATTCACATCAATGGCGACGGCGAAACGACTCGTGATTTCTGCTACGTGGCCAATGTTGTGCAGGCCAACCTCCTGGCCGCAACCGTTCAAAAGCCTGAGGCGATCAATGAAATCTACAACGTCGCGGTGTGCGCGCGGACCAGCCTGAATCAACTTTTTGGTTTGCTGCGCGGCAAACTTCTGCCAGATTATCCCCATTTGAAGGATTGCAGTCCCGTATATTGTGATTTCCGTCCCGGCGATGTCCGGCACTCCGAGGCGGACATATCGAAAGCGGAACGCTTCCTCGGTTACAAGCCATCCCATACCGTTCAGCAGGGGCTGTCGAAAGCCTTGGATTGGTACCGTCAACACCTGTGACGGGATTTGATTTTATGAAAACCAGAAATATGCGGAAAATTCTGCTGGTCGTGTTGGTCCTGGGCATCGCCCTCGGCGGCGGTTACGCCGGGTATCGGGGGTATTTGTCATTGCGGCAAGCCCACCTGATCAAACAAGCGCAGCATTACCTCACCGAGCCCAAGCCCGACGCGAGAAAAGCGCTGCTGTCCCTGCAACGCGTGCTTCGGTCCAATCCTCGGAACGTGGAAGCCTGCCGTCTCATGGCCGGATTGAGCGAGGCCGAACGCTCGCCCAGCGCCCTGCTTTGGCGCAGCCGCGTGGTCGAACTCAATCCGCGCTCGTTGGATGACCGGCTGGCACTGGCCCAGAGCGCCATGGTGTTCCGCGATTACATGGACGCCACCAATGCTTTGGAAGGAGTGGACCAGGCCGGCAGGAAAACCGCCGCCTACCACAACGTCGCCGGCGTTGTGGCCGCCGCCGCCAATCAGCGTGCTGCAGCCGAGGCCCACTTCCTGGAAGCCGCCCGGCTTGAGCCGACCAACCCGGCCCCGCAATTGAACCTGGCGGTCGTGCGCCTCCACGGCACCAATACGTCAGCCATGGCCGAAGCGCGCACCACGCTCACGCGCATTTCTTCATCCAGCCCCGCCTTGCGCTGCCAGGCCCTGCGCGAACTCGTGGTGGACGCCATTGGCTCCAGGCAGACGAATGCGGCTTTGGCTTTGTCCAGGGATTTGGTGCAGCAGACCAACTCAACGTTCAGCGACCGGCTCTTGCGGCTGGATGTGCTGAAGGGAAGCCAAAACGCCGAATTCAAACCGGCGCTGGCCGCCTTTCAGCGCGAGGCCGGGACGAACACGGCAAAGATTTATGAACTGAGCATGTGGCAAATAACCAGGATTGGCCCCGCGGAAACACTGGCCTGGCTGCAGAGCCTGCCCAAGAACACGCAAACCAATCAACCGGTCACGCTGTTGGCCGCCGAGTGCCATACGATGCTTCGGGATTGGCGCGGGCTGAATGGCGCCCTCACAAATCAGAACTGGGGTGAATTGGAGTTCGTCCGCCACGCATTCCAGACGCGCGCCCTGCGCGGGCAGGACATGGGCGGCGCGGCGAAAGCGGAATGGGAGCTGGCATTGAAAACCGCCAACGGCCAGAAGGCGAGCCTGGTTATGCTGCTCCGCCTGGCCGCGCAATGGGGCTGGCAGAGCGAAGGGGAGGACATCCTCTGGACCATCGTCAATCAGTATCCCGGCGAGCAATGGGCCTTCCGAGCGTTGGCCCAGGCGTTGTTTGCCGGCGGCCGAACGCGGCCCCTGATGATGCTTTACAGCCAGCAGGTGAAACGGTCTCCGTCAGATCTTGGAGCCAGGAACAATCTGGCCATGACCGCGCTTCTCCTCGACGCGCAGGAACTGAAACCGCACGAGTTGACGCGTGAAGTGTACGGGAAGGCCCCCACCAACGCGGCCTACGTTTCCACCTACGCGTTTTCCCTCCACCTGCAGAAGAAAGACGCCGAGGCGCTCAAGGTGATCGAACAGCTCAAACCGCAGGAGCTTCAGAACCCTTCAATCGCGGGTTACTACGGCCTGATTCTGAAGGCGACGGGCAATGGCGCCAAGGCGAAGACCTACCTCGAACTTGCTTCCAAGGCCCCGTTGCTGCCCGAGGAGAAAAAGCTCTTTGACCGGGCAAAGGCCGGATTGTAGCGCAGGCGTCCTCGCCTGCGGGTTACCCGGGCGTCCCGCCCGGTGCTCGCACTTGTATTTGGAAATAGACAGAAGATTGATCAACACATAAGCCCTGAGCGCTGCGGGTGCTCAGGGCTTTTGGCTTTAACGGGGTTAAAGAGCCGCCTTTTCCCTGTCGTTTTCGCAATCGGAAACTAATACCAATTCCCAGAGACAATCGGTGCAATGGGTAGGGCGGCGCTGCCTGCTCGCGATCTATCGGAGCTGCGCCGCCGGGTATGATGGCCGTGCAGCAGCGCGGCCCTACCGTCTGGGATAGATGCCGATTATTATTGGGAAATGGTATGAGTCACAAGAGCG
>PMOA01000121.1 GCA_003161635.1 Limisphaerales bacterium
CGTGCGCGGCGAAGGCGGCGTGCTCAAGACGCTCGAAGGCGTCGAATTCATGGACGCGTATCACCCGTTAAAATCGCTCGCGCCGCGCGACGTGGTGGCCCGCGCGATTGACAGCGAGATGAAAAAGAGCGGTGCGGAACACGTGTGGCTCGACATCACGCACAAACCGGCGCGATTCATCATCGAACGCTTTCCGAACATTTACCAGACCTGCCTGCGCTACGGCATTGACATCACGAAAGAGCCGATCCCGGTCGTGCCGGCGGCGCATTATCAATGCGGCGGCGTGGTGACGAATGTGGACGGCGAGACGGATATTGCCGGGCTTTACGCCGTCGGCGAAGTGGCCTGCACAGGATTGCATGGCGCGAACCGGCTGGCGAGCAATTCACTTTTGGAAGCACTGGTTTGCGCGCATCACGCGGCGGAGAAAGTAGCGGCGGGCGTCCCGCCTGCCGTAGCGGGCGGCATCTTGCCGCCCGGCTCCACGTCAGGCAAGAGGCCCGATGCCACGTTCAAAATTCCAGCGTGGCAATCGGGCGACGCGAGCAATCCGGATGAAATGGTCGTCGTCTCGCACAACTGGGACGAAATCCGGCGGCTGATGTGGGATTACGTGGGCATCGTGCGGACCAACAAGCGGCTGGCGCGCGCCCAGAAGCGCATTGCGAATTTGCAGGAGGAAATTCACGACTACTATTGGAATTTCATCGTGACGAGCGACCTGCTGGAATTGCGCAACATCGCCACAGTGGCGGAATTGATCGTCCGCTGCGCGCTGATGCGACCCGAAAGCCGCGGGCTGCATTACAATCTGGATTACCCGGAGGCAAATCCCGAATGGGCGCAGCGCGACACGGTCTTAAGAAAATCTTGAAAAGCCGGGCCGGGTGAATATGCTGTACGGATTCGGGTCGCGCGGTTAGCTCAGCGGTAGAGCATTTGCTTCACACGCAAGGGGTCGCAGGTTCAAACCCTGCACCGCGCACCATCCTTCGCTCGGAACCGACGTCTGGAGATTCCGAGCAAAGGATGGTGTCCTCCGCAGTCGCCCGTCCTCCGTAACCTTGGGGCGTGTTGCCCAAATTTGTAGGGCAGGCTTTCGAGCCTGCCGGTTGCGAAGTTTTCCAACTTCGCGGACCAAAGCTGACGGTTTGACGCGGAATCCGGGGACTGGAAAGTCCCCAGAACCGGCAGACAGGAATGTCTGCCCCACATCCGAAGCGGAAATCGATTTGGGCAACACGCCTCTTGGCGGTGGAGGATGGCAAAGGAGGACTCTCTCGCCAACAGTTCCGAGCTACGGATGGCAGGCCAGTCTTTCCAAGAATGTAGAGCGAAGACTGCCACGCCGTAGCACGAAGTGCGTAGGCGGGCTGGTTTGACAATAGACAAGCGGGTAACGACTCGCGTTCCCGTATTCGCCGTACGGCTTGCTATAATCAACGCCAAGCCGGATGTCAGGCGACGCAACCAGCAAACTTCAACGCCGCAGCCACTTTATTATGGCACGCGGAGACGGTAGAAGCGGTGGAGATAGTTCGTTGCCGTGTCGTCTATAAACACCGCATTGCCGTCGATTACCGGCACCGTCTGCAGCTCCTGCCATTCAGCGAGATTCGTCGAGCATAGTACCATGACCTGTGCCGCGCCCGAAGCGGTCAGCCCAAATTGCACTCGACCGTTGGGGAGCCGGATCACTGTACCGGCGTTGATCACCGGTGCATCTATAATGCTGAAGGTCGCGTCACTCGTGTCGAACAATGCCCCATTCGTCATACTTTTGATTTTCAACGAATAATCCCGGCCCGGAGTCAAATCCAAGCCGATCTGCCATTTGTAGCTGACCGTGCTGGGAGCGTTGGTGGCGATCACCTTGACCATTGAGCCGCCTTTGTAGAGATCAATCTCGACGTTCTCGAGAATGTTGTCGTTCCACTCGACGAAGACAGGCTGGCCGCGTTGCCAATTCTCGCCGCCATTGGGCGCTGTGACATGGATCATCGGCGGAATGGCGGTAAACGAGTTGGTCGCCCAGTCGCTTACCCCACCGTCGTTGTAGGTGCTTACGCGCCAGTAATACGCGGTGTTGGGGGTTGCGTTTGAGAAGGTGTAGCGCGCTTCGACGACGTATGGCTCATCGATTTGGAGCGTGGCGAAGGCCGGATTGGTCGAGATTTGGAGGGCATAGCCGCCGGAAAATCCCTTGGGACACCAGGAAAGCTCGATCGGGAGTTGCTGGTTCACGGTGTAGGACCTCCCGGGTTGGACCAAGGGCGGCACGCGGGTGACAACGCCAGTGGATTGGAGGCTTTCCGGCTCGACCAGCAGGGGCGGGAAAGCGACTTCAGCGATATCCGGTGTGCCGAAGGCGTACTCGCCGAAGCCGGTGTCGCTGAGCTCAGCCACGAGTTTGCCACTGACATCGTTATATTGTGTCGTAAGTGGCACAAATACACCCTGCCCCTCGGTAGTCCGATAATAGACCGTTGTATTGGCGGGGTCAGGCATCGAAAAGCTGGCAGGATCGAAAGAAATCACGCCCGTCATGCTCTCAATGAATGTTTGCGAAACGCTCACTCTCACAGGGAGTAGCCTGGGCGCTTTGCCCTGGAAAAGAGGGTAAAGTGGCGCAAACGGTTCGCGGGCGACCGTGGCTGAATTGTAACCATCGGCCACCAGGTCTCCGACATCGATGGTCACACCGGCGTTGGTAAAATAGTAAGTGTTGCCGGCAGCCAAGCCGGGTTTGACAACCTGAATTCTCTGGACACTCGGAGGATAGACAAAGCGGAAGGCCCGATACGAATCGCTAAGGGTGTTCGCGAAGAACAGCTCAAAGACCTTCGCGCCGCCCGGCGTGACTTCGGTGCAATCTGGATTCTGGCCGGTGGTCGAGGTTCCCCAACCGATAAACGTGTTTCCGTTAGGCAGGCGCTGGACATTGCCACGGGCTGAGGTAGCGATGGTGGTCGAGGGGATATACTGCCAGATATGAGTCGCGATTTTATTCACCTCATCCAGCTGGTATTCGTGAACCTGCGACGTGCGCGAGCCATCGGCCGCGCCATTGTTGAGCAGGATATAGTTGCCATTAGGCAAGCGGTGGAAATCGTGTCCGGCAAGCTGGCGAAGGCCTTCCTGGGGATCGACTCCAACGAAGGTGAACTGGTTGAAAGCCCCACCCAGTCGCCACATGACGTCGCCCGTCTGGCGATTGATCTTCATCTGTTCCCCGGTGGTGGCCATTAGCAGGTTGCCGTCGATGGGGTCCATCCGCACAGCATTGACATGCCATCCGGCAATGAGACTGTCGCTGGACATTGGCCCCCAATCGGAGAACTCGTTCCAATTGAAATGATCCCAAGCGCGCCATTGCCAGATGACGTTCCTGTTACCGTCGAGTTCCTGGATGATCGCACCGGAGACTTCGGCACGGGGAAAGGAGGCGGGCCTGGCCGAGCGAATGTCAGCCAGCGTGGTGTAATAGCCCATCATGAGGACGTGGCCGTTGGGCAGCAACTCGAAGTCGTGGCTTTCCGATTGGTACCCGTTGCCCATTTGGATGCTCTCAATGATGTTCAAGTTCTCGTCCTGGATCTGGTCGATAACCGTTCCCCCATCGATGTAATTGAACCAGCCGGTGTATTGCGCGCTCAGCAGCAGGCCATTGGGCAGAACTTTGAAGTCGTAAGGATAGTAATCATCGCCCGGCGCGATGTATCCCGCTTTCTTGTAGGCGTGAGGCGTGCCATCATTGTTCATCATCTGGAGAAAGAACGGCCCCTTGTCACCTTTGCTGCCGCACGAAGCGATGAAGACATAGCCAGGAGCGATCGAGTTCGAGTCGTAGATGGTAGTCGCGACGGCGGTGAAGTTTGTCGGCACTTGGGCGTTCACCGTGTTGCGCGCCAAGCCGGACGCCACCACTAAAGCGGCGCCGAGGAGGTGTAATCGTGTCTTCATGCGAAGGTCATTCTACGGGTCGAGATTACGGCAAACTTACACGGTAAAAGCGGGTGGGCGCAGTGGGGGCCGGATCCTCGATGAACACGCCGCTGCCGCTGGTTAGAGGCACCGTGCCCAGTATCTGCCAGTCCGGCGGTGAAAGTGTTGTTGTTCCCCACACCGTCGCCTGGGTTGCCACTCCCGCCCCGGCCGTCAGGTTAAATTGCACCCGTCCGTCCGGCAGTCGGACGAACGACGCAGTGTTGATGATTGGCACGCCACTCGCCGGCATAAACTTCGCTTGCACGGCATTGTAGCCGTTCATGGTCAGTTGAGCCGTGTTACTCGCTTGACTATCGACACCCTGCCAAGTGTAGAACAGGTAGTCGGCGTTTGTATTGGCCGTCAGCAAAACCAGTTGCCCGGCATCATACCAGGGACCAGTCGGGTCAGCGGCGACGGTGCCTGCGTCTGGCGGGGTCGTGATGATGTCCAGCAGGTAATTTGTGGAGAACCTCGCTGTGTTGGTCACAGCCGAGAACGGCACGGCCATGCTGTGACTTTGAGCGCCGCCATCGCTCCAGGCGACGAAGCTGGAACGGCTGTGGCCATCGCCCGCGACTTGCGGACTGGTCGTAGCAATGCTGTGGGAAGAACTCGGCAGCCAATTGAATACCGCCCGCGAGGTGTAGTTGGTGCCATCAACCGTAACGGTCAAGTTGGTCGGCACGGTGGCGATGGTCACGCTGGTCAGGTTAGTAATAATGCTGAAGGGTTCGCTGAAATCGAACAAAGCCGGATTAGTGATGCTGCGGATTTTGACGGTATAATTCGTACTCGGGGGAATGACTGAGAATTGACCTACCGTCCACGCATAGGAGCCACTGCTGGCAGTACTGGCCACAAAGGTTCGATTCGAAACCCCGTCTTTGTAGAGGTCGAGGGCCACATTCTCGGAAATGTTGTCAATCCATCGGATAGTGACTACCTGGAAGCGTTGCCAGACTTCGCCGCCAGCAGGGTAAGTCAGTTGGAGCATCGGCGGGATGGCCGTAAACGAAGCGGAGGCCCAATCACTGGCGCCGCCTTGATTGACGACGCGGACGCGCCAGAAATACTGAATGTTGGGCAATGGATTCTGCAGTGAGTAATTGTTGCTGCCCAGCCCGTTGGTATCCACCACGCGGTTGGCAAAGCCTGCATCAGTGGCCACCTGAAGATCAAACGAACCCACCAGACCCTGCGGCGTCCAGGCCAGGGTGATCGGTTGTGACTGGTTGACTTGGCTTTGGTCTGCCGGGCTAAGGATCACTGGCACATACGGCGTCTCGTCCAGGTCGGGATAGGCGAAGATGAACTCGCCTAGTTGGGTGGTCGTTGCCCGCAATTTCTGCGTGCCGGAATCGTAGGTGGTGGGCAGCGCCGTAAACTGGCCATGGCCTGCAGTCGGACGGTGATAAACCACCACTTGGGCCGGATCATGAATCATCGGGGTGTCAAAGACGTAACTGGTATCCGGGAGGTTCAGGTTGAGTTCGGCTTCCAAAGTATTGATGTTGGAACCCGAGAGCACAATATGCTCCATCACCACTTGCGGTGCTTTGCCGGAGAACTGCGGAAACCGAACGGCATCTAGATGGCGTTGGACAACCAGCGCGTTTTCAGGCGGACCGGATAGAGCGTTGATGGTCACCGCCACCCCAGCTACAATGGAAGTATATGTCTGACCCGATTGAACTCCCTGATAAATCTCCGAGCGAATCAGATCGGGACTGTTCCATAGCTGTTTGGTCATACCACCACCAAGCAATACCGAACTAATACCGTTATTTGTCCTATGTTTCATCTCAAAGACGACCTGGCCGGCAGGATTAACCTCGGTGAGGATGGTTCCGCTTGTCGGCACGGCGCAACCCCAGTCAATCAGGGTATTGCCGTTGGGGAACCTCTTGATGGAACCGGTGCAGAGAGCCGAGATGTCAGGAGTATGGCGATATTCCCAGACCAGGGTCGCGGTCATGTTGACCTCGTCCAATGCATACTCGACAACCCGGGTGTAGGTCCGGTCGCTTGGGGTGACTCCGCCCCCGGAAATATTGCCGTTATCAAAGTAGAGCAGGTGTCCGTTGGCAAGCCGGTGAACATCATGCTGGCCGACTGTATAGTAGGGAGCGTTTTCTGCGTGCTCACCAATAAAGGTGAATTGGTTGCTTTTGCCGCCCAAGCGCCACATGACTTGACCCGTTTGCCGGTTGATCTTCACAATCTCGGAACTGGTGCGCAAGGAAGCCAGCAAATTGTTGTCCGTTGGATCGATGGTTATGGCGTTGACGTGCGCGTAGTCGAAACTGGATTGCGTCATGTCAGCGAAGGTGTTGGTAATCGCGATGTGGTCAAAAGTGTGCCATTCAAAAACGAGCCGATTGTTGGCGTCGATTTCCTGAATGATGTCGCCCGTGACTGACGCTGCCGTCTTGCCGCCCGGAACGAGTGTGCTCATGTCGAAAGTGCGCACTTCCGTCCCGAATAGCAGCGCATGGCCGTTGGGCAAGAGCTTAACATCGTGAGCATCCAGCGTGTAGCCCAAGGTTGTGGCGGAGTCAACAATTGCAATGGTTTCATCCTTGAAGCGAAAACCCGTTGCATCAGACACCGCGTCAAAGCCCTGAGGTGTGACAAATCTGTAGAGTGTGTTGGTCTTGTTGGCGAAAACGGCATTCGTTCCGGTGTTGTCGAGAACGACATAATACAGCTTGGTGCCATCGGCGGTGCGGCCTCCTATATTGCCAATCAAATTTCCCGGAGCCGCTCCACCGCTGTTGGTGACATTGAGGAGCGGGAAATCCGATGGCAATTGGGCGGTTGCAGTCAAGCAGGTCGTGGCAAGCAGCGTCGCAACCAGGCACCAGGCATGGAGGGTTTGTTTTGGTTTCATGTGATTTACTTTCTTTGATTCTGTGATCGTTCGTTTTTCTGGTTATTGCCCTGCCGACCAGTTTTCACCGAGAATTCCAAAATCGTTGAAGTCCACCTTCCCGTTGCCATCCAGATCCGTGCTCAAACCACTTTGCTGTTTGAGCCAGTCACCGGTCATTAACTGCAAGTCCAACAGATCCACCCGCCCGTCCAGGTTGAGGTCTCCGGGAGGCGCGTTGAAGAGCGACACGTTGTCCAGGAACACGCCTTGGGAGGCGCTGCCCATGTTGAAAACAACGTTGGCATTGAAATCGGTGGCCGCGCTCATCGTGAAGACATACCGGAAATGGCTGTGCGCCGGAGTCAAAAAAGTGCTGGTGGTTCCGCTGTAGTTCTGGTTGGGAGCTCCGGCTTGCGCGACCTTCGCCTCAATGTAGCGGGTGCCCGAAGCCGACCAGGCATCAAATTCAAACACATACGTTTTGCCCTCCACGATCGGCTTGCCCGTTTGCTTGAGTTGAATATTGGCAAGCGTCGTCGTACCATTGGTGATGTAAACATGGCTGACGCCGCTCTCAATTCGCCACGCAGCCGTGGCGCTGCCGCTCAGTGTGAAAACCCACGAAGCCGTTCCCTGTGAGAAATCTCCGTTGGCCACCATGTTTTGACCCGGCTTGATGATATTCACCGTGGCATTTTCCTCGTTGGAATACGGGTCTTCCACCCCCTGATGATTGACGGCGGCCACGCGAAAATAATAGGTGCTGCCGTTTTGCAGGTTGCTCAACTGTTTGATCGTGGTTGCCGAAGTGGCCAACAGGTTGGTCGATTGAGGTGAAGTCCCGCCATAAATGCGATAGAAAGCGACGTTGGTATCACCGAACTGATTGAAAATAAGTGTCACGTTGTCCGGATACGGTTCAACAATGAGGTAGGGTTGGAGGGCAGAGCCTTGCCAGGGGCAACGCCAAACCCGGTAAGCCTCATAGCCGTCAACCCAGTTCATTTCGAACGCCTTGGTGCCATCGGGGCGGACCTCGGTCAGCTTGGGCAGATTCCCAATGGCCCAGTTGATCAAAGTATTGCCGTTGGGCAGACGTTGAACATCGCCCATGTAATAGGAGTAGAGGCTCGCCGTCGGTATCGCGGGGTACTGCCAGACGACCGTGGCTGTCATGTTGCTGGGATTCAACTCGTATTCCACCGCGCGAGACACCGGTGGACTGTGCATGTTTCCATTGTCAAAGCACGTGTAGCGATTCGTGGTGACCATTCGGATCGCATGCTGGTTGCGCGGGCCGTTCAACGGATCATTGACAAACGTGAATTGATTGTGCGTGCCGCCCAGACGCCAGATGATCTCGCCCGTGTCCCGGTTGATCTTCGTCACTTCGCTGGTACTGCGGCTGGAAAGGAGGATGTGACCGTCGGTATCAACATCAATGGCGTTCATGTGAGGAAAATCAAAACTGCTCCCTGTGATATTTATGAAATCTTGCTGGCCTAGAATGTCCAGGTGGTCCCACGCCCGCCATTGGAGGATCAAGTCGCCCGCCGCCGTGAACTCCTGCATGACCAGTTCGGTAACCGAGGCGTTCGGATTGCCGCCGGCGATGTAGCGGCTCATGTCCACGGTCTCCGTCCGCAGCGCGGTAAGAAAATATGTTCCGTCCGCCAGCACCTGAAGTTCATGCTCGTCCGTGCTGTAACCGTTGACGGCCGTGTAGCTGGCGATCTGGCGGTAGTGTGTGTCAAAACCATTGTAATGGTTGCCCCCGTCACGGGCCAACATGGTCAACACACCGTTGTGCTGAACCTTCATGTCCCGCCGTTCATCGGGCATCTTCATGTACCAGACGGGCGACCCCATGTTGTCGAAAATAACGTTGTAGTTCTTCCCGCCGCCGCCCCGGTTATCAATGAAGATATACTCCGGATCCGGGTTGTTATTGACCGTGATATTGATGAAGGGGAAATCGCTTGGAACCGAGACGCCATTGGGCATGATTCCCGCCTTGCCGGGCGATGCTTGGATAAGGTTAAGCGGCGTTAGGCCGCTAACCTGCATCTGGTCGGTGACCGGTTGCTGGTTGGAATTGGTGATGATTGGATTCGGAACGATCGCCATCAGCGACAAATTACCGCCCATCCAGGGCGAGAGCACCGAACCCGGGATGACTTCCGAGGGAATGACGGTGCTTTGCCCGGGTTTCGCCCAACCCACCGCGAGATTGTCGCCGCCAGCGCCCTCCTTTTGCAGTGCTTCAATGTAGTATTTCTGCCCCGCGATCAAACTGATCGGCGCGGATTTTTGAGAGCCGTATTTGTTCCACTCCCGCGAACTGGTCCATCCGGACACGTAGGCGATGCGGCTGATGTTCGCCGGCGCATTATTTGTGCTCAGCCAAAGCTCGCTGCTGTCATCGCTCGCGATCCAAAACACAAAACTGCCTGTGTTCGGCGCCGTGATGTAACCTCGCACCCGTGTGCCGTAATTGTCCGCCCAATCGGTCGGTGCTTCAAGCGTCGCAAGTTGATCACTGCCGCTGGGATTGTTCGGGTAATTAGCATTCGCCGTCAAATCGCTGACGGCGGTTCCGGAGATGCCGGTCCAGTATTGGCGGAAAATCGCGCCGCTGGGTTCAATGAGAGCGAGTTCCGCCAATTGAACCCCGCTGGCCGTGCCCGGATTCGCGACCCGGGTGATTTCCAAACGGTAGCCCCGGAAAGCCGTCGTGTTCGTGAAGGCGAAAATGATTTTTTGCATGCGGCTGCCAAAAGTCTGATTGGTTCGCGTGTCCAGCAGGGTCAAATTGCCAGCCCCGTCCACGCCGTAAATTCGCCAGTCCTGGGGATCGCGTTCCGGGGCGTCATTGGCCGAGGTGATGGCATACTGATTTACTACGTGAGTTTCCTCTCCCGGATAGACATATTGAATCCAGCTGAAATTCGCGCTGCCATTCGGCACGACCAGATCAAGCCATTTGGTGGCGTTGATGTTGTCGAAAGCCTTGTCCTTGGTTTCGTTTGGTGGATTCTCACCCCGTGCGGTGATGATGCCAGGGTCCGGCATGTGTCCGGAAATCATGAATTGGTATTGAAACGGCTGAAGGGCACCCGAGGCCGTCTGCGGGTTCAAAGTCACCGTCACGAGTTCATTCGCCTGGAAATCCGTGGACATTTGAAAAATGACCGTCCGGCTGTCGCTGGCAATCTTCGTCTGCCCGGCGTGATTTCCGCTTAGCGCTCCCGTCACCTGAATGCACTGGCTCAGATTGGTAACCAACGAGGGAGAAACGTCTTGAAAACGCATCAGCACAAACCTCGTCTGCCTGGATGAAAACTCAGCTCCCGGCTGCGGCGAGAGATATTGATAGCCTAGTTGATGGTACGCCCCGCTATCCGC
The DNA here is from genome assembly GCA_003161635.1 of Limisphaerales bacterium. Lineage (GTDB taxonomy): Bacteria > Verrucomicrobiota > Verrucomicrobiia > Limisphaerales > UBA11358 > UBA11358. Next base: position 10,271 of record PMOA01000121.1, read on the forward strand.
CCAAGCCAGGCTTGCGGCCAGCATAAGAAATGTCGCCAACCAGAAAATGTTTGGTCTATTTTTCACGACGGATCAATGATGATGGACACGATAAAACCTCGCCGGATCTTGCGTGGCCTGGTTGGTGTAAGTCCCGCTGCTGTTTCCCGTGCCCGTCCAGGGGCCACCAACGGCGGGTGCCGTCTCCAACTCGCCTCCCTTGAAGGAAATGATGATGGCCCCGCCAATCCGCTGGATTCCCGTGATAATCACCGACGGATCCACGAACGTTCCAACAAATACCGGCGTGATGTTGAGGTCGGGAATTGCCGAAACCACGCCGCCGCGACTCGCATTTGCCGCTATGGACACCTGGGCGGCTTCGCTGATTTGCAGCGTACACAACGTGCCCGACGCGGCTGGAAAGGCGGCCGGTGTGTTCCCATCCCAAAGACCGCCGAATTCGAGCGTGACGCCGGCGGAATTGAGGCCTGGCAGGGTATTGCCCGGACTGTCCGCCACGACTGCAAGCGGAGTGTAATCACTCACATCCCAATTCGCATTTGTCCCGGAACTGACCGTGACATGATCGCGAAATGCGGCTGGAAAAATCCCATAGCCCTGCGCCCCCACCCCGCTCACTCCTCTGAAAAAATTAGAAATGCCGACGATCCGCCCCTTATCAAGGCTTACGTCCAAAGCGAAAGACCGAACCACCTCGCCGGCGGTACATTCGTATTTGATCGTGGCCACTCCATTGCTGTCCTGGACGACCACATTTACGGCGGACCGAGCCGAAGCTGCCAGCAGACACACGTTCAGTAATACGAGGCACCTTGTCATTTGAACTTTCCAACGAACTCAAAAATTATGAGGGTCGTGCCTAAATGACCATTGAGCCACCCGCTGTTTTTGGTTTGGGATGCAGGAAGCGGCGCTACGCTGCGCGGACTGGCAGCCAGCCGCGGGAGTGACCAAGACAACTCCGGGCTGAGGAGCAGTTTACGCCGCCTATCCATAATAAATGTATATAATCCATCACAAGCAGAACGATTGCTTTGCATGCCTTGGCAATGACTGAGCATTTCTTGCAAGGACTGCGTCTGCTTTTGGGTCCAGGTAAAGGCTTGGCTTGGGCTCCCAAGTGGAAATGAGGTCGGAATGGATCGTTTCCAACGTTGCCCGCAGATTCAATAAACGTCGCCTCTTTTAATTCTGTATGCTTTTTTCAGAATTTTTTTTCGTTTAGCGAGCAGAAAACGAGGCGGGTGGGTGGTTGCACAAATTGTCGCAGGCAGCGCAGCAATGTCGTTGGGCGAGCATCGCGCTGACATGGCAAACTTTTCTTCTAAAACTGGTCTTCTTTTTCCTTGAACAGCACGTTGAACGTGGTCAGGGAGCCGTAGGAGCGCGTGATGTATTGCTGCATCTCGACTTTTTCGCCGTCGGTGAGCTTTTCGTGTCCGTTGATCTTTTGCTCCAGCACGCGAAGGTTGTTGCGAACCATTACGATTTTGTGGAAAAACGTTTCGAGCGGCACTTCCTTGGCCTGCAACGCCGGGTCGGACGGATGCATGACCAGCCTGCCGCCATGCCAGCGGACGCCGAGTTTTTCAATCACGGCATCCGGTTTTTCCAGACCGAGCCTGACCACAGCGGCATCCACGGTTTGCTCGATAAATTGTTTGAGCGGAAGGTTCAAGCCGCTGACGGCGGTTTGCGGTTCGGCAAGTTCGAGGCCGGCGGCATCCGGCGCGACCGTGTGCTTGTCGCCGCCATCAAATTGAATTTCCGCGGTGAGTTCGTTCAAAGCCTTGACGACGCCGGTGCCGTATTGCTGGTGCCGCACCCGCATGCCGATGTGAAGGGATTCGATTTTCATGGGCGAAATTTATCACAATGTTTGAACAGGAGAAAACAGAGAAAACAGAGAAAAACATTTTGACTCAATTCCGCTCTCCGTTCACTCCGTTGCCTCCTGTTCAATTCAGAAAAATCATGGCTGACAACTCCGCAAAACGCGCTAGGCTCGGCGACAGCCAAACAACTTAAAATCAAGCAAACATGATGGCCCGCTTAAATCCAATTGACCGCTTTGAATTCGAGCGCGGGCTGTGGACCCAGGGCGTGGCCCGGGTCGCGGGGGTGGATGAAGCCGGACGTGGTCCGCTGGCCGGACCGGTCGTCGCCGCCGCCGCCATTCTACCGTCGAAATGGGCACAGTCCGGTCTCCCGCGCGAACTCGAAGGCCTCAACGATTCCAAGCAACTCACGGCCACCCAGCGCGAAAGGTTTTTCGCGTTTCTTAATTCCTGCGGCGAAGTGACCTTTGCCATTGCGCAAATTGACGCCGGACAAATTGATGCCATCAACATCTTGCGCGCCACGCATCGCGCCATGAACGATGCGCTCGCGCAATTGCAGCCCGCACCCGAACACGCGCTCGTGGACGGTCGCCCGGTCAAAACGATGCGCGTGCCGCAAACAGCGATTGTGCAGGGCGACGCGCGCAGCTATTCCATCGCCGCCGCGAGCGTGCTGGCCAAGGTCACACGCGACCGGCTGATGCTGGAGTTCGACCGGCAATGGCCGAAATACGGATTTGCCGAGCATAAAGGCTACGGCACGGCGCAACATCTGGCGGCGATCGCCGCGCACGGCCCGTGCCCGATCCACCGGCGCAGTTTTGCCCCATTTAAAATAAAAGAATTGGAACTTTTTTAACCACGGATGAAACCTAGCGCGGCAACAGCCGCAACCAAGCTATTTGGAGTGCGGCGGGAAGCGAAGCGCCACGCCGCTTTTTCAGCTTTGGTCGGGGTCCCAAAGCGGTGTCGCCGCTGCGCTCTGCCACCGCACTCCAAAATCCTCGCGGCTCCTGATGATTCTGACGTATGGCAAGCAGAGGACTGCCCGCCCTACCAATTAATCCGCGTTCAAACCGCGGCTAGATGAAACTGCTTGAACAGATAAAAGCCCTGCTCACCGGCAAAAACAAGCCGGAGCATCTACGTCGCGGTGAACTGGGCGAGCGTGCGGCTAAAGATCATTTGCAGCGGCAAGGACTGAAATTTCTCACGGCCAATTTTCGTTCGAAGCGCGGTGAGATTGATTTGGTCTTTCGCGACGATGATTGCCTGGCATTCGTCGAAGTCAAAACGCGGTCATCCGAGGATTGGACGCGACCGGCGGCGGCGGTCAACGCGCGCAAGCGGCGATTGCTTTCGCAAACCGCACTGGATTATTTGCGTCTGCTGAAAAATCCGGCGGTGAAAATCCGGTTCGATATTGTCGAGGTACTGCTGGCGGACGGCAAAGTGCATGAAATCCGGCATTTGCCGAACACGTTTGCGATGGCAAAACCGTATCGTTACGGGTGAAGCGTGGCTGCGGCGCCCCGCCGCAGATGGGGTGTTGCGTCGCCGCCACTCTGCCATCAAAGGATGGTAATGCCAGCGTGACATCGGCGCGCGAGCATTGTCTAATCAGCGGTGAAGACACTCATGAACGAGCCGGTCGCAGGATGTGAGTTCGTGGAAGAGCCGCCAGCCGGCCTGGCGTCCCCGGAATTTTCCAGTCTCTATGCCGAAAACAGCCGCGCGATTTATTATCTCGCCCTGCGTTTCTTGGGCGACCCGCAAAAGGCCGAGGACGCCACGCATGACGTTTTCCTGAAGGCGTTCCGCAAGCTGGATCAATTTCGCGGCGAGGCGTCCCTGCGCACGTGGCTTTACCGCATCGCCATCAATCATTGCCAGAACCTCCGTCAGGGCTGGCATGACCGCCACGTGTTTTCCAACGCGGACGACGCGGTGTGGGAAAATACCGTGGCCAAAACCGACTCGCCCCTGCGCGTCCTGGAAATCAAGGAACTGGGCCAGCGAATCCAGAAAACGCTCGCTGGTCTGCCGGATGAATACCGGCTCATGCTATTGCTCGTGGCCGACGAGGAATTGAGTTACGAGCAGGTTGGCGCGCTGGTCGGGCAATCCCCCGACGCGGTGCGCGGGAAATTGCATCGCGCCCGCAAAACTTTTGCCGCCCTTTTTGAGAAAACCGCCTGAAGTTGAATTATGAAACACCAAACCAAACTTTCCCAAGAACAGCAGCAACAGCACGCTGCTGAACACCAGACCCAACAACCGGCCGCCCGGGAATTTGCGAATGCGGAAGAGTTGTTGCGCTACGACGCCGCGCACACGCCGGTGCCGCCGGCCATCGCGCAGCGGCTCCAAAAATCCACCAGTGAACTGCCCCAGCCGAAACTGGTTTGGTGGAAACATTTGTTTGGAGGAACCCATCCATGAAAAAATTGTTCAATAATTTATTTTTATCCCTGCCGATCGGCGCGCGGTTGGTGTTGCTGGCTTACGCGCTCGGTTTTCCGCTCGCGCTGTTGGGACATTACACCCACACCTTCGAACTTTATGTCTGGCTCGGCCTGTCGCCGGCGCAGGTCTGGCGAGGCCAGATCTGGCGGGTGTTGAGTTATGGGTTTTTGGCTGGCGGGCCGGTGGATTGGGCCGTGAGTTTGTTCTGGCTGGCCACGCTGATATCCATTCTTGGACGAAACTGGTCGGCGCTCGAATTTTGGGCCTATTGTCTGCTGGGAATTTTGGCCGGAGCCTTGCCCATCGTCTTGTTGAAATCGGAGATGGAGGGTTGCGTCGCCGGCGGCGGGGCCATGATTTTTGCGTTGCTGGTTGCCTGGGATTGGTTCTATCGCAATGAACGGTTGATTCTGCTCGGCCTCGGCGAAATCTCCGTTCGCCAGGCGGCGATTTTAATCGCCATCATCAATTCGCTCATTCTCTTCTTCTGTTCCGGCTGGTTCCTCATGCTGGCCATGTGGTGCGGTGGAGTGGCGGGATGGCTTTACCTTTTTGTGCGTTGGAAACTGGTCATGGGCAAAACCGGCCGGCAGGTCAGGTCGGAACGCGTGTCACGATTGGAGTTATGATTCGTTCAACAATTTCAGGGTTGCCGGGCGTCAACGCATTCGAAAGAACCGCGACCGGTTTTGGACTGCGGCGGGAAGCNNGCGAAGCGCCACGCCGCTTTGGCCGGGGCTGACGAGGTCTCCAAAAGCGGTGTCGCCGCTGCGCTCTGCCACCGCAGTCCAAAATCGCGTTCCGTCCTAGCCCGCGAACGGGCGCGGATTGCGCGCGCGGGACTGGCGGATTGCCGGTTGTGTGCGCATGAGTGCGGCGTGAACCGTTTGGTGGGGGAAGCGGGCCTCTGTCACGCGGGCGCGGAGGCCCGCATTTTCATGGCTCAAGCCGAAGTGTCGGACGAGCTGGAATTGATCCCGACGTTCGCCATTGCGTTGAGCGGATGCGACCTGCGCTGCGATTTCTGCATCACGGGCGGGCCGAGTTGGAACCCGCGCGCGGGCGAACCGCTATCGGTGGCGGCGGCGCCCCGCCGCCGGGAGGGTGGCGGCGACGCCCTCGTCGCCGCACGCGGCGGCGGCGCCGCGTTCACCGGACTGCGACGGGGCGTCGCAGCCACACGCAGGCCAGCTTCGGCTTTCGGGTTTGATCAAGCCCTTCGCTGTCGCATTATTGGCTGCGGCTCTGCCCTGTGAAGACCTCTTTGCCCAAAAGGCTGCTGTCGGCCAGGCGTGGCCAAGCGCCATTCCGTGCCGCATTCAGGACGGAATGAACCCGGATTTGTTCGTCATGACACTTGGGGAGGTTCAGACGCCGATTGCCGATGGTGTTTTCGATCCGGTCAAGGACGAGGTTGTGCTGAAGGACGGGACGGTCAAAACGAATTATTACCGGGACGTGCTGGGAGTGAAGTTCTACCAACCGCTGGACAAATCCCATTTTCCGCAACCACCGTCCGGCTGGTGCACATGGTATTACTACTACAATCGAATCACTGCCGCGGAGGTACAGCGCAACGCGGAATGGATCGCCGCCAACCTGAAGGATTACGGCGCGCACTATGTGCAGATTGACGATGGCTGGCAGGGAACAGGCGCGAAAGGCAGCGCCCGCAACTGGGAAGCCACTAACACGGAGCGTTTCCCCAAAGGCATGGCGGACATGGCAAAACATATCAAATCGCTCGGTCTGACGCCGGGGCTTTGGATCGCACCGCACGGGCAGAACAACGACGACGTCGTGAAGGCAAATCCCGGCGTGTTCCTGCTCAAACCAGACGGCTCGACCGCTTCCGATACGTGGGAAGGGAGATTCCTGGTTGATCCCTCGAATCCCGCGTCGCACGAATACTTGGGCCGCCTTTTCAAACGGCTGTCCGACTGGGGCTACGACTATTTCAAAATTGATGGCCAGCCAATCGTCGTGGACAAATACGGCAAAACAAGAGAGTTCATGAAATCACCTTCCGGCGATGCTGCGGGGTTGTATCGCAAGACGATCCAGACAATTCACAGTGCGATCGGGCCGAACCGTTATCTGCTCGGTTGCTGGGGGATTCCGCTGGAAGGAGCGGGAATCCTGAACGGCTCGCGCACCGGCGGCGACATCGTGCTTGGCTGGGGCGGATTCCAGGTCGCACTGCGGCCGACGCTGCAATACTACTACCTCCACAACATCGTCTGGTATTCCGACCCGGACGTCGTGCTGGTCCGGTCGCCGCTCACGCTCGAACAGGCGCGCGCGTGGGCCACGCTGCAAGGACTCACCGGCCAGGCTCTGATGTCGAGCGACCGGTTGATGGATTTGGGAGCAGAGCGGGTGGAATTGCTGAGGCGCATTTATCCGGCGACAGACATCCGTCCGCTCGACCTGTTCCCGACCGAGCGTTACAAGCGCATCTGGGATTTGAAGGTGAACCATCTCGAACGCCGTTACGATGTCGTGGGAGTATTCAACTTCGACCCGGAGAAGGCGGACCAGGTTTATCTCAACTGGAAAGAACTTGGCCTGCCGACGGACAAGCTGGTCCACGTCTTCGATTTCTGGAACAAGGAGTATCTCGGCGAGTGGGCGAATGGGATGGCCGTGCCGACTTCGCCGACGAGTTGCCGCGTGCTGACGCTGCTTCCGGCTTCCGACAAGATCCAGCTCATCTCCACCAGCCGCCACATCACGCAAGGGCCGGTTGATCTTGTCGCGGTGAGCCAGAGCGCGGCGGGCGATTCGTTCAAGGGCACGAGCCGTCTGGTCAAAAACGATCCTTACCAACTGAGCTTCGCGTTCCCGCGCGGAACGAACCATGTAGTGGCGCGCGCCACGGCCCGCGCCGGCCGCAGCAAGTTGCCGGTGAAAATTTCAAATCATCAGGGCTGGGCCACGGTGGAGATCACCTCGCCTGAGACGCGGAAAGTGGATTGGGAAATCCAGTTTGCCCCCGGCGAGCTTTATCAGTTCCCGCCAAGCGAACCGGTTCACCTGGCGGCGCAGCGCGTTGGTCTCGACGGGGTGAACTTGAGCTGGCAGGAGCAGTATTACTTGAATGCGGGGTATCAGGTTTATCTCGACGGCCAATTGCTGGGCTACACGCCCGAGGCGAAGTTCCCGATCCGGGGGCTTGATGCGCAAGCGACTTATACCGCCAAGGTGAAGGCCGTCTGGGAAGATGGACGGGAAAGCGTCCGGAGCGGGCAAATCAAATTCAGCCTGGCCGCGTTGCTGCCGGACAAACTTTCGCTGGCCGAGCTTGAGCCGGCGCGTTCCACAGGACAGTGGGATGGTTATGAAATTGAGGAATTGCTGACACCCGCGCCGCTGTCGGTGGCCGGGACGCATTGCGATCAGGGGCTGAGTTCTTTCGCAAACTCGGAAACCGAATTCGATTTGAAAGGGCTTTACGGGAAATTCACGGCCTTGGTCGGCGTGGATGACCGCTCGGATGAAAACGCCTCGGCCCAATTCCTGATTTTCGGCGATGGCAAGGAACTCTGGCGCAGCGGCACTTTGAAAAAATCCGATCAGCCGAAGTCCGTGGAATTCACCATTGCCGGCGTCCGGAAGCTCACATTGAAAATCAGCAGCCCGGAACAGAATGCAAACCGGACTCAAGCTGACTGGATCGAGCCAAAAGTGTCAAAACGCGACAGGTGACTTGCTTGCCGCCGGTGAGGCTGCGAGATGAATGCGGGGTGGAAAATCTGCGACCGTGAGCCGCCATGTCCCGCATGCGCGCCAGCATATTCTGCTCGCCAGACGAAGTGGGGGGGCATTACCTTCCCAAACATGACCGGAAGTGAAAAAGAATTGGCCGATGTGACTATTCTCGGCCCGCGCACCCGAATGCGGGGAGTTCGAGCTGCCAACATTGAATCCCGTCCCTGGCTGGAAGGCTTTCCCGTTTGTCAGACACTGCATCAATATCAGATGGTTCATCTCGGAATTGAGGAAACCAACGCGCCCATGCGGATCGTCCGGACGAAGCAGACCACGACATACTTTCTCGCGTGCATTGGCGGGGAGGGCCGGGTGCTGATTGATGGCCGCTGGCGGATTTGCCGGGAAGGCTACGCGTGCCTGTTGCCCGCCCACACGCTGAACGCTTTTGAGGCGACGCCCAAAGGACACTGGGAATTTTGCTGGGTCTGCTATCAACGACCGACGAAACAACGTCCGATTGCCAACGCCACCACGCCCGTCATGGCGCGCTATGATCCGTTACCACTGCGATCGGCGATTCTCGGCTTGATGTATGAATGCAACGGGCCAGCACAGCCCACTTTGATTCAAGAGTGGACCGATTTGATTCATGCGTATGTGTTGCGGTTTGCGCAGCCGTCTGACCAGCCCGACCAGCTACGATTGTTGTGGGAGCGGGTGGCGGCCAATCTGGCTGACAAATGGTCGCTCACGCGGCTGGTGAGCGAGGCGGGTTACAGCAACGAACACTTGCGTCGGCTGTGCCAGCGCCAGTTGGGTCGCAGCCCGATGCATCAGGTGACGTATCTCAGGATGCGGCGTGCGGCGGAGTTGCTCGCCACGAGCGAGCAGACCATCGAATCCATTTCTCTGGAGATTGGTTACCAAAACCCGTTCGTGTTTTCGAACACTTTTACCAAATGGATCGGCTGGCGGCCTTCTGAATACCGTCGCAAGAAGTTTAACAAGGTTTGAACGACCAACTCTTCCGCTTCCCGTTTCAAATCGCGGTCATGGGCGGTTTTTCTTCCGAAGTCGCCCGCCCCTTGGGCAAAAATTGATGATTCCGAATAGCAAGCGGTGCATTTGAATCATGGGCAACAAAGGTGTGATCCGATTTATTAACGAAATTTGCGGACTTGGCAGTATGAAAGGATTGGTATTGCCTTTTCTCGTGCTTGCTTGAATTGCAGTTGCATCGTCAGATTCATGTGGGTCAGCGGTGCGTTCCCAAAATACATTTATGATGAAAAAGCTGAAATGGATTTTGTTCACGGCCATGTGGATTGGCGTTACACGTCCCGCCATCTTTGAATCCCACATGTTACCGGGGCGCGGCGGAAGTTTTTGAAACACTAGGATTTCGGCACAACGATTGGTACGCATGGCTATCACTGAATCGCAGACTGAGTTTTTTTCGCAACTGGCCGAACCGTTCACCGGCGAAGCGCTGTTTGACTGCCTGCCAGACCTGGTCTTTTTCATCAAGAACAGCCGCGGCGAATACGTGGTCGTCAACCAGACCCTGGTCGAGCGATGCGGCTGCCGCGAAAAGCGCGAGTTGATCGGTCGTCGCGCGGATGAAGTGTTTCCGCCGCCGTTCGGCCAGAGTTACCGGGCGCAGGACGAACGGGTGTTGCGGAGCGGCGACACCATCCTCAACCAGCTTGAACTGCATTTCCACGCCTCCGGCGGGCGCGGCTGGTGCCTGACCGACAAGCTGCCGTTGCGCGGCCGGAAAGGAAACGTGATCGGACTGGTCGGCGTTTCGAAGGACCTCAACCCGGCCAATGAGCGCAGCGAGGATTACTCGCGCGTGGCCAATGCCGTCCAGCAAATCCAGGCGCATTATGACGAACCGTTCCGGGTGAAGGAACTGGCGGCGGGTGCGGGGCTTTCGGAGTTCCAGTTCGAGCACCGCATCCGGAAAATCTTCCAGCTTACCCCCGGCCAGTTGATCCAGAAAACCCGCACGGAATTTGCGGTGCGCCGCCTGCGCGAGACGGATGATCACATTGTCGCCATTGCGCTGGATTGCGGCTACTCGGACCAAAGCGCCTTCACCCGCCAGTTTCACCAGACCATCGGATTGTCGCCTTCCGAGTCCCGGCGGACGTTCCGCAAAACGGCGGAATGAACCGTGGCCGCCTCCGCGGCCGATGGATAATATCGAATGGCCCGCTTGATATCGAATAGCCCGCTGTGTATTTTGAGCATTGGCGGAATTTTCCGCCGGTTATAGCCTCTTTATAGTCTCAATTCGAATAACGAATAACGAATAATCCAAAACACGCGATGGGCGGGGAAACGGAGCACTATTTTTTTATCAACGACGCCGGCCCAAACCATGAACAAATTCTTCTCTGGAAATATATTCACCCTGGTCTTGTTTTTTTTGTTTGGCCTGATATCCGAATTCCCGGGTTCGGTGTTCGCCCAATCGCAAAGCAACCAGAATCAGCAAGCCGTCGTCCCCCAACAAACCGGGCCGGTGCAGACGAATGGCGGTTCAAGCGCCCAGCCGGGACAAGCCAGTCAGCGTCAAAGGAACAATCGGCGGCGTGGCGACCTGAATGAAGAACCGCCCACGCTCGGACTCGACCAGGGATTCATCGAATTCAGAACACCGGACTTCAATTTGAAATTGGTCAAAGCATCGCAAACGGTCGCCGCGCTGCAACCCAAGGGCGCCGACGGTTTCGACTTCACGCCTGCCGACCAGCTCCAGAAACGCGCAGGCGATCGCTACTTCCAGTTGGGCGACTTGACGATGCGCCTGCGCGAAGGCAACCCCGGCGAATGGAAGGGCTACTCGACCGCTGCCGCCCGCAAGCCCATCACCACACTGCCGGCATTCAGCCCGGTGCTCGCCGCCGCCGATCTTGCACCGACGCTTCCGGACGATTGCCCGCTCCAGGTCACGCGTACGTGGGCGCTGGATCAAGACCGGCTCGTCCTGAAGTTCGAACTCAAGAACAAATCGGCGCAGCCGGTGGAGATCGGCTCGTTGGGCATTCCGATGATTTTCAACAATTACATCACGGGCCGCTCGCTGGCGGAAGCCCACGAAGTCTGTTCCTTTTCGGACCCGGCGATTTGCATGGATGCCAGCTACATCCAGGTCACGCGATTGAACGGCCACGGCCCGGCGCTGGTCGTCGTGCCGGAAGGCAAGACGCCGCTGGAAGCCTATAATCCCATTCTCAATCCGCAGGACAGTCTGTCCGCGGCCACCCGGATGTTTGCCGACCGCACACCGCGCAGCCAGACCTTTGAAGGTTTCTACGAATGGATGCCGTTAAGCCTGGCGTATGCGGAGAACGAATGGAAGAACGCGCAGCCGTGGAATCCGCCGACTTCCGAGACGCTGGCCCCCGGCACGACGAGAACCTTTGGACTTAAATTTCTCGTCGCGCCGGAAATTCGCGACATTGAAAAAACGCTGGCCGCGAACAACCGTCCTGTGGCTGTGGGCATTCCCGGCTACATTTTGCCGATGGACATGGACGCGCGACTTTTTCTCAAATACTCTCAAGGCGTCAAGTCAGTGCGGGTTGAACCTAAAGGCGCAATTTCATTCAGCAAAAATTCCCCCACCAAACACGGCTGGCAGGCATACACCTTGCGCGGTCAGCAATGGGGCCGCGCCCAACTGACAGTCACTTACGATGATGGCCTAGTGCAAACCATCGGCTATGACATGATCAAGCCCGAGGCGCAGGCCGTGGCCGACCTGGGCAACTTCCTGTTCACCAAACAGTGGTTCGTTGATCCCCATGACCCGTTTCATCGCAGTCCCTCGGTAATGACCTATGACCGCGCCCACAATCGCATTGCGACGCAGGACGCCCGCGCCTGGATTGCCGGTTTGGAGGACGAAGGCGGCGCAGGTTCGTGGCTGGCCGCCGCCATGAAGGAATTCGGGCAGCCCAACAAGGAGGAAGTCGAAAAATTCCAGCAATTCGTGGATGGCGTGTTGTGGGGCGGCATCCAGTATAAAGACGGGCCGTTGAAGGATGGCGTGCGGAAAAGTCTTTTCTACTATGATACAAACGCATTTCCGAATTATTACAACCCGGACATTCCGTATGGCGGCTGGACGAGTTGGAGCAAGCAGGATTCCGAAAGAATTGACCGGGCTTACAATTATCCGCACGTCGTGGCCGCGTATTGGACGATGTATCGTCTGGCGCGGAATTACGACGGCCTCGTCACCAATCATCCGTGGGAATGGTATCTGGATCACGCCTTTGAAACGGCGAAATTTCTCACCGGCCGGAATGCCGGCGGCAATTACAACGTCGGATATATCAACATGGGTTTGATGGAAGGCGACATCTTTTTGCTGCTGCTGAAGGACTTGAAGCACGAGGGATGGAGCGAAAAAGCCACCGACTTGGAAACGGCGATGAAGGAACGCGCGGACAACTGGAGTCATGAAGCTTTTCCGTTCGGCAGTGAAATGGCTTGGGATTCAACCGGCCAGGAGGAAGTTTACGCATGGTGCAACTATTTTGGTTTCGCGGACAAGGCGCAAGTGACACTCGACTCCATTTTGGGCTATATGCCCACCATCCCAAACTGGGGCTATAATGGAAATGCACGACGTTATTGGGATTTTTATTACGGTGCCGCGCCGGGCGGACAATTGGAACGCCAGATTCATCATTATGGATCGGGCATCAACGCCATTCCCGTCCTGACGGCCTATCGGCAGAATCCGGGCGATTACTATCTTTTGCGCGTTGGCTACGGCGGCACCATGGGGCCATTGTCCAACATTGATCAGGATGGTTTCGCCGCCGCCGCATTTCATTCGTCGCCATCGTTTTTGAAATGGGACGCTTACAGCGGCGACTACGGCCCGAACTTTTTCGGCCACGCCGTGGACACGGCAACCTATGTGATCAACCATCCTGAATTCGGCTGGCAGGCCTTCGGCGGAAACGTGAAAGTGAGCGGCAAGCGGGTCAGGGTTCAGCCGCTCGATTCATTCCGCACGCGAATCTACATCGCGCCGCTCGGTTTGTGGCTGACGCTGGATGCCGGCACGTTCGACGGCGTGGAAGTGAACACAAAGACACACGCCGTTCGCATCGGTTTTTCAGCCGCGACACCGTATGCGCCTCAAGCCCGCTTGCGCGTCGCGCAGCCGGCGAAATTGCCGGAAGTCGGAACCTTTCATCCCACCGCAAAGTTTGCCATCGAGCGGGACGCGTTCGTTGTCCCGCTCAAGAAGAATGGAATCACCTGGGTCGAATTAGCCGGCACAACGCCATAAACCGCACAGAAATGAATAAACTTGCCAAACCCATCATCGCCGCCGCCGCGCTGGCTTTTCTGGCGCTGGGCTGTCGCACACATCCTGAACACCCTCAATCCGCCGCGAATGAAAAAATTCCGCAAGTCACCGCGCCACCCGAAACTTTTTTTGCCAAAATCCCGGAGCGGGACCGGGCCGTCGCGCGCCAGTTCTACAAAAAATACATTGAGATAAAAGGGGTGCCGCTGGCGGCTTCAGCCAAAGTTTCCGATGCGGCGCTGCAACGCGACTATTACATCGTGACCCACATGCTGGCGGGGCGGCCGGACATTTTGGAAGCCATGGCGACCAACGGCACGCGTTTGATTATCATCGGCAAAAACCAGCGCTACACGGACATGCCTGAATATCGGAACGCCTCGGATCCGGCGTATTTGAATGAGCGCGTCCGGGGCACGGGCGGTTTCAACATCACGAGCTTCGGCGAGGAAAATTTGTTGTGCCTGCCCACCGACCGTTATGATCGTGAAAGCATTGCCGTGCATGAATTTTGCCACACGATTGACGCGGCGCTCCAGCGAATGGACCCGACCTGGCGCGGGCGGCTTCGCAAGACGTATCAGGATGCCATAAGCAAGGGATTGTGGAAAAATACTTACGCCGGTTCCAATCAGGCCGAGTATTGGGCGGAAGCCTGCCAGGCATACTTCGACTGCGGCCGCGCCAACAATTGGAACCACGGCCCCATCGCGCGCCGCGAGCAACTCAAACTCTACGACCCGGAAGTCTATGAGTTGATCCAGACTACTTTCAATTTAAGCCCGGTGCAGGATTGGCGCTATCACTGGTTGCAAAAGCTGCCAACCGTCACTCCACCGCCGACTCAATACAAGATTGATCCTTACTACACCAAATTCACCTGGGCCGATGAATTTCCCGTCATCGGCCGGCAGGCGAGCGATGAAGCCATGCTCAAGGCCAACGACACCATTTGCAAAATGTTTGCCTACCGGCACGATATTCTGAAGGCGCTGATAAACGACAACGTGAAACTGGTGGTGCTGGGCCGGAATGAAAAACTGGGCGATTTGCCGGAATTGAAAAATGTGACGGACACAAACGTTGACCTCGCCGCGCGTTTCATGGATTACACGCCGGAATTGAAGCTTCTGGTTGTTCCCGAAGAAAACGTCCTGGGCAATCCCAACGACGCCGACGTAGGTCCCTGCCTCGAAATCCGCGAATTTGCCACGGCGCTGTATGATGTGTGCGGCACGCGGCCGGTGGACCCGAATTGGAACAATCGCGGGCGCGACGTTCAGCAATATGAGCTGCGCCTCAAGCGCCTGGACGTTCAATTCGATGACAAGTTGAAGCAGCTTTACGATGCGGCGATGAGCAAGGGAATGTGGAAAGACACGTCTGCGGTTCAAAACCCCACCGCCTATTGGGCGGAAGGCGTGCTGGCATATTTCAACGCCGCCGGTCAGGATGGCGCGCCGTTCAAGGACACGGGCCGGAACGGAGATTTCACGGACACCCCGCATCCGATCAACACACGCGAATTGCTGAAGGCTTATGACCCGGACCTTTTCGCAATCGTCAACGAAACCATGGCGTATGACGGGCACGTGGACTGGCGCTACACCCCTTACCGGCCGTGAAGCCGGCGAACCCACATCGCTAACATGAAAATGCCGCGGCGAGATTTTCTGAAGGCCGCTCCCGTGGCAACGTTCGCGCTGGTGCAAACGGCCCGCGGCATGGACCTGCCAACTCCGGCTCCGCCGGCCAGAATCAAACTCGAACCGTTCGATTACCAAGGCGTGCGGCTGCGCGAAAGCCGGTGGCTGAAGCAATATCAGGCCGCCCGCGATTTCTGGCTGGGATTGTCCGAGGACGACATCCTTCATGGTTATCGCCAGGCCGCCGGGTTGCCGGCACCGGGAAAACCGCTTGGCGGCTGGTGCCGGGTGAACAGCAGCACCGTCTTCGGCCAATGGTTGAGCGGCCTGTCGCGCCTGTATCGCGCCACTGGCGACGCGGCGATTCGCGACAAAGCGGTGCGTCTGTTCGAGGGCTGGGCGGAAACCATGCAGCCGGACGGCAACTGCGGCATGGGACATTATCCCTTCGACAAGCTGGTCGGCGGACTGGTGGACTTGAAGCGCTATGGGGATTACAGCGGCGCCATCCCGATGCTGGAGAAGGTCACACGTTGGGCAGAGCAGGCTTTGAGCCGGGAAAACGTGCCGGCGTCGCGCAATGGCCTCCCTTCCGGCCGGCGGGCCGAGTGGTATACCCTGGCGGAAAATCTCTATCGCGCCTTTCAGTTGACCGGCGATCCGAGATACGAAACGTTTGCCGGAGCGTGGCTGTATCCCTTCTATTGGAACAAGTTTGCCGGGACGGCGGACCCGCCCGATGCCTATGGCGTTCACGCCTACAGCCACGTCAACACTTTCAGCAGCGCGGCAATGGCCTATGCGGTCACCGGGGAGACGCACTATTTGGATTCGATTCGGAACGCCTATGATTGGCTGCAAGATGTGCAGTGCTACGCCACCGGTGGCTACGGACCTTCGGAGACCATCGTGGCGAACCGAGGCGGTCTTGGGCAGGTGCTGGATTACCGGTCAGACACCTTCGAAACCGGCTGCGGTTCCTGGGCCGCGTTCAAGCTGACACGCTACCTCCTGTCTTTCACCGGCGAAGCGCGCTATGGCGATTGGGCGGAACGGATGCTTTACAATGGCATCGGCACCGCGCTGCCGGTCACTCCGGACGGGCGGACTTTCTATTATTCGGATTATCGCGGCGGCGGCGGGATGAAGGTCTATTACTGGGACACCTGGCCTTGCTGCTCGGGCACTTATCTTCAGGCCGTGGCCGACTATCCCAACCTCATTTACTACAAAGATGCTTCCAGCCTGTATGTGAATCTGTTCCTGCCTTCGGAGGTGGTTTGGCGGCGCCCGGAGGGCGACGTCAAACTGGTGCAGGACACGGATTATCCGGAAACCGAAACGACGACGTTGAGACTCGAACTGACCGGCAACATTCGGTTCCCGCTCCGTTTCCGCGTGCCCGCATGGACCCACGATGTCTCCGTCAAGGTGAATGGCGTGCCGGCGCAAGTGGCGTGCCGGCCCGGGGCCTGGGCTTCCTTGGAACGTGGATGGAACTCCGGGGATCGAGTGGAAATCCGGATTCCGCTGACGTTTCGCATGCAGGCAGTGGACAAACAACATCCCCAGCGGGTTGCGGTCGTCCGCGAGCCGGTGGCCATGGTGATGGAAGGGCTTTGGCAGGAAACGACGTTCACGTTGCCCAAGACCGACGCCGAACTCGAACAGATGTTCCTGGCCGACAACACGCCGGGCTTCTTCCAGGTCCGCTCCCCGTCCGGGGGCACCAACCACTCCCGGTTCCGTCCCTTCTACACGGAGGAGGAGCGGCAGCCGTATTATCTCTATTTCGACAAGCCATCGCTGCCGGTGGTCATGTGGTAAGCGATGTGGCAAAGGAAGCAGCGTGCGCGATGAGAAGAGGCCAGTGATTATGAGCGGGCGGATATTTGCGCTGACAATTTGGTTGATCATCGCGGTGGTTGTGCCCTGTCTGGCAAGCCGCCATCCGGCCAGCGGCTTGAAAGCGGCCGGCGCATGGTGTCGTGATCAGCGGCTGTGGAACATTGGCCATGGCAGAGATGATGCCGAATAGGTCGTGGTGGGTTTTGAGCATGGACGAACGTCGTTGGAAAGATTTGAATTTGTAATCATCATTATCAACCTTGAGAATTGAAAAAAATGAAACCTGTTCCTGCTTTTCACCAAACCCGACTTGGAAACGCAATTAAAATCACGTCAAATATGCATGCCATAACCAGCAGACACAAAATCCAAGGCGCCGGGCTGACAGTTTTTCTTCTAATGTCCACGGGGTTTGTTTCGGCGCAAACTGCCACTTCGCCGTCCGTCTCCGGTTCATCAGCGCTGCAACAGCCAACCGCCATCAGGCCGGAAGCGCCTCAACAGCGACGTGGGTTTGGGCGGCCGGAGCGCGGTGTGTATAAAGCGCGCATCACGCCGCACTGGTTTGCCGGCGCGAACGGCGAGACCAACCGGTTCTGGTATCGCAATGACTTGAGCGGCGGCGCGAAGGAATTCATTCTGGTAGATGCCGAAAAAGGAATCCGTCAGTCCGCGTTCGACCACGGGAAACTGGCGGCGGCGTTGTCGAAAGCCGCCGGCGGGGAATTCCAGGCGGACCACTTGCCGTTTTCCGAAATTGAATTCGTCGCGGGCGGCATGGCGGTCAGGTTTGAGGCCGCCGACAAGACCTGGCAGTGCGACTTGAATTCGTATGCCTGTGCTCCCGCCGTGAGTGCGGCAGGGAATTCGCAAAGCCAGGGTCAGGACGAAGGCGAGCGTTCGGGACGGGGTGAACGCGGGTTCAGCCGCCGTTCGCCGGACGGCCAATGGACCGTCATAGTCAGGAACGACAACGTCTATGTTCGTTCCGAGGCGGACGGGAAGGAAATCCAATTGAGTCAGGACGGTGTGACCAACAACACCTACCGCCTGCCGGAATGGTCTCCCGATTCCCAAGCGCTCGTGGCCTGGCGCGTGGAACCGGGCGCCATTGGAGACGTTTACTTGATTCAATCGTCGCCTTCGGGCGGCGGCCGGGCGCGGCTCCAGACGCATCCTTATTCCCAGGCCGGAGACAAGTTTTCCCGTTATGAGTTGAACCTCTTTGAGATTGGCAGCCGCAAACAGATCAAACCGGAAGTGGACCGGTTCGAGCACGAGTGGGAATCGCCGCAACTGCATTGGGAGAAGGACACCAATCATTTCACCTACCGGCAGGAGGACCGCGGACATCAACGGTTGCGGCTCATCGAGGTGGACGACCGCAGCGGCGCGGTGCGCAACCTCGTGGATGAACAGACGAAGACTTTCATCTGGACTGCGCACATGGAAGGCCCGGAAGGCCTAGGTATTCGCATCTTCAGTTATCTGACAAACAGCGACGAGATCATTAATGCGTCCGAACGAGACGGCTGGCGGCATCTCTACCTGGTTGACCCGAAGGCCGGCGGAATCACGAACCAAATCACCAAAGGCGATTGGGTGGTGCGCGGCATCAATTACAATGACGAGGCGCGCCGCCAAATCTGGTTCCTGGCCAGCGGCATGAATCCGGGACAGGACCCTTACTTCCTCCAGTATTACCGCATCAATTTCGACGGCAGCGGACTGGTCGCGCTGACGGACGGCAATGGAAATCACACGGTGCAATTTTCACCGGACCGGAAATACCTGATTGACACTTACAGTCGCGTGGACATGGCGCCGATAAATGAACTCCGGCGTTGTTCGGATGGCGCGCTGGTCTGCAAGCTCGAGGAAGCCGACATCTCGGAATTGAAGGCCACCGGCTGGGAACCGCCGGAGGTGTTCGTCGCCAAAGCCAGGGATGGCAAAACGGATATCTGGGGAAACATTTATCGTCCGCACAAACTGGACCCAAACCAAAAATATCCCGTCCTGGAAGACATTTACGCCGGCCCGCAGCATTCTTACACGCCAAAATCGTTCAGCAGTATTAATCGCTATAGCTGGTATAACGAACACGGGTTCATTGTGGTGAAACTGGATGGCATGGGCACCGCCAACCGCTCCAAAGCCTTTCACGATGTCTGCTGGCACAACCTCAAGGACGCCGGTTTTCCGGATCGCATCCTTTGGATCAAAGCCGCCACCGCGGAATATCCATACATGGACCTCGATCGGGTGGGCCTGTTCGGCAATTCCGCCGGCGGCCAGAGCGCAGCCGGCGCGCTGTTGTTCCATCCGGATTCTTACAAGGTCGCGGTGGCCAATAGCGGCTGCCACGACAATCGGCTGGACAAAGCTTCGTGGAACGAACAGTGGATGGGCTACATGCCGCCCGACAAACTCTGGAGCCACGACCCGGACAACTGGTATTCGCAGTGCTCGAACATTGACAACGCCGCCAAGCTCAAGGGCAAGCTCCTGTTGATCGTCGGCGAGATGGACTCCAACGTTCCGACGGAATCAACGCTGCGATTTGTGGACGCGCTGATCAAGGCGGGCAAGGACTTCGACATGCTGGTTGTCCCCGGTGCCGACCATGGTGCACCTAGCCGGATCACGCAGCGCAAGACGCATGACTTTTTCCTGCGCAACCTGCTCCACGAGGAACCGCCGGACTACAATGCATCTTTCACCGAAAGCAGTTCGGATTAAAGTGGAGAGCCCATTGCGTTTTTGCTGAATGAAATCCAGACGAATCTCAACTTCCCTCACGCCGCCTTTGGCTGGCCGGGGAAAAGATTCACGGCAAACCAACCCAATCATGAATCGAATTCATTCTGTACGAGAAAAAATCATTTGTCTGCTCCTGTTCGCGCTCCTTCTCGGCGTGGTCGGATCGCGAGCGGCGAGCTATCCTGCGCCCACGGAAGGTGATTACACCATTCACGATTTCCATTTCCGCGATGGGGAATCGTTGCCTGAAGTCCGCATACATTACCTCACCTTGGGCACACCCCGACGGGACGACCAAGGCGTCGTCCGTAACGCCGTCCTGATCCTGCACGGCACCACAGGGAGCAGCGCCCAGTTCCTGCGCTCTGAATTCGCCGGCGAACTCTATTGCAAGGGCCAGCCCCTCGATGCGACGCGCTATTATCTCATCATTCCCGATAACCTCGGCCACGGACAATCCAGCAAACCGAGCGACGGCTTGCATGCGCGGTTTCCGCAATACGGCTGCCTCGACATGGTTGAAGCGCAGTACCGTCTGTTGACTGAAGGTCTGGATGTGAATCATCTGCGGCTGGTTACGGGCACTTCGATGGGCGGAATGCACACGTGGCTGTGGGGCGAGGTGTATCCGGATTTCATGGATGCGCTCATGCCGCTGGCCAGCCTGCCCATGCCGATTTCCGGCCGCAACCGCGTGTGGCGGCGCGTCATCATTGACGGCATCCGCGACTCGCCGGACTGGCACAATGGCGATTATCAATCCCAGCCTTCCGGGCTGCGCATCGCAGCGGAGATGCTTTATTTCATGGGCAGCAATCCGGTGTTGCGCATGAAAGAAGCGCCCACGCTCAAGCAGGCCGATGAAGTGCTCGACAGTTACGTGACCAACGTCATGACGAATCTCGACGCCAATGACGTGATGTACGCGTTCGCGGATTCTGAAGATTACGATCCAGGTCCGGGACTGGAAAAAATCACGGCGCCGCTGCTGGTGATCAATTCCGCCGACGATTTAATCAACCCGCCGGAGTTGCGTGTCCTCGAACACGCAATCAAACGGGTGAAGCACGGCCGGGCCATCGTGATTCCCTACAGCGACCAGACGGTGGGGCATGGCAGCCACACCAAGGCAGTCCTCTGGAAGAAATACTTGGTGCGTCTGTTGAGAAAGACGGAAAGGAAATGAACTCAAACCCATGAAACCTGGTGTGCGGTCGTTGTCCGGCATCGCCATTGGTGCGCTGTTCATCGCGTCCTGTACGGGCGCTTCACACCAGGCACACGAACAGGTCGAGGCCGCTTCGCTGCTGCTCGACCCGGACGCGCCGGAGATGAACCGCCGCGCGCCGGAGCTTTTCCATGTCCGCCTCGAAACCAGCAAAGGCGTGATCGTGATCGAAGCTCACCGCGACTGGGCGCCTCACGGTGCGGACCGTTTTTATAATCTTGTGCAGGCCGGTTATTACGACGATGCGCGTTTCTTCCGGGTGATTCGCGGATGCTGGGCCCAGTTCGGCATCAACGGCGATCCCAAAATCTCGAACGTGTGGCGGACGCGGACGATTCCCGACGACCCGCGCCGCGAGTCGAATGTACGCGACACCGTCGCTTTCGCCTTTGCCGTCCCGAATGGCCGGACCACGCAGGTGTTCATCAACTTGCGGGATAACGCGGCCACCCATGACCCCGGGTCGTTCGTGCCGTTCGGAAAGGTGGTTGAAGGCATGAGCGTGGCGGACGCGCTTAATTCGGAATATGGCGAGGCGGCGGGCAGCGGCATCCGCGCCGGCAAGCAAGGGCCGCTTTTCCAAATGGGGAACGCATATCTCGAACGTAATTTCCCGCGCCTCGATTACATCCGGCGGACGACAGTCGGTGAACCACCCAGTGCCAACGGACGATGAAACCGGACACGCATCTTGACAGGGCCACCGTATCGCAATGCTTGACGCTATTCTGCCTGTTGTCCCTGGCTTGCCCAGCGGCAAAAGCCGACTCGCGCATTCAGTTCGGCGGTGTTCCGGTCGAGTTAATGATCGGCCAGGTAAGCGAGCGCACGTTGCGTCTCGAATTATCGCCGCTGGATGAGCAGGGGCAAACGCGAGCGGAACTGCCCTCTGCCGTTCTCGTGCCACTTTCCATAACCGAGAAACTGCGCGTGCGTGAACTTGCCGGTGAAAGGAAACTTCGCGTCGGCCGGCTCCAGGTGACCATCAAGCCTCAACCGCTCACAATTTCTGTGCGCCGAGCGGATGGAACACTGGTGCAGGAACTTGCTTTTGACAGTGACGACGGCACGAACTTCATCACGTTCCAAACCGATGCGTCCGTGTTGGGGTTGGGAGAGGGCGGGCCGCAGTTTGACCGGCGGGGACATTTTTATCCCCTGCTGAATGGCGAGCGCGCGCCGTCGCTGGCAACGGATGGCGCGAGGATTCTGGTCCCATTCCTCATCGGCACAGAGGGTTGGGCGCTGTTTGTGCCTGAACCCTCGGGCGAGTTTGATTTGCGCGGTGCGCGGGGTGTGTTCCATCCGCGAGAAGGCGCGACGCCGGGGCGGTTGGATGTGTTTGTGATGGACGCGCAGGAGCCGGCGAACGCGATGCGCGATTTCGTGCGGCTGACGGGCACGCCGGCCATGCCGCCGAAATGGGCGCTCGGTTACATGCAGTCGCATCGCACGCTTTCCACGGAAGCGGACATTCTTGCCGAGGCGCGCACCTTCCGGGAAAAGCAACTGCCGTGCGACGCGTTCATCTTTCTGGGCACGGGCTTTTGCCCGGCCGGCTGGAACTTCGGACACAACTCGTTCCAGTTCAACACGAATGTCTTTGTTCACGACGCGGCCACCGTAATCCAGGAGTTGCACGCGGACCATTTGCATGTGGTGTTGCACGTCGTGCCACTGCAGCGAGATTACCCAACGCTCCACGGTCAGATTCCGCCCGCGCCGGGCGAGAAGCTGGATGCCCAGGACATCGGAGTGTATTGGGCGCGGCATCGCGAGTTGTTCGCTGACGGCGTGGACGGCTGGTGGCCGGACGAAGGCGACTGGTTCGACGTGCCGAGCCGGCTGGCGCGGCACCGGATGTATTATGAAGGCCCGCTGAGTGACCAGCCAAACGTCCGTCCGTGGAATTTGCAGCGCAACGGCTATGCCGGCATCGCGCGCTACGGCGGCTGGGTATGGTCCGGCGACATCAGTTCAAGCTGGAAGACGCTGGCGGCACAGGTTGAAGTGGGGCAAAACTCGTCGCTGAGTGTCTCACCGTTCTGGGGCACGGACATCGGCGGTTTCTACCCGGGTGCGAACCGGGAATACACCGGCGAGCTTTATGTCCGCTGGTTTCAATTTGCCGCGTTCTGCCCCTTGTTCCGTTCCCACGGGCGCACCTGGCATTTGCATCTGCCTTGGGGTTGGAACACCGGCGAAACCGGTCCGGTTGAGTCGAGACCGGCGCCCGACCCCGCCGAGTTGCACAATGCCGCAGTCGAGCCGATTTGCTGCAAGTATCTCGACTTGCGGTATCAGCTCATGCCTTACACGTACACCATCACGCGTGAGGCGCACGACACCGGGCTGCCGTTAATGCGCGCTTTATGGCTGCAATATCCGCACGACCCGCAGGCCGTGACACTCGGCGACGAATATCTTTGGGGCCGCGATCTCCTCATTGCGCCGGTTTTGGAGAAGGGCGCCAGGTCGCGCCGCGTCTATTTGCCGGCCGGAACATGGTTTGACTGGTGGACGGACGAGAAAGTCGCGGGCCAGCGCTGGATTGAGCGGCCGGTAGATTTGGAAACGATGCCGATTTACGCCCGCGCCGGCGCGATCATCCCGCTCGATCCGGTTCGACAATTCACCGCGCAGCCCGTGTCCGAACCCGCGACGTTGCGGGTGTACCCGGGCGCGGACGGCACTTTCAACCTTTACGATGACGACGGCCAAAGCCTCGGCTACCGTGACGGCTCGGATCCGAAGATGGTTTGGATTCGCATCCATTGGAATGATTCCACACACTGTCTCACGCTGCGGCCGGAAGGCCGAATGAAGCATTGGACGGGCGGCACGCGGGTGTACGCCGTAAAAGTCATCGGCAGTGACGTGGAGCCAAAGCGCATTGAATTCCGCGGCACGCCTGTGGAAATGAACCTATGACCGTAAAATTTTTTATGATCATAAAACCGCACCGGAAAACAATCGTCCTAGTCCTCACCCTACTCGCGGCGGCTTGCGTCTCGGCGCAAAATGCGGGAACCAACGCCACCAGGCTCGTTTTCCGCGACCGTGTCGAGCCGAACTGGTTTGCCGATTCCAGCGGGGAGACCAACAAGTTCTGGTATCGCCTCGATCTCGCGAAAGGCAAGCGGGAGTTCATTCTTGTGGACGTGATCCAGGGAACGCGGCAACCCGCCTTCGACCAGGCGCGCGGCGCCGGCGCTTTGGCGAAATTGACCAAGCATGAAGTGGATGCCGAACATCTGCCCATTGAATCCATCGAGTTCTCGAGCGATGGCAAGACGGTGACACTCCACGGAACCGACGGCGATTGGAAATTGGACCTGACGTCATACACAGTCACAGCCGAGACCAACAACCTTTCGTCCGGGCGCCAGTTGCCCGCCGGGCGCATGCCGCATCCGTCGCAAACGACCGGACCGGAAACGGAAATCACCTTTGTGAACCAACTACCGGCGCCGGTGGACGTGTTCTGGATTGACCCGGACGGAAAGCGAGTTCCCTATGGCAATCTTGCGCCCGGTCAACGCCGGACCCAGCACACCTTCGCCGGGCACGTCTGGGTGGTCACCGGTCGCGCCGGCATCGTCCTCGCCGTGTTTGAGGCGGAAGCGAAACCCGGCCTCGCCGTCATCAGTGGTCGTGCTGCCGGCTTTGGTTTCGGGCGGTTCCGGCGCGAAGGTGGCCCGAGTCCGTCCGCACCCACCGGCGTGTCACCCGACGGCAAGTGGCAGGCTATCGTGTATGGCAACAACCTCTACTTGCGCGACCTGAAGACGGGTAAAGAAACGCCGCTGACCTACGACGCGAACCCCAACAGCACCTATGCGCGCGACGAGGAATTCAATCAAAGCATTGACATGCAGTATGACGTCAGCAATCCAGCGACGCCGACGCCCGAAGAGTATTGGTCGCCGGATTCGCGGCATCTGGTCGCGATGCGCCTGCAACCGGGCACGCAGCGCCGGGTTTACGAGGTCGAATCGTCACCGGAGGACCAGCTTCAGCCCAGGCTGACGTCTTATCCCTACCTCAAGCCCGGAGATCAGGTTCCCATTAGCAAACCGCACCTGTTCGACATCGAAACCGGGAAGGAAATTCCCGTCAGCGACGCGCTCTTTCCCAATCCATGGTCCATTGGCGAGGTCCGATGGGCCACCAATTCCGAGCGGTTCACATTTCTCTACAACCAACGCGGCCATCAGGCGTTGCGCATCCTGGCCGTGGACGCGCAGACCGGTGACGTCAAACCCATTGTGGATGAGGAAAGCAAAACGTTCATTGATTACTCCGGCAAATTCTTTTCCGAATATCTGGACGACACGCATGAAATCGTCTGGATGTCCGAGCGTGACGGCTGGAATCATCTCTACCTCTACGACGCGAAAACCGGCAAGGCGAAAAACCAGATCACCAGGGGCGAATGGGTCGTGCGCAATGTGGATTACGTGGACGAGAAAAAGAGACAAATCTTGTTTCAAGCCGGCGGCATCGTGCCGGGACAGGATCCTTACTGCATCCAGGAATGCCGGGTGAACCTTGACGGGACGGGTTTGACGATCCTCACCGACGGCGACGGCACGCACTCGGTCCAGTTTTCGCCGGACCGGCGTTTCTTCATTGACACCTGGTCGCGGGTGGACCTGCCGCCCGTCAACGAATTGCGCCGCAGCGACGACGGTAAACTGGTTTGCAAACTTGAGGAAGCCGATGCCACCGAGTTGTATGCGACCGGCTGGAAACCGCCGGAGCCGTTTGTTGCGAAGGGCCGCGATGGCGTCACCGACATTTACGGCGTGATCTGGCGGCCCAAGAATTTTGACCCGAACAAAAAATATCCGGTCATCGAGGACATTTACGCCGGCCCACAGGATTCGTTTGCGCCCAAGGCTTTTAACGACTCTTACACGCAACAGGAACTGGCTGATGGCGGATTCATCGTCGTGCAGATGGACGGCATGGGCACAGCCAACCGCTCGAAGAAATTCCACGACGTTTGCTGGAAAAACCTGCGCGACGCCGGTTTTCCCGACCGCATCCTTTGGATCGAGGCGGCGGCGGCAAAGTATCCTTGCATTGACCTGACCCGCGTGGGCATTTACGGCACTTCGGCGGGGGGACAGGACGCTTTGCGCGAAATGTTGGATCACGGGGATTTCTACAAGGTGTGCGTCTCCGATTCGGGTTGCCAGGACAACCGCATGGATAAAATCTGGTGGAACGAACAATGGATGGGCTGGCCGGTGGACGACAGCTACGTTCGCAGTTCGAACGTGGTGGACGCGCACAAACTGCAGGGCCGGCTGCTCCTGATGGTCGGTGAGATGGACAAAAACGTGGACCCGTCCAGCACGATGCAGGTCGTCAACGCGCTGATCAAGGCGGACAAGGATTTCGACCTGCTCTACATGCCCGGAGCCGGTCACGGGGTGGCAAGAACGCCCTACGGCTGGCGGCGCTTGCAGGAGTTTTTCAAAAAGGATCTCCTCGGCACTGAGGTGAAAATAGATTCTCATCATGCCGCGACTGCGCCCTGAAAGACAACCCACAGTTTTAGCAACGATTTTATGAATAAAACAACATGGATGATGCTGATCGGAGCGTTGACCTTTTTGATGGCGGCCACGCCGGTTCTTGCCCAACCATCGGAGGATGACAAATTGAACGCGTTTTTCAAAAATTACCTGGACAAATATTCCCAGCAGCAACCGCTCGCCGCCACGCAGCTGGGCGACCACCGGTTTGATAATCTGCTCGATGACATTTCGCCAAAGGCGCGCGAAGGCTGGCTGGCCTTGACGGAGAAAACGCTCCGGGAATTGCCGCGGCAGGTGGATTACCGGAAGCTGCCGCGAAACGGCCAGATTGACTTCGAGATTTTTCAACACAATTTGCAGACGCAGATATGGGAGACAAAAAATTTCCAGCCATTCCAGGAAGACCCGCGCACTTACGGCGGTTACATCAACGACAGCGTCTATCTGCTGCTCACGCAGTCCACGCTGCCGAAGGAGACCAACATCGCCAACTGCATCGCCCGCATGGCGCAAATCTCACGCATCGTGGCCGGGGCGGAGAAGACGCTGACCCATCCGCCCAAACCGATTCTGGAGACCGCCATCCGCCAGAATCAGGGTTCGATTGACTTTTATGAAAAGGAAATTTTTCAACTCGCCGGAGACACTCCACAACTCGACAAACTCAAAGCCGCCGCCGCGCCGGTGGTTGCCGTGCTGAAGGATTACCAGAAATTCCTCGAAAGGCCGTTGATGGCGCGCGCCACCAGCGAATGGCGGCTTGGTAAACGGATGTTCGGCAAGAAATTCGAGCTGGAGACCGACGCGGGAATCACCGCCGGGCAAAACCTGGCGGACGCGGAAACGGAGTTCGCCCACGTCCGGCGCGACATGTATGTTCTCGCGCGCCAGCTTTGGTACCAGTATTTCCCGCAACAACCGTTGCCGCCGGACGACGACGCCGGTGAGCGCGAAACCGTCCTGAAAGTCATTGACGCGATTGACCAGGACCATGGCAAGCCGGAGGACCTGGTATTGGATGCGCGCGCCACCATTGAGCGCATCAAGGCTTTCATCCGCAAAAGGAATTACATCCGGCTGCCTGACCCCGACACCTGCGAAGTGATCGAGATGCCGGAATTCCGTCGCGGGAACTCGCTGGCGTATCTCGACAACGCGCCGCCGCTGGACCCCGACACGCACAGTTATTACGCCGTCAGCCCGCCGCCGTCGGACTGGACGCCGCGGCAGGTGGAGAGTTTTCTGGAGGAATACAACCGTTACATGCTGCAAATCCTGACCATCCACGAAGGCTATCCCGGACATTACGTGCAACTGGCGCAGGCCGTGCGCGTGCCTTCACTGATCCGGCGCGTCTATCAATCCGGCGTTTACGTCGAGGGCTGGGCGGTCTATGGCGAGATGACGATGCTGAACGAGGGCTACGGCGACGGCGATATGCGGCTGCGGCTGATGGAACTCAAATTCTATCTGCGCGCGGTGGCCAACTCGATTCTCGACTACAAAATGCACTGCACACAGATGACGGATGCCGAAGCGCTCAAGTTTTTGACGGAGGACGCGTTTCAGTCGGAGGGCGAGGCGAGATTGAAATTGATCCGCGCCAAGCAAAGTTCCGTGCAGCTTAGCACCTACTTTGTCGGGCGCATGGCGCATTACCGGCTGCACCAGCAAATCGAACGTGAAATGGGCGGCAAGTTCAGCCTTGCCGCGTATCACAACGCAGTGATTGCCCCCGGCTCGATTCCGGTGAAATATCTGCCGGAACTGGTTCGCGCGCAGTTGGGTTTGCCCAAATAATCCCGGTGCGTGAAACGATGAACGGTAAAAATTCAGAATTGAGCTTCAACCAGGATCATAAACCGTGAGCAATCAAACCAAACCTGTCACCGAAACCGCGCCCGCCGCCGGCAAATCCGACCGTTTCCCGTCGCAAATCAAATACATCGTCGGCAACGAGGCCTGCGAGCGGTTCAGTTATTACGGGATGATGGGCATTCTGGAATTGTTCCTGGCGAACCGGATGGCAATGAGCGACGAAGGCGCGACGGAAATTCTGCACCTGTTCGGAGCGGCGGTTTATTTTCTGCCGCTGTTCGGCGGCTGGCTGGCGGATCGCTGGATTGGACGTTACTGGACGATTCTGATCATTTCGTTTTTTTATTGCCTGGGACATGGCACGCTGGCGCTGTTTGGAACCAGCCGCGCGGGCCTTTTCACCGGCCTGGCGCTCATCGCCATCGGCGCGGGCGGAATCAAGCCCTGTGTCTCGGCGTTTGTGGGCGACCAATTCGGGCCGCATCAGGAGCATCTGCTGATGAAAGTCTATGGCTGGTTTTATTGGACCATCAATTTCGGCGCCGCCGCCGCTTTTTTCATCATCCCGTGGATTCACCTGAAGGTAAGCTACAGTTGGGCATTTGGCGTGCCGGGCATTGCGATGGCACTGGCGACGCTGATTTTCTGGCTGGGAACAAGGTATTACGTGCGCCAGCCGCCTTCGCGACGGGAAAAGCGAATGCATTTTTTCCCGGTCATCTGGCATGCGTTGACGCATCAAAAGGAAAGAAAACGCGGTGAAAAATTTCTGGACGTTGCCATGAAACATTTTTCCCGCGAGGAAGTCGAAGGCGCGCGGGTCGTGATCGGCATTCTCATCATTTTTGCGACCGTGCCGATGTTTTGGGCGTTGTTCAACCAGGTGAATTCCACCTGGGTTTTGCAGGGGAAAAACATGAGGCCGTTTTACCTGCTCAATGGCGAGACGATGCAGGGCGCCGGCGCGGTGCTGGTGATGATCTGGGTGCCGATCCTGACGCTCGGCGTTTATCCGCTGCTCGAACGGCTTGGACTGCGCCCGACGGCGTTGCGCCGGATGTCCGCGGGCATGGTGCTGGGCGCGGCGGCGTTTTTTATCTGCGGCCTCATGCAAGCCCGGATGGACCGGGGCGAATCATTGAGCATTGTCTGGCAGTTGGTGCCCTATGTCGTGCTGGAGGCCGGCGAGGTTTTGCTCTCGGCCACGGCGCTGGAATTCGCCTTTGAACAGGCGCCCAAACAACTGAAGAGCGTCATCATGAGCTTCTGGCTGATGACCATTGCCGGCGGCCATTTTTTGATCGCGGTCATCACGGGTTTGAACTCACGGTTCGTCCATGCCAAAGGCGCGTCGGAATTCTTCTTTTACGCGGTCATGATGCTGGTGGTTGCCGGCGCGTTTATTTTTTGCGCCAGCCGTTACCGCCAACGAAGACAGGTCGAACCGGAAAATGGTTTCACTGGCATGGATCACGGGCATCAATGAGCTTTAACCATGCTTCCGTCACCGCCAAAGCCGGTTGGTCCGGATGAAAAGTGCATTTGGAGCAGACAACAGTGGATTTCACTCATATACAAAAAATTAATTGAACGTATCCTTGAGTCTTGTGGGGACAAGCCAAGGTCTCTGCTGGCATGGGATGGCTTTGGCATTGCACGATTTCTGAAAATTTTCACATCCAATGAATTTATGAGAATGATGTCGGACTTGAAGCAGGTTGCAGGCCTCGCGTTTTTACTCCTGTTGGGAATGATGTCCCCGGCCCAGACGCTCTACACGAATTCATTCAATGCCAGCGTCAACTATCTAACCAATGGCATCGCCGGCACAATTTGGGATGGCGTTTATTTCGGCGCCGGAGAGTTCAATAACACCGGCGTTTTAGGGCCGGGCGCGACGGTTCAATGCGATGCAAACATCACCACCGCCGGCACGCTGACGCTCCAAACCACTGGAACCGCCTGGGAGAATGCCGATGACGACGGTTTTTTTCTCTTCAAGGTTGTGCCGGGAGATTTTTCCGCTGCGGTTCACGTCGTCAGCCCGTTTAACAACTCGGCTTACAACTCCGCCGGGTTGCAGGCGCGGGCGTTTTCGGCGGGCGGTGATCCTTTCAATGGCTCGGAAAATTTCGTTTCATGGACTCGTTTCGATGAATATAATTTTGCCAATTATCTCCGGAGCGAAGTCAACGGCGGAGTGGCTCAAATCAATCCCGGCGATTATCCCAACACCAATTATTGGTTGAGGATAGATCGTGTGAGCGGCACGAATTTCTTTTTCTACCAAAAAGCCACCAAAGCGGCAGCCTGGCAACAAAAGAGCTTTCCTTCGCCGGTAAGCGGGACAAAGCTCATGCGCGCCGATCTGGCCGGACAGCCGCTCCAAGTGGGCATCATCCACGCAACATTCAGCGGCCAGTTGGGCGTTCAATTCACAGACTTCAGCTTGAGCGTTTCCAATACCAGCACAGTCACCGCTCCATCGCCGCCGTCAGGATTGACTTTGACGACCAATGCCGGGAACGGTCTGAATGTCTCCTGGCATCCAGGCACTGGCGGCCTTGGTTTTGTCGACAGTGTGGTGGTGGTCTGGCCCGGAACAAATAACGCGGTTAAAGAAATGCCGGCCAATGGCTTCACTTACACCGGCAATGCCAGTTATGGATTAGGCAGCCACCTGCCAGCCGCCGGTTATTATGTGGTCTATGCGGGTTTTGGCACAAATGTGACCGTCAACAATCTGGCGCTCAGCACGACCTATAACGTGGCGGTCTTCAGTTACGCCGGTTCGGGCAGTTCCACCACTTACAATCATGCTCCCGCCGCCGGCAGCGTCACCATCCCGCCGAACCAGATTTGGGCGCAGGTGGGCGTTGAATCCGGGGGAGTCACGGTGATGTTCAGCGCCAATCCGGGCAAATGGTATTGGCTGCAATACTCGGACTCATTGAATCCCGCAAACTGGCAGAACGTGGTTCCGGGTCCGGTGCTGGCCACCAGCGCGCTCATGAGCATTGTTGATGCGGCTGGCGGTTCGACGCCACAACGGTTTTATCGCTTGCAACAAGTGGACCCGCTTTTCGCCGCCAAGGTCAACTCTGGAAGCATCACCAGTCTTCACTACACGGATGACAGTTATTCCACGGAATATATCAGCGGCGGAAAATTGGGCGACGCCATCATCAACTACCAGCCTTCCGGCGGCACAACCTGGAATCAGGCGGAAGCCGCTACTTTGAGCGGAGTGGCTTCCGTTTCCTATTCCACGAACGCAAATACGGACGGAACTCAATACATGGCCCATTATGTAATCACCAATGGATTATCGGGAAAATTTGTTTTCGAGTCAGTGTTCACGTTTCAACAAGACAACCTCTTCTGGACTTTGAACCTAACTAATCTTACGGGGCAACCCATGACCATCGGCAACCTGGCGCTGCCGCTGCCGATGAACACAACTTATTCGAGCATTACTTCAAGCACGATGAAGCATAGTTTCATTTCAGGTTACGACTCGTTTATTTTCTGGATGCGTCCCGACAGCGTGGGGCCTTATCTGCTGATGACACCTGACGATGACACCAAGCTCGAATATTGGGACGTTCTAAACGGATACGAGGTCTATATTCACTCCCATGTGGCGGGCACAAACGCGGCGGCGAAATATCCGTCTGTCACCACCCAGGGCGTCCGATGGCGGCAGCCCAACACCAGTCTGACGCTGGCCGCCGGCGGTTCCCAAACCTACGGTTTCAAATTTCAGTGGGCCAATGATTACGACGCCATCCGGCAGGCGCTGGTCAACAACGGGAAGGTGGATGTTCACATTGTTCCCGGCATGACGGTGCCGACCAACCTGTTCGCTGAAATTGCGCTGAATACGACGCAGACCGTTTCCAGTGTCACCGCCGAGTTCCCGGCGCAGACGCAGCTTCAATTTCTGGGCGCCACCAATGTCAGCACCAATACTTATCAAATCTATCAGGTTCAGTTTTCAAAACTGGGTGAGAACAAACTGACCATCAATTATGGCAACAGCCAGACGATGTATCTGGAATTTTTTGTCACCGAGCCGCTCGAAACACTGATCAAAAAGCGCGCGGCGTATCTGATCAGCCACCAGATCATCACCAACCAGTGGTATAGCGGGCTATTTTGTGATTTTAACATGAACGACGGGCAGTTGATCACGCCTGATAATCACGACACGCTGGACAGCAGCTTCCAAGTTTATGAGATTGCGAGCGACGATGCGGGTGAATCCCGGCCCGCATATCTGGCGGCAAAGGAGGCGGTATATCCGGTACAGAGCGAGGTTTCGGCGCTGGATTATTACATCACCAATTTCGTCTGGGGCGGCCTGCAACGCACGACGAATGAAACGTATTCCTACGGTATTTACGGTGTTCCTGACTGGCACACGCTCCGCACCAACAATAATTTGAGCATCGGACGGGGTTATGATTATCCGCACATCATCGTGATGTATTACGGCATGTATCAAGTGGCGAAATACCATCTGGAAATCACAACGGCCTTGAGCGCGGATGAATATTTGCAGCGCGCCTGGGGAACGGCGATGGCGATGTGGAGTTATGGCGGGTCACAGGCAACCGAGGTCGGTTTGATGAACGAAGTGGTCATTCCTGACGTGATAGAAGCATTGCAGGCCGAGGGCATGACCAGTCAGGCGGCGAGCTTGCGGGCGAATTGGGAGGCAAAGGTGAACTATTACGTCGGCGGCAATGCGAATTTGTTCGCCTCGGAGTATGCGTTTGACGCCACCGGATTCGAGTCCCAGGAAGCCTATGCCAAATATGCCGCGCAGCACGCCGGGAGCGATCCGGCGATGGGTTCCACTAATCTGACCCTCTTTCTCGGTCAATTGCAGCAATTCATGGTGATTCAAATCACGGCCAACGTCTTTGACCGCGGCTGGCTGGAAACAGCTTACTATGACTATGGCAGTGATTATCGTGGCGACATGGGCGACGATTTCGTGGTAACTTACATGGCGCAGATGGGCGGCTGGGGACTGCTTGATTATGCGCTGAACTATGCCACCAACTCCACCGACTATCTCCGGCTGGGTTATGCATCGTATCTTTGCGGCTGGTCCACGATGAACACCGGCACGCCCGATTCCAACTACGGTTTCTGGTATCCGGGTGCCGCCAATGACGGCGGATGCGGCGGCGGATTCGAACCTTCCCCTTACAACACCACATGGCTGGGCGGTCAGCCGATGCACCGAGGACCGTGGTATTACTCCGCTGAACAGAACCTGGGCTTTTGCGGAGCCATTCGCATGGCGGCAACCATCCTGGCGGACGATCCAATCTTCGGCCGGTTCTGTTACGGCGGCACCTGGCAGCAGACGACCAACATTCAAGTCATCCCGCTCGACGGCGTGCGCAAACGATTTCATGCGATGCTGAACAGCGGAAACATTCACATCGTTGTGGACACCGACCGCTATGCAAACACTCTGCCGATCACCCTGAAGTCCGACTTGTCACAACTCGGTTTCACACTCGAAACCGGCAATGCGGCGAGCCACACGGCAAAACTCCACATCACTGCCTCAATAGCCGGGATGTACACCGTCAGCGGCCCGTCGGGCACAATCGCGACGCCGACTTTGCAGGCGGGGGTGGAATACACCGTTGACCTTCCCATCGCCGCCAGCACAACCACGACGGCGTTCACCGTCTCACGGTAGTTATGATTCAATCGTCGCCGGCAACGCGCGGGTTTTGCAGCATGGCGAAATCACCGCAACAAGTGTGTGTTCTTCACACCTGACGACTTTTCCTGCAAGTTCAGGGTTTATAGATCCGGTGACCGTGTGCGTCAAAGTGTCAATCCATTACAAGGGCTGGCCTACACAGCTATACACAGCGTCATAAATATTTGGCCGGCATTTCCCGGCACACTTTTTTTGCGCAAGTTTTTCACCATTGAACGCCCAACGGATTTCCAGCACGTCGGAATGGGCGCGCAAGGTCGGGCATTGACGAAATCATGCGCGCGAGCGGGTTGCCGAGTTCGGTGGTGGGCGTGACGCTGCCGGGGTTGAAGACGAAGCGGTTGGTGAAACAACTGCCGGGCAAGTTGTTTGCGAAAAATTCCTGAGCGCTCCGTTTTGGCCGGTAGGTGTCCTATTCCCTTCCCGCCGCCAGAATCAGCGGCCGCAGTTCGCGCATCAGTTTCGCGAAAACATCCAACGACACTTGTTGCGCGCCGTCGCTCCACGCTTCGGCGGGATTCGGATGCACCTCGATGAGCAATGCGTCCGCGCCCATGACCACTGCGCCTTTGCACATCGCGACCACGAGATCGGCGCGGCCCGCGCCCTGACTGGGATCAATCACAATCGGACAGTGCGACTCCTTCTTGATGATCGGAATTGTGCCGAGATCGAGCGTGTTGCGCGTGTAAGTCTCGAACGTGCGGATGCCGCGCTCACAGAACATGAGGTTTGGATTTTCGTTAGCCAGAATATATTCGCCAGCCAGCAACCATTCCTCGATCTTCATCGAAAGCCCGCGCTTGGGTATGAGCCGCCGCGACTGCGTTTTCGTGACCTCCGAGGGCACGTCGATCAAACCGCGTGCCAGTTTAAGGTGGCTCCACCGCAAGCGCTTTATTTCTTCGGTGCGGATGCCAGCAAATGCACCGAGTGCCAGTGCTGGGATCAATTCGCTTTTGGCACCGGACAACAGCGTCGTCATCTCGTCCGGGCTGAAAATAGAAATCTTAGGCCCACGCTTTGGTACTTTCGGGACACCCGATATTCCGGGATGATCGGGTTTCAGATAGCGGTGAGCTTTGGCGAAGTTGAAAAGTGTGACGATGCTTTGCCGGTAGTTTCTGCGGCTGCGGAAGCCGAGTCCAAGCGAAACTAAAAACTGCTGAATTTCTGCGGCTGTCACGGATGTCAGCGGACAGTGAAACGCATTCGCAAAGTGCGTCAGGCGTGACCGAAGGTCTTTCCAGTGGAAAACTGAAACGCCCGCCTTCGTTTTCTCATCCAACAGTTCGTCGACCACATCTCGAACAGATTTGACAGGGAGATTTGTCGAGTGCTGCCGCACGTAGTGTTTTGCCGCTTCCCCCAACGAAGCAGCACCGTTCAAAGTCTTGACCGCTTCGGCAAACTGTATGATGGCTGTGTCCAAATCCATGTGCAGCGGGCGGAGCGTTTCCATGGCGCGTTCGTAGCAGGGGCGCTCTTTGCCGCTGAACATCAACACGTCCGACCCGCCTGCCGCGAGTTCTGCCGCAACCGATTTCGCAGTCTCTTTGGCTGTGTCATAGTCGCGAAACATCCGTCGCTGACGATTACCATTGGCGTCATAGTAGCTGAGCGTGAAATGATCCTTGCCCCGGTTCAGGACGTGGTAGATCGTGACGATGCTCGACCTGCACCGCACTGTTTCTGGAAAGTTCACATCGCTCATACACTCCTCCAGAACAGGATTTTTTGGCGTCCACAGACGCCACTGTCATGCAGTTGTCATGCAGCGGTCTATACGGGCACCAAGGCAGGTTAAACCCTTGAAAATCAATGTAGATTGTCCGATAAGTTGTCCCGTTTTGGCATGTCCCAGGTCCAAGCCGACTGACAATTGGTGGGAATTTTGATGCAGGCGTTGTAACGCGGATCAAAGGTGAACCGCTCCCGCCCCAGATAGACTCCGCCTCAGGCAAAGCGCGCAAGTAGAACAGTGGCGACGGCAATGCCCCATGAAATTAATCGCAGACTGCTGCGATAATCCTGCACCAAGCATTATCGCAACGCAGATTTGCTTTTGTTCACCGCGCACTTCAAATTGTCCCAAGATGGAAGCCAAGAATCCTCTCATTGTCGTTCTGGGCGCGGGTTTCGGTGGCCTGACGTTTTGCCAAACGTTCAATCACCGCACAGCTCGAGTCATGCTCTTTGATCGACAAAATCACCACTTGTTCCAGCCGTTGCTCTATCAGGTGGCCACCGCCGGCCTCTCCGCGCCGGAAATCGCGCAGCCAATCCGCTCCATTCTTTCCAACCAGCCAAACGTCACCGTGCTGCTCGATCAGGTCACGGGCTTCAACCTTGCGGAGAAAATGGTGCGGCTCGAAGGAAGCACGCTGAAATACGACTACCTCGTGCTCGCGCTCGGTGGTTGCACCAGTTATTTCGGCCATCCTGAATGGGAGCACTTCGCACCCGGGTTGAAATCGCTTGACGACGCGATGGGGATTCGCAGCCGCATTCTGCTCGCGTTCGAAAAAGCGGAGAACGCAAGCCACCCGGCGGAGCACGACCGATGGATGACCATAGTCGTGGTGGGCGGTGGGCCGACCGGGGTGGAACTGGCCGGAGCGTTTGCCGAATTGACACGAACCGTTTTGCAGAGGGACTTCAAACGGATTGACCCGTCCCATGCGCGCGTGATGATGATTGAAGTTGGACCGCGCGTCCTGGCGCAATACTCCCCGAAGCTTTCCGCCAGCGCCGAGCAGCAGCTCAAGGCCTTGGGCGTTGAAGTGCGGACGGCCACCAAGGTGAAATCCATCAGCCAAGGCCGTGTGGATTTGGAAAACGGTGAAACCATTTTTGCCGAGAACATCATCTGGGCGGCCGGGGTATCGGCCTCATCTTTGACGCCAAAGCTGGGAGTTGAACTGGACCGGGTGGGTCGCGTGAAGGTGAATCCTGACCTCAGCGTGCCCGGCTACCCGGAAGTGTTCGCCATCGGCGACATGGCGTTGGTGTTGGGAGCCGACGGCAAGCCGGTGCCCGGCGTTTCTCCCGCCGCGATGCAAATGGCCAAACATGTCGCGAGGCTGATTGAACGCGAACTCGTGCCGGGAAAAAAACCCTCGCGACCTCCGTTCCAGTATCGGGATAAAGGTTCGATGGCGACGATTGGCCGCTCCGCGGCTGTGGCGAAGATGGGGCGGCTCGAGTTCTCCGGCTTTCCAGCGTGGCTGGCGTGGCTGGGCGTGCATCTGATTTTTCTCATCGGTTTCCGCAACAAGCTGGCGGTGCTCCTGCAGTGGGCATACGCCTACTTCACCTACAAACGCGGTGCGCGCATCATCACCGGCCTTTCGGACGAACCCAAACGATGAAGGGCCGCTTCCGACAACGTTTGGAAGAGTGGAACGAAGTAGAACTGACGGTGGTGAAGTTCAGCCGAATTCAAGCCTCGTCACTGGCTAATTTCAGTTCGCATAACTCTCTCACGCGGACTGACGCTGGACCTCGGATGGGAAAATGCATGAGATAAACCTTGGAATTACCAATGTTCTCCTGCCACCCATAGTCGCATGTTCGACTGTCTCGAAAGATGTTGAGTGTGATCTTGCCGATGAAACAAACGATCTTGGGCTTGCGGATTCGAATGGTTTCCAGTGCGCGTTCTATTCCCGCCTGCTCCTCGCCTTTTTTAAGTTCTGTCACGTCTTTCGTGGGCCGATCCACCAGATTTATAAAGTTCAATGCGTATTTCGGAACGAATCTATTCTCATAGATGTGCTTGAGCAATTCGTCGTTTTTGAGATCACTTTCAACTTCATCCAGCAGCCCTGCCCGAGTTAGCAGATACCAAAACATCTTGTTGTTGGAAAATGGAACCCCACGCCGATACGAACCTGGATGCGGATTGATGTCCACAAAAAGTATCCTCGCATTCTTTGAAACTTTATACGCGATCAAGCATGCCTTTCTTTGTCAAAAGTCCACTGAGAAATCTCCAATAACCCCTCTTTGCACGCAAAAGACGAAATCCAGTTGAAAGAACGCGGGAATTTGCCATGACAATTGACCAAGGATTCGCTGTTTCGTAATGCCATGCCACATTTTTCGTTCATAAAAATTCAGGCTTTCAGTTCCGACGACAGGCGTTCCGGCACGTCGAGTCGTGCTACGCCGATGCGGTAGTCGGCCATTCCATAATAAACGTCGAAGCGGTCCACTGAGCCAAGATCGTCGCGCCGGTCAATGCCGGTGGGGAACACGATGTTGGGGATGGTTCCGAGCCGTTCTTGCGGCAGCACTGGCATCAACACCGGCTTCGCCGAACGATAGCGGATCTCTCGCGGATGCTCCTTCGAGAGCACCATTACCCCGGCCGAGTAGCATAACTGGTGTCGAGCGTTGTCCGGCTCCGCCATCTTACTCACGCCGTGGTATAGAATCAGCCAGCCATGCCGGGTCAGGATGGGCGGAGTTCCGCCGCCGATTTTGAGCCGTTCCCAGGGTGCAACCGGGGCGGCCAGCCGGTGATGCGAGGTAAAGTGGCACAGGTGACACGGATCACGGCCCTCGATGGCCATGGCGCGGTAGGAAATCCAGATGCTTTCCCGATCGAGATCGGTTACGCCAGATGCCGGGTCGCTTGCCTTTTCTTCCGGACGAGTTCCGGGAAAGAGCGGCCGGTGCAGGATCGCCAGGGCTGGTTGTCCCGTTGGATTCGGAACGGCGACCGGAAAGACGCTGGCATCCTTGTTGTCCACGCCGTCG
Organism: Limisphaerales bacterium; assembly: GCA_003161635.1. Taxonomy (GTDB): domain Bacteria; phylum Verrucomicrobiota; class Verrucomicrobiia; order Limisphaerales; family UBA11358; genus UBA11358. The sequence continues at coordinate 49,004 of PMOA01000121.1, forward strand.
AACTCAATGCCCTTATACGGCAGGAAGGTAACCAGTCCCAGGCGCTGCCAGTGGAATAAATCCTCAGATATGGCCAGGGCGATCCGTGGACCTGTAGATGAAAGGCCCGTGTATGTCATCACGTAGTGCCCAAGGGGTTCGACAAAGGTGATGCGGGGATCTTCGCAGCCACCACCGCCGTCGGGCAGCCGTTCGTAATCAGCTTCGGGCTCAAGTGCAATGCCGAGTCGCTCGACACCAAACGGGTCCCCGACTTTATTGAACATTACGCGGGCGATGCCGATGCGTGAATAGTTGCCCTTTGCGACGAGCCGTGGGAACAGGTAAAGCTTGCCATCGGGGCCACGAGCGGCAGCCGGATTCAGGACGCCTTCGACCTCCTGTGGATTGCCCGGCTCCGGCTCCATTAACATTCCCAGGCGCTGTAATTGAAATCCACTCATCAACTCTCCTCCTCAACCGATTTTGTATGTGAAACGCGGTCCAGACAAGCGACAATCGTTTCAATCACCCTTTTAGACTCATTGGGATCTCTGACCCGGATGGACGCAACACCAGCTTCTTTGGCCGGATAGTCGTTTCCACCGGGAAACAAGGCATCCCCGACAAAAATCATTTCTTGAATCGCAATGCCAAGGGTGTCCCGGAGTTTTCGAATCCCGTAGGCTTTATCAATGCCGGGCTTGGTGACGTCAACGGATGTCGTGCCACCCAGGCGCACGGAAAACTCGGGCATCAGCTTATCGAGAAATTCCTTTATCTTCTTCCGCTTGGTGAAGTCAGGGTCCCATTTCTTCTTTTGCTCGATGGGCGCCTGCTGCCCTAATGCGGAGAATGTAATCTGGCTGCCCCGGTCTTCAATTGTTTCTCCCCAGACCTTTTCGACCTTGAAACCCGCTGCTTCGAGCGCCTGCTTTAGAGAACCGATGATTTTCGTTTTTTCATCCGCGATGAAATCTTCTGAGTAGATCTTTACCCAATCCCCTGCATATCGGTAAAACTTTGTTCCACAGGTGGGAAGGAGGGACAGATTCTTCAGGCGCTCGTCGTGGGGAAGATTGGAAAGAACTTGTTTCTCAAACTGCGGCCAATCTCCGCCGGAAATCACGGCCACCTTCACAATACCTAGCAGCGTGCTGAGCAGTGTGGCCATCTCGGCATCGAGAGATGCTTTGCTTTCGGCAAGCGTGCCGTCCAGATCGAAAACAATGAGTTTTTTCATAGGTCAGGCGCCCTCCGGCAGCGAAATTTCAAACAAGCTGATGGCGCCACGCGGTCGGCACAAACAAGCTCCGACCACGGCCGGCAGGAGGAGCATGTCGCCTTTGCCGACGGCATAATCGGCGCCATCGTGCTCCACCTTCCCGTCGCCAGCTATGCACACCAGAACACGCGGCGTTCCCACTGCGCCAACCATGAACGGCGATTTTCCGCTCAGTCGCCACAACCCAAAATGTTCGCAAAAAAAGAGCCGCTCTCGGAGTGCCGGCTTTGCCTCTTCCACCACCGGCACCACCGGACCGATTGCATCTTGCGCAAAATCAATGCAGGCCATCGCCTGATCCACTTGCAGAGGTCGGGGCTGGCCGGTCTTGGCATCAACGTGGCCCCAGTCGAAAAGACGAAACGTCACGTCGCTGTTTTCCTGCACTTCAAAAACCACCAGATCACCCAGCGAATGAACAGTGCCAGCTGGCAGGAAGATCCCGTCCCCGGGTTTTGGCCTGAAGCTGGCCAGGTGGTCCACTACTGTCCGGTTCGCGATCGCCCGCCGCAGATCGGCTGCCGTGGTCGCTGGCTTCAGGCCTGCGTAGATACGACATTCTGGCCCCGCCTCCAGCACCACCCAGGCTTCAGTCTTGCCGCTTTCGCCCGCGGGTAGATATTTTGTTTGCTGATCCGATGGATGCACCTGGACCGAGAGCGTTTCGCGCGCATCGAGGAACTTCAGCAGCAAGGGGAACCGGCGGAAGCGCCCGGCCAGTTTTCCCAGCAACTGCTCCGGCCACTGCTTAAGCAATTGATCGATGGTCTTCCCTTTGAGCGATCCATTGACAACATAGCTCGGATGATCATCACGGTCGCTCAGCAGCCAGGCTTCACCAATGGGGCCATCGCCGGGCAGAGGCGCAGAAAGCAGGTTGGCCAGATGCCGGCCACCCCAGAGCCGATATTGATAGATCGGTTCGAATCTCAATGGATACAGAGTCGTGTGATTCATGGCAGGTCCTTCCGTGGTCGAAAAATGTGACAACGACCTTGTCGTCCACCGACGATGGATTGACGTTCGAGAACCTCAAATGTTGGGCACGATGTCAAAGTATTCATCATCCTCGTTTTTGCCTCCTGCTCCCTTGCCAAGAGTCTTTTCCGTTTCTACGAATTCAATGCGCTCTATCCACTTCACCATTTTATAGCCGAGTTGGTTTTCAACACGCAGCCGAAGCGGAGCGCCATACACTTCAGGCAGCGGAGCTTGGTTCATCTCGTAGGCGAGCAAACACCTCGCTTTGAGCGCCGTCTCAATGTTTTGCGTATCATAGTATTCCCCACCGTATAATGCCTCGCCGTAGGAATAAAAAGCCACGACTTTTGCTTCGGGCTTGGGCCTGACGATCTCCACTAAACGCTTGAACGGGAGCCCGCCCCATTGGGCGATTCCCGACCAGCCCTGGATGCAATGGTGCATGGAGATGTATTCTTCCTTCCCGAGCGCACGAAGCTCCTCAAGTGAAAGCTCGATCGAATTTTCCACCAAACCGCCAATCTTTAATTTGTAATCCTGGAATCCATTTGCGGCGAGTTGCTTCCATTTGTCGGAATCCGGCAGCTTTCCATTCGGCCAGAAGAAGGGGGAAATATCCTTTTGGGTATAATGTTCATCGGGTTTGAGACGGCTCAACACATTCCAGTGAAACAGCCTGGCGAGGGCTTCATATGTATGCTGCATGGCGCGAGGATATTGCCATGCGATAAAGTGAAAGAGGACCCATGAAAGCATTACGAGGGCAATGGCAATGAGACCGACAATCATCCCCATGGGGTGTGCGTCATCACGCCCTGTAACGATGTGGTTCATATTTCTCACGAAACCAGTGATAACAACCATTCCCACATGCCCTGCCAGAAAGCATAGGTAACCCACCAGCAAAATGAAATGGATGGATCGTGCTCCCTGCCTGCTCCCGAAGAGCTTTGGGAATGACGGGAACCGATTATCAACCGCCGGGGACATCGCAATTCCGGTCAACATGGACAGCGGTGCCATGACGAAAATGACCGCGAAGTATGATAGCTGTTGCAATGGATTGAATTGGTAGAAGCCATTTGGTTCTGATGGCAGATGAAAGGTGGCGTAATAGACAAAAGTTTTCCAAGCGGCGGGGACAATTTCCCATGAAGTCGGAACCAAGCGCCGCCATTGGTCGGTGAAGAAAAGCAATGCTAGAAAAATGAAACCGTTGAGAAGGAATCCATAAACCGAGAGGAAATGCCACGCGCGAGCCATCCCCACGGTGTGCCGATATCCAGGCAACGCCACCAATGGGGAGATATAGCGTGCGTCATCCTTCGCCGTCCACAAGCGGTCCATTGGCACTTCGAGCGGCGTAAATCGCATCCATTCCGAGTTTGGCGTGCAATGACGGTTCCAATAAAGTCGCGGGTGATCCATCAAAATGGAGAGTCCGCTGCGGACAAGGAGCATCAGAAAAAAGAAGTTCACAAAATGGGTCAGCCGCAGCCACCCGGGGAAACCGTGCGGAACTGGAGGACTTTGCAGATTGATTGGCGGCAGGAAAGTCTCCGCTGGAAGCCCGGCAATCAAATATTGTCCCCACGCAATCGCGACTGAAGCGAGAGCGACAACGGCAAACGCAAAAACGAACCAGGGATTTATCCAGACACGAAAACGGCGATCCGGCGGATAGTGGATAGCTTGATGGACTTCGTCGAATGCCGGCATAAAGAAATGGTTCCTACGGTGAATCAGGTTCCGTTGCTTGGCATAGTCCCGAACCCGACCGTGGACTATAGCGGGATACCGCGCGCCGAAAATGAGGTCCGCCAGAAGTTTTCATTTCGCCGACTTCAATTTGCGATAACAGCGGATTAAATTATTTGTCGAACTATCATGTTTCAGTTTCGGAACAGTTTTACTTTCAAGTTCGGGAACAATGCGCTGCGCCAAAACTTTTCCAAGTTCAACGCCCCATTGATCGAACGAATCAATGTTCCAAATCGCGCCCTGCGTGAAGACACTGTGTTCGTAAAGCGCGACGAGTTTGCCGAGCATTTCCGGCGTCAATTTTTCCGCGAGAATTGTGTTCGATGGACGATTGCCTTCAAACACGCGATGCGGCACGAGTGAATCCGCTGTGCCTTCCGCTTTGACTTCTTCAGCGGTTTTGCCAAAAGCCAGCGCCTCGGCCTGCGCAAAAACATTCGCCATGAGAATATCGTGATGCCGGCCCAGCTTCGTGAGCGCCTGACCGAACGCAATGAAGTCGCACGGAATCAGTCGCGTGCCTTGATGAATGAGCTGGTAAAACGAGTGCTGGCCGTTCGTGCCCGGTTCGCCCCAATAAACCGGGCTGGTCTGGTAATCCACTTTTTTGCCGTCGAGCGTTACGTGCTTGCCGTTGCTCTCCATCGTCAACTGTTGGAGATACGCTGGAAAGCGTTTCAAGTATTGTTCGTAAGGCAAAACCGCCACGGTTTCTGCGCCGAGGAAATCCGTGTTCCAGATAGAGAGCAGCGCCATCAGCACCGGCAAATTATTCTCGAACGATGTGGTGCGAAAATGTTCATCCAATTCGTGAAAGCCCGTGAGCATTGCGCGGTAATTTGTCGGTCCAATCGCCAGCATCGTAGAAAGGCCGATGGCTGAATCCATCGAATAACGTCCGCCAACCCAATCCCAGAAAACGAACATATTGGCTGTATCAATTCCGAACGCGGAAACTTTTTCGGCGTTCGTCGAGACGGCGACGAAATGTTTCGCCACGGCTTTGACATCGCCGCTGAATTTGGCCAGCAGCCAGTCGCGCGCACTTCGGGCGTTGGTCATGGTTTCCAGCGTCGTGAAAGTTTTGGACGAAATGATGAACAGCGTTTCCGTCGGATCGAGATCGTGCGTCGCCTCCACAAAGTCAATGCCATCCACATTGGACACAAAACGGAAGGTCAGGTTGCGTTCGCTGTAATGCTTGAGCGCTTCGTAAGCCATCACCGGCCCAAGGTCGGAACCGCCGATGCCGATGTTGATGATGTTCTTGATGTGTTTGCCCGTGAAACCTTTCCACTCGCCGCTGCGGACGCGATTGGAAAATTCCGCCATCTTGTCGAGGACGGCGTGGACTTCCGACACGACATTTTTTCCATCCACGAGAATGGAAGCACCTTTTGGCTCACGTAGCGCGACGTGCAGCACGGCGCGGTTTTCCGTGACGTTGATTTTTTTACCACTGAACATCGCATCAATTTTTCCACGCAAATTCGATTCCTTCGCCAATTGCAATAACAGTTTCAGCGTTTTGTCCGTAATGCGGTTCTTGGAGTAATCGAGAAACAGTCCGGCAGCTTCGGCGATAAATCTTTGGCCTCGTTTCGGGTCTTTAGCAAATAATTTCCGCAAATGCAGTTTTTGAATTTGTTTGTGATGCGTCGCGAGCGCTTTCCACGCCGCGCACTGCGTGAGAGATTTGATTTTGGTTGCCATACTCGTAGTTCTTTTCGTTATTTCCACTGCCGGATCAGGTGGCTTGCTTGAGTGCGGTGCTCTTGGTTGCAATCACCGCCAGTAATTCGTTCCAGGATTTCACAAACGATTTTGCGCCCTCGTCCTGAAGTTGCGCGGCCACGCTGTCCACGTTGACACCAGCCTTGGCGAGCTGTTCCAAAATCTTTTCACTGTCGCCACCGTCCGCCGCCATGATCTTGCCAAGTTCGCCATGATCAGCGAGGGCTTCCAATGTTTCTTCGGGCATAGTGTTGACCGTAAAAGGAGCGGCGAGGGCTTTGATGTAAAGAATGTCGGAGGCTTTCGGATCCTTGGTGCCGGTGCTGGCCCAGAGCAAGCGCTGCGGTTGGGCACCGGCATTATACGCACGCTGCGAGCGCGGGTTGCTTAATAGTTTGAGGTATGCCTGGTAAATGCGACCGGCAATGGCGATGCCGAGCCGGTTCTCCAACGTCTTTGGAACTTTGCCTGCCACGGCCACATCCCAACGGCTGATGAACATCGAGGCCACGGAGCCGACCTGCGGGTTAAGTCCGGCGGCGATGCGTCGTTCGATGCCGCTCAAATACGCCTCTGCCGCTGCCACATATTGTTCTGGTGAAAATAGTAGCGTCACATTGACCGGCACGCCTGCAAAAATCGCTTCCTCGATGGCCGGCAAACCTTCCTTGGTTCCAGGAATCTTGATGAACAGATTTGGCCGTCCTGCCCGCGCGAAAAGTTTTTTGGCGGCGGTGATGGTGCTGCTCGTGTCATGCGCCAACAATGGCGATACTTCCAACGACACCCATCCGTCCACGCCGTTCGTGCGGTCGTGAACTGGCCGGAACAGGTCGGCGGCACGAGTCAGATCGTCCAGTGCCAGATCAAAAAAGAGGCTCTCGCCGGATTTTCCCTTTTCCAGCCCCTCGCGGATGGCAACGTCGTAGGAGGCACTCTTGATGGCGTGATCAAAGATGGTCGGGTTTGAGGTCAGCCCTGTTACCGATAATTCGCCAATGTAGCGTTTGAGCGTGCCGCTGTTCAGCAGGTCGCGCGTGATGTTGTCGAGCCAGAGGCTCTGGCCCAAGTTGTGCAGCAGTTGGGTAGCTTTCATAGTGTTTGATTGATGTTCCAGATTGCAATTGCGGATAAGATGAGTGCTAATTTAGTTTCCTTTTCCCCGCTGTGATTGCCGGACAGGAACGCAGAACCGAGCGGGCCGCAGAAACCGTGGCGCTGTTTTGTTATTAGGCGAAAAAATGGATTGGCTCCTTCGCCGCTGCGCTCGGAGGCTTGGACACGCTCGTTTTCGCCGGAGGCATCGGTGAAAATGCACCACCAGTCCGCGAGCGCATTTGCGGTGTCCGCAAATAATGCGGTAATTGGTGTGCTTTTTTTCATGTAGTCGCCGCCAGTCAGTTTGGCGAAACTGGTTTTGTCATTGCCTGATACATCATTTCCTCGCTGAAGAACGGTGGACCATATAGTTTGTAGCCGCTGCTTAGCTTTTCATTAACTTTACGCGCCAGCTCCTCATGGGTTGCGGCATCGGCGTGAAAAGGCACCGCGACGATTGTATATTCGATCGAAGTTTTCATTTCATTTTGAGTCCCGAATTCTTGCCCTTCGTCTTACAAGGCGCCACCAATTCGGTCGGCAGCGGCCAACGGTGCCCATGAGCCAGCAATCCCTGAGCATCCTCCGGTCCCCAGGTGCCGGCGGAGTAATTGGGGAAATCGCTCGGCGGAGCGGCCTGCCACCCTTGGAGCACAGGCATCAGCAACTGCCAGGCCGCCTCCACCTGATCGGCGCGCATGAACAGCGTGGCGTCATTTTTCATGACGTCCCACAGCAGTGTCTCGTAGGCGTCGGGGGAAGGCGCGGCAAAGCTCTCGCGGTAATTGAACCGCATGTCCACCGGNNACGAGCCGGGAAGGCTGCCAGCCGAGGGAGGCTTCGGGCGGGAACGACTGATGCGGCACCGCGCGGAATTGGATGGAGATTTCCGACACTTGCTGGGGCAGGCATTTTCCGGTGCGCAAATAAAACGGCACGTCCTGCCAGCGCCAGTTGTCGATAAACAACTTCAACGCGACAAACGTCTCGGTTTGGGAATCAGGCGATACGCCGTCTTCTTCCCGATAGCCGAGCATTTTTTTGCCAGCAGTATGACCGGAACCATACTGCCCGCGCACTACGTATTGCGAGATTGCGTTGCCTTCAATCGGACGGATCGCGTGGAGGACGTCCACCTTTTTGTTTCGAATCTCGTCGGCTTCGAAGGAGACCATTGGCTCCATCGCCACGAGACAGAGCAGTTGCATCAGATGATTTTGCACCATGTCGCGCAGCGCCCCGGCGTGGTCGTAATAGCCGCCGCGGTGCTCGACGCCCACCGTTTCAGCGACGGTGATGGTTACATAATCAATGTAGCGGCGGTTCCAGATGGGCTCGAAAAGCGGGTTGGCAAAACGAAAGGCCAGAATGTTTTGCACCGTCTCTTTGCCCAAATAATGATCAATTCGGAAGATTTGGGATTCCTCGAAGCTGGCGGCGAGAACGGAGTTCAAGGCGCGTGCCGATTCCAAATCGTAGCCGATCGGCTTTTCGATCACGATCCGTGCCCATTCGCGATCCCGCGCCAGCCCGGCCTTGCCGAGGTATTTTGGAATTTCGCCGAACATGCTTGGCGGCGTGGCCATGTAGAAGATGCGATGAGCTTTGGTTCCCCATTCCTTTTCGAGCTTTGCGCATTGGCCACCCAACGCCGCGTAGGTCGCCGGTTTTTTGAAATCGCCCTGTTGGTAACGGATGTGTTGCGCGAACTGATTCCAAACGGCGGTCTTGGTCTTTCCGAAGCGTGAGAATTGATTGACGCCATCGTGCAAACGATGGCGCAACGCCTCATCGCCGAACTTGATTCGGTCCACCGCAATGATCGCGAACCGTGCAGGCAGGCTGCGGTCCTGTGAGAGGTCGAACAGAGCCGGGATCAGCTTGCGCCAGGTCAGGTCGCCGGCTCCGCCAAAAATGACGAACACCGTCGGTTCGAGCTGATCATTCGCTTTCATGATTTTCATTCCTTCTCCCATTCCGTGTGAAATGTGCCCTTGGCGTCCATACGCTCGTAGGTGTGAGCTCCAAAATAGTCGCGCTGGGCTTGGATAAGATTGGCCGGTAACCAGGCGCTGCGATAAGCATCAAGATAACCCAACGAAACCATCAGCCCGGGAATCGGCACGCCTGATTCGGACGCATGGCTCACGATGCGGCGCAAATCTTCCTGATGCTCGATGAGCTTGCGCGATAGGCTGGGATCCAGCAGCAGGTTCGGGAGTTCGCGCCGCGCATGGAACGCCGCGCAGATATCTTCCAGCAATGCGGCGCGAATGATGCAGCCGCCCCGCCAGATCCGTGCCACGGCTTCCAGATCCAATTGGTAGCCGCATTTGCCTGAAGCCACCGTCAAAAGCGCCATGCCTTGCGCATAGGTGATGAGCATCCCGGCATAAAGCGCGCGGCCCAGTTGCTTGATGAACGTGTCGCGGTCGCCGGTGAGACGTCGTATGGGTCGCTGATAAATCGCGCCGGCCTGCTCGCGTTCCTTTTCGAATACGGACAAGTCCCGGATCGCGACCGCCAGGTCGATCGTCGGGATCGGCACTTGCAGTTCCATTGCACTTTGTGAGGTCCACATGCCGGTGCCTTTTTGTCTGGCCACGTCGAGGATTTCGTCAACCAGCCGCTTCCCGGTTTTCTCGTCCTGCTTGGAGAAAATATGGCTGGTGATCTCCACCAGATAGCCATTGAGTTCACCCTTGCTCCATAAAGCATAGACCTCATGCAGTTCGTCGTCGTTCAAGCCGAGACCGCGTTTCATCAGGTCATAGGTTTCGGCGAGAAGTTGCATGACACCATATTCGATGCCGTTGTGAACCATTTTTACGAAGTGACCTGCCGAGCCGGGACCGAGATAAGTCACGCAGGGATCGCCATTGACTTTCGCGGCAGCCGCTTCAAAAACGAGACGGACGCGCTCGTAGGCATCCTTCGGCCCGCCGGGCATGATGCTCGGTCCGTGACGCGCGCCTTCTTCGCCACCTGACACGCCCACACCTAGAAATTGGATGCCTTTCGCCGCCAGATCCCGGGCGCGCATGTCGGTGTCTTTGAAATAGGAATTGCCGGCATCAATGATGAGATCGCCCTTGTCCAAGTGCGGCAACAAATTCTTGATGACCGAATCCACCGGGGCGCCGGCGGGCACCAGCATCATGATGGCGCGCGGCTTACGAAGCAGCGCAATGAAATCAACGATGTTCACCGCACCGGAGACCTTGCGTTCGGCTGATTCCTTCCGCAACGCTTCGACCTTGGCCGCATCATTGTCATAGCCCGCCACCGAGAAGCCTTGGTCCGCCATGTTCAGCACGAGATTGCGCCCCATGACGCCCAAACCGACCATCCCGATTTCATATTGTTGTGATTTCATTTCATGCTCCAGTCGGACGTTTCCGGTTAATTAACTGTATGGCACGTTCGTAAATATTGTCCGCGGTGAAACCATATTCGCGCATCACAACCTCTCCCGGAGCAGATGCGCCGAAGCGGTCCACCCCAATCACATCCCCGCCGTCGCCCACATACTTTTGCCAGCCTTGCGTCACGCCTGCTTCGACCACAAGTCGTGCGCGCGTTGTTGGAGGAAGAACCGAGTCGCGATACTCTTGAGACTGAGTCTCGAACAACTCCCAGCTCGGCATGGATACGATTCGGACGCTGATCCCGTCCTCGGTCAATTTTTGGCCGGCTGCGATGATCAAGCTGACTTCCGACCCGGTGGCGATCAGGATGATGTCAGGTTTGCCATCGGGAGCATCGGCCAAAACATACGCACCGCGCCGCAAACCATCCGCCGCTGCAAATCGGCTCCGGTCAAGCGTGGGCACATCCTGCCGCGTGAAAATCAGCGCGACCGGCCGATTTCGAGTTTCAATGGCGACGCGCCATGCCACCGCCGTCTCGTTCGCATCGCAGGGGCGGATAACAAGCAGATTTGGAATCGCGCGCAATGACGCTAATTGCTCGACCGGCTGGTGCGTTGAGCCGTCTTCACCAAGCGCTATGCTGTCGTGGGTAAAAACGAAAACAACCCTTTGTTCCATCAACGCCGCCAGCCGGATCGGCGGCCGCATGTAGTCGGCGAAAACCAGAAATGTCGCCGTGAACGGAATAACGCCGCCATGCACGGCCAATCCGTTCGCGATGGATCCCATCGCATGTTCGCGAACGCCAAAGTGCAGGTTGCGTCCCGCATAACTCCAGCCGCCGCCAGCCGATCCCTGCAAGTTGCCGGCTTCGTCGCGCGCGTCTTCGAAATCGCCAGTCGCTTCTAACGCTGTCTTGGTGGACGGATCCAAATCGGCTGAGCCACCGATCAACCAGGGAAGTTTTCGAGCAATGGCATTCAACACCTTGCCCGAAGCGACGCGGGTTGCCATACCTTTGAGATCAGCCGGAAAAACCGGGATGTCGTTGTCCCAGCCGTCAGGGGATTCGCCGGCCATGCTCTGTTGAAATTCCTTGGCAAGGTCGGGGAACGTATTTGAATACACCGAAAATTTCACATCCCATGCTGATTCGGCCTGTTTGCCGTTTTCAAGTGCGAGGCGGAAATGCGCGAGCGCATTTTCCGGAATGTAGAACGGCGGATCAAGCGGCCAACCCAATGCCTGTTTCGTCAATTTGACCTCTTCCCTGCCGAGCGGCGAGCCATGCGCTTCAAAGGTATCCTGCTTGTGTGGCGAGCCATAGCCGATATGCGTGCGCACGAGAATCAGTGACGGACGCTCCTGATCGGCTTGGGCTGCCCGCAGCGCGCGGTCAATTGCTTCAAGATCGTTTCCATTCTCAACCGTTTGCGTGTGCCAGCCATAAGCTTCGAAACGTTTGGCGCGATCTTCCGTAAAGGTGATGTGGGTCGCGGCGGAAAGCGTGATGTGATTGTCGTCGTAGAGGCAAATCAGTTTGCCGAGCTTCAGATGCCCGGCAAGCGACGCGGCCTCGGACGATACTCCTTCCATCAGATCACCGTCGCCCACTAGCACATAGGTATGATGATTGACGATCTCGTGTCCCGGTCGGTTGTAGTGTGCCGCCAAATGGTCTTCTGCGATCGCCATGCCGACGGCATTGGCAAATCCTTGACCGAGGGGACCAGTCGTCGTTTCCACACCCGGCGTCATTCCGCGCTCCGGATGTCCCGGAGTCTGGCTGCCCCATTGCCGAAATTGTTTGATTTGTTCCAGCGGCAAATCGTAGCCCGTCAAATGAAGCAAGCTGTAGAGCAACATCGAGCCATGTCCGGCCGACAGAACAAACCGGTCCCGATTGAACCAGTGTGGATTCTGCGAATTGTGTTTCAAGAACCGCGTCCACAGCACATAAGCCATCGGCGCAGCGCCCATCGGCAGACCGGGGTGGCCGCTGTTCGCTTTCTCCACTGCGTCCACTGACAGGAACCGAATCGTGTTGATGCACAAGTTATCCAATTGCACCGGATCGAGACTTGATGTGTTTACGCTGCTCATAAAAAACGGCTGGGCCTAATTAACTCCACCACAATCTTTCCAAATTTTTTCTTCAAAGAGGCCGATGAAAATAGGTGCCACCTGAAGCGCCTCTTCAGATTGCGACACATTTCTTTCTATCGTAATGCGATACTGTAAACTCGAAAAAATCGAATCCGCTATAAGGTGTTCCCCCCAGTCCTTTAATTCAGGCTTGATGAATCCAACCACGACATGACAGGTCGGCAGATTGGCAGGCGATACCTGACGCAGGCCCAGTCGCCCTCTCCCGGGCAGCAATACATTTTCCAAACACCAAGCGAACGTTTCTTCGTCGGTTCTGCCGGAGTGCAATGTGTTCATACGCTTGAAATGTTACAAAACCGAAAAGAATCTCCGCGCCCCCTCGACAATCACCGCAACTACGTCGCCCTCGGACACATGGTCGGTGTTGATCACCAAATCATAGAGCAATTCGTTGTCGAGGCGGGCATGAAAGTGGGCTTTGACGTATTTCCTGCGGTCATAATCTTCTTTCCTGACCATTTTGGCGGCCGCCGCGGCTGTCAGGTTCCGTAGCTTTTGCACGCGCTCGATTCGTTTCTGCAGCGAACCGGTCAAACGGACATGATACACATTCCGCAATTTCGCTGTGACCACGGTCGCACCGTGTCCCACCAGAATCGCATGGCCTGCCAAGGCCAGGCGCAAGGTGGTTTCCACCACTTGGGGCACCAACACCCAAGTCGGGGGCCGCAGGCCACACAAATCATCCATCAAATCATCAATAAAGAAGCGTTTTTCTTCCGTGATTTTCTCCGCAAGTTTCTTCGGCCATCGTTGTTCCTCCAGGGCCTCTTCGATGAGTCGCTGGTCGAAAACCGCCCACGGGCTGTGTCCCTTGAATTCAGTTTTCTGAAGAATTTGAGCCAGATGCTCCGCAATTTCATGGGCTCCGGCGCCGGTTTGATGTGAGATTGTGATCGCAGGTTTCAGCGACTCCGACCGTGTAGCGGCCATGTGTTCATACCGGTCCTGGCATTGGCTGACGACATAGGCACTTGATTTTCCCACTGAAGCTTCAATGCTCATAATGTTTTCCTGCTAACATGCATCGAGTTGATTATGGTTAAGAATTAACGGGCCAGAACTTCCAGCCATTCGGGCGATTCAACCATGGTCCTTGGCTGCGGACCTCTTCCTCCTCGTGGTGACGCATCCGGGCTCCAAGAATATCTGCGCGTCCCAAATAACCCGCCAGCCGATCTGGTTCGTCGCGCTTCACCACCGGAAGCCGTCCAATATCATGCTTGAGCATTTTTGCGACGGCGTCATGCAACGATTCGTCAGGATACGTTACCACCAATCTGGATTCGCCAGCTTCAAGCACGAGGATATTGCCAGCGGGATCATCCTGTATCGCGCGCAACAAGTCCCCTCGGGTAATAATCCCTGCCAGTTTCTGATCCGCACCCAAAATCAAGGTTCCCTGACGCCTGGAAATATTGGGGTCGCCTTGGGCGATTTTCTCGGAGAGCTCTCCGACTGTCATTTCCGCCGGGATCGTCGGGGCTTGGCGGTCCATCACCTCACCGACCCGCATCAATTCGAATAAATCCACGCTATATTCCCTCGCAATATGCTGGCCGCGCCGGGCGAGTTTCTCCGTCAAAATGGAACGGCGCAACACCAGCACCGTGACTCCCAACGCCGCCACACTGCCGATGAACAATGCCGGCAGGACGTTAAAATCGTGCGTCAGCTCCAGGGTGAACACCACCCCTGTGAATGGCGAGCGCATGGTGCCACCCATGATAGCTGCCATGCCAATCATCGCCCATAACCCCGAATCACCGGTCGGCAGCCATTGTCCGAGCAACGCGCCAAGAGAACCACCGATGATGAGCAATGGCGCGAGCACACCACCCGAAGTGCCCGATCCCAACGCCACGGACCACACCAACGCCTTGGCGATCAGCAAACCAATCAATAACGGGCCCAGCAATTGCCCCTGCATCAAAGTGCGGATGGTGTCATAACCCACTCCCAACACGCGTGGTTCAATCATGCCACCGATGCCCACCACCAACGCGCCCAAGGCCGGCCACCACATCCAATGAATCGGCAGTTTCTGGAACAAATCCTCAAACGCATACACCAGGCCCGTCAACAGACACGAACCGAAGCCGACAGTGATGCCGACGATCAGGGCGGCAATGAGTTCGCCGGTTCCCATTACCTCATGCGGGGTGACAGGAAACATCGGCCCGGCGCCCAGCAGCGTCATCCTCAAAATGGAAGCGACAATGGATGCGACCGCGACTGGAATAAAGCTCCGTGGCTTCCACTCAAACAACAGCAATTCGACAGCCAGCAACACGGCGGCAACCGGTGTGGCAAATACGGCCGACATGCCACTGGCCGCACCAGCCACCAGCAAGGTTTTACGCTCCGCAGCGGAAAGATGAAAGAGCTGGGCGAACAACGAACCAAACGCGCCCCCCGTCATGATGATCGGACCTTCTGCACCGAATGGCCCGCCGGTGCCAATGGAGATGGCCGATGACAAGGGCTTCAAAATCGCCACTTTGGGACTAATCAGGCTTCGTCTCAGCAGAATCGCTTCCAGCGCTTCCGGTATCCCATGACCACGTATCTTTTCAGACCCATAACGCGCCATCAGCCCGATGATCAGCGCTCCCGCCACCGGCACCACCAGCAGCCCCCAACCAAGGTGGTTGTGCTCGGGCAACAACGTCTGTGTTGAAAGGACATGAAAGAAGGAAAGATTCGTGATAACCGCAATCAGCCAGAGCAAGGCCTTCGCCACCAACGTGCCGATGATGCCGATAGGTACCGCCAGGGTGGCAAGCATCAACACCCGCCGGTTCGTCCGAAAGTCAGACAGCACATCTGGCGATGGTTCACCCGGCATCATGGCCGTTTGGGTTTCTACATTCGAAAGCGATTTATTCATTAATATCAGAAGTTAAGTGTATATCGTGTTACGATACAATTCAACTGGATTTTGTCTGGTGGAATGTGCTATCCTCCGGTCAGAGAATTGGGTTCATGACAGTGAAAAAGAACAAAATTACCAAGGCCCACTACGAAACTCTGGCCGAGTTGCGTTATGCGCTACGGCAATTTCTGCGTTTCAGCGAAAACGCAGCCCATGCGGTGGGCGTTACGCCGCAACAACACCAAGCCATGCTGGTGGTCAAGGGGTTTCCTGGACGCGATGACATCACCATCGGGGAACTGGCCGAACGCCTGCAAATTCTGCATCACAGCGCGGTTGGTCTGGCCAACCGGCTGGTGGCGGAGAAATATGCCCGGCGCCTGCCCGACCAAACGGACCGGCGACAAGTCCGTCTAACCCTGACAACTCGCGGCGAAACCGTTCTTGAAAAACTATCCGCAACCCATCACGAGCAGCTCCGCCGCATCGGACCGCAAATCAATCAGCTTCTGGAATTCTTGCGCAGAGAAGGTGTGGCTGGCATTTCAACAGTATCTGATTAAGTGCGTCCGAGCCCCAGTCGCGTTAAAAACTCATTGCGTAAATCCTGGTTTTTTTGAAAGGCTCCGTGCATCACATTCACTTTCATGGTGGAGGCTGTCGCGGATGCCACGCGCCATGGCGCACATGTGCTTGCCATCAATCAGCACCGCCACTCCCAGAGGTTCGACGATTTGCTCGATGAAAGCAGCAATCAGATGGGCCGTTCGCTCCTGGTTCTGCAATCTTCGCGCGAAATGTCCCGCGATACGTGAGAGCTTCGACAATCCCAGTAACCATGAGTGAAACGATGAAACAAGCATTCGGTCTGGTCCGGCGTCCCCGGGGCGTCTTCTACCTCAAAAACAAAATCACCGGCGAACAAAAGAGCCTCAAGACAAGCGACAAGTCTGAGGCGCAACGCATCCTCCAAGCGCACAACGAATCGGAGTGTCAGCCGCACTTCAACCTTTCGCTGGCGCGGGTGTATCTCAACGGCGCTGATCCCAAGCTGGCCACGCGGACGTGGCAGGAGGTGATGGAAAACATCGTCACCAAGAAAACGGATGAGACGCGGCGGCGCTGGGACACGGCAATCAAGGACAGGAATTTCGACTGCATCCGCAACCTGCGCGTGGCGGAAACAAGACCGGAACATTTCGACCGGGCGCTGGCGGATGGCAAAGTGTCCACCAATGTTTATCTGCGGCGCATTCACAATCACGCGCTCGGCATGGAATGGCTGCTGAAATCGGTCATCCCGCGCCTGCAATGGCCCAGGCCGGTGTTCAAGGCCAAGCGGGCCATCACGGCGGAGGAACATGCCGCAATTGTGGCGCGGGAACAGAATGCGGAGCGGCGGGATTTTTACGAACTGCTGTGGCATACCGGCGCGTCGCAAACGGACGCGGCCTGTCTGCTGGCGGAAGATGTGGACTGGAACAGCCGCACGATTAGTTACTCGCGGGCAAAATTGAAGTCGCGGGGCGGAATTGGCATCAAGCCGGCGCTGATCCGCTTCGGCGCGGAGATCGAGGCCATCTTGAAACGGCGTCCGGCGGTTGGTCCGCTGTTCCCCTACCTGCGCACGGTGCGCGCGGGCGACCGGGCGACGGAGTTTCGTCAACGCTGCGACGGGTTGGAGATTTCGGGTGTGTCGCTGCACTCGTATCGGTATGCGTGGGCGGAGAGGGCTTTGAAGTGCGGCTACCCGGAGCGGTTCGCCCAGCAGGCGTTGGGGCACAATTCCAAGACGGTGCATCGGGCGTATGCCAAACACGCGGAAGTTACCGTGCCGTCGCTGGATGATTGGGAAAAGGAATGGGGGGGGGGAATTCACAACGCAGCGTGCAACCAAAGTTGCTGCCGGTGGATTTCCGGTCAACGCTCCCAATCTCGCTCGCGATTTGAGAAGGAGAACTAAGACGACTGGTATCGGGACGTGCAAATTGCTACCGTTCTGCCGGAATGTCTGAACAGGCCCATACAGAACAACAGCCGTTTGTTGAATTGAATCGTCGTTTCCGCAAGCTTGACCAAAAAGCAAAAGCAGAAGAAACGGCGTTAGACAGCTACACGGTTAGTTTATTCTGGCCTGACAGAAGCTTGAGTTGGGATGATTTGCTCAAGGAGAGTCGCGTCGTTATTCTTGGAGAGCCTGGCAGTGGAAAGACATGGGAGCTTCGCGAGCGCGTTAGGCTTCTCACCAGCCAGGGCGAATTTGCTTTCTTTATTCGACTCGACCAATTGGTTGGCCGGGAATTGAAAACGCTCTTGAACGCAGAAGATCAGCGTCGTTTCATTCAATGGAGGCAGAACACCGCACAAGCCCATTTCTTTCTCGACTCGGTTGACGAAGCGAAGTTTCACAAGGTGTCAGATTTCTACGCCACTCTCGAACGCTTCGGGAATGAGATTGGGGCTGACTCGTTGGGCCGCGCAAAGATATTCTTGAGTTCGCGGATTAGCGAATGGAAACCTGCAAGTGACGCATTTGAATTCCGGCGATTGTTCCCGCTGCCACCGACGATGATGCGCACCGATAATGACGGCGGGTCGAAGTCGGTCAATGATGAGAAACCTTTGCCGCTGGTCGTCCACTTACAGCCGTTGGATAAAGCTCAAGTCGAATGCTTTGCTCGCACGCAGGGGGTGTTGAATGTTTCAGAGTTCATTGACGCACTCGACCGTGCTTTTGCATGGGAGTTTGCCCGTAGGCCGCTCGACGTATCAGACCTGATTGGTTTTTGGAAAGAGAAGGGGCGAATTGGTTCGCTTACGGAGCTAGTTGAATTCGACATGTCTTCAAAACTTCGCCCACGGGCGGGCAGAGATGAACATCAGTTATCTGAAGCTGAAGGACGTGAAGGAGCGGAATGGTTGGCAGCAGCGAGCGTGTTTAGCAGGAAGTTTTCGTTCTTTGTGCCTGATGACAACTCGACGGAATCCGAAGCGCTGAATCCGCTTGGCTGCCTGCCATCCAGTTGGCGTGATGATCAAGCTCGAGCGCTTTTAAGTCGCGCAATTTTCGACAGCGCCGTCTATGGGCGCTTCCGTTTTCATCATCGCCGCGTTGGAGAATACTTGACTGCCAAATGGATTGCGGCGCGCATGGATAACGGCTGTCCGCAGTATGAGCTGGAGCATATCCTTGTTGAAAATGTTAGAAGTCGAAAAGTGCTTCGGCCAGCACTACGCCCCGTTGCGGCTTGGCTCTGTTCTGGCAACAAAAGGTGGATCCAATTGGTTCGTAGTTTAGTTGTCGAGCTAGACCCGGAGGTTCACCTGAATTTTGGTGACCCCGCAAATCTTACGGTTGATTATCGGCGGCAAGTGCTGGCGACTCTGGCTCACTCGTCACGTGGGCGGCGGCGCACTTGGCTTCAATCTTCCCATGATTGTCTGGCAAGATTTGCCGACCCATCTCTGTCACTCGACATCAAAGCACTCATTTTGGACCGCACGCTTGCGGTTGATTTTCGAATTGAAATGCTCGAAATCGTCCGGCATGGACGCCTTGCTGAATGCCTTGATGCGGCAATTAGCATAATCGCGTCACCCGATGAACCGGACGATATAAAATTGTATGCGGCAATGGTCATCGGGGCGATAGGCAGCAAGACAGCGCGCACGCAACTGCATCAAATCGGTTCTCAATTGCCTCGTATTCCCAACCGCCTTTGCCCAAGCATAGTTGAAGCTCTTTATCCGAAAGAGATTTCTTCAACTGAGGTGTGAAGTTGTTGGCAAAGACTGAACCGGTTCGCGAATTTGGTTTAGATTTGCCGTTTCACCTGAAATCTCATTTTGAATCGGTGCTGTTGCCCGAGGATGCGGGCGTGCTGTTGAAAGAGTTGCTCGTTCTGGCCCAAAGCCAGCCGCACATTTTACACGGAGAAAAGACGATCCCAGTCTCCGGGCAATTTTATTGGATCGGGCGAGTCATCCCGACAATCCTCGCAAAGCTTTTCAAAAAAATTAGTCTTTCACAAGATGACGTTCACGCGGCGGCGGCAGCGCTTCAACTGCTCGGGCATATCCGTGAATGTCACCACGACTTCCTGCAACCGATTTGCATAAGGATTGATTGGCGTACTTAGCGCTTTTGCCAGTGCACCGTCCGAGAGGATGGCACTTTCTTGAATCGCCTCCTTAATGTTAGCAAATAGCACTTTTGTCCGATTTTCTTTCGTCGCCAGAAAACGTGCCCGACGCACCACAGCTTCGATCCCTGCCAGATATTTCGCCGAGGCTTGTGCATAAGCAACCAATGTTTCGATGGATTTACGGTCTCCTTCTGGCAGCAAAGAACGAGCAACGGCCTTCAAGTCGTGCTCATTCAAGCCATCCGGCAACTTCTGATAATGAGCAATTCGCCCGATGAATTGTTCCGAAGCCCAATGCGTTCGCTTCTCCACCACTTTTTGCGCTCGGGTAAACTGCGGCGTAGTTACCAAAGCGACCGAAACTCCATAATTGACCAGTGCGGTCATGATCCAATTAATCCGGGCCGGAAGCGCTTCACGGTAGTTACATTGCGGCCACAAATAATGCGCTTCGTCAAAAATGACCATCAGATCGCCTCGTTGGAGCACATCCTCAACCCGATTTCGCAGTTGTTGAGCTTTAAAACTCAGGTTGATGCTGACCCCCAGGCTGCGGGCGATGGCCCGATGAAAACCAATGTCGTCGTTGGTGGATGGAACCTGGATGTACCGGGCCTGACCTGGATGGAGGTCACACCATGCTTTTGTCGCAAAAGTTTTGCCCTTCCTGGCCAAACCTTCAATCAAGACAAGACAACGCCCAACCAGTGCATAATCGAGCGCATCGAACACTTGTTGGCCAAGCTCGGTCACCACACGCGTGGTACGAACGGCTTCAATTGATCGTCGACGATATTCCTGCAGTATCTGAAACAGGTTTGGGAAATATGGGCACGACGCTGCTTCGATTTTGATTTCCGGATTGAGACAAAGTTCGGCAAGCATTCTGTCCAGATCTCCTGCAGCATGGCTCTGCTTGTTACTTGAACGCATCTGCCAAAGATCGTCGGCGACCTTCTTTAACCCACCGTTGCAATGGGAAAGATATTGTAAAAACCAAATCAGTTCACATACCTTTTATCCTCAATCCGCCCTTTCCAGATGCGCTTGCGGCGGTGCTGTGCGCAACCGCAGGTCCTCGACGGGAGCACCGATGGTGAAGTGATAAAGACTCTGCCAATCGTGCCCCGTCAAACCGAGCGCGCGAAGCAACACATCATCGAAGTAATGCGGGACTGACCCCTTCATCTCTTCAAGACAGTTGCGAATGAACGTGCATCGAAGAAATCAATCCAATGCAAAAATTTATTGATTTTGGCGGTAACGCAAGTCGTGGCAGGATGGGCATATGAAAACTTTCACCTCCCACGGTCTCTGGTCACGGATTCTCATAGTTCTTGGCAGTATTGGCATGCTGGTGGGAGCCATCGATCCCATGGAGGGTTCGGTCGTTATCCTTCCTGGCAGCCTGATCGTTGCGCTCGGCACCTTTTTCAACCAAAGCGAACGTCATCTGTTCGCCTACCGGGCGTGGGTCTTTATTCTGATCGCGATTGGTGTGGGGGCTTTATGGGGATTGAGCGCGGTCGGAGGTATTGGCGGCAAATCCGGACATTCAATGTGGTGGGGTGTGCTGATTCTGCCTTATCTGATTGGCTGGAGCATGGGGATTTGGGGGCCGGGATCCCCGCGTTGGTTGTTGGTATTGGGCATCGGAGTGGGTCTTTGGTACCTGGCAATTCTTGCGCTAGTTCTGAAGCATTCGTGGCAACGTGGCGGAACCATGTCAGCCCTGCCGGGCATCATCATCGCCGCCACCGGCTTGCTGACCATAGGTGGTTGCATCGGCCGACTGCGTCGGGATTCACGTCATTTGGTCCCGCGCGCCTGAGCGCTGAAGTGGTCGGGGCGATTGGACGTTCGCGAAAGGGAGTTCAATTCGACGCGCTGGACGGCAAACCGGTCAAATTGGTGATGCTATTCCTCGTGCCGCAGGGACAATTCCAAAAGCATCTGCACACGCTGGCCAATCTCGCCAAGCTGCTCCATAACTTAGAAAAAGGCTAAAGGCCAAACGCTGAATGCCAAAGTGATTTTCAATGCCGGCGCTGACTTCAGCCTTTAACCACAGATGAACACGAATGGACACTGATTCTAAACCGCAAAATACGCGAAATACGCAAACAGGATTTCAGGATTTATTTTAGCCTTTAGCCTTTAGAATTCAGCCTTTTTTACTGCCGCCCGGCAAGAGGGAAGATTGTCAAAATGGGATCCGCGTGGCATTGAGCCGGAGCTCACCGTAAGCAGGTCAGTGATGCATCCCTGAAAGGAACCACCAGCTTGCGCCGCCCAGCAACGCGAGACCCGCCAGACCCAATACTATTTTCAAAATGACGAAGCCAATCTTGAATGCCACGTAAAGCACGAGACACCCGGCGACCACAACGGCCACCTGAACTGCCGGTGATGACATGTTGGCGCTGATTTGTCCGAAGTGAATCATGATCAGGGTTCAATGATTGCCATGGTGCCATGATGCAGCCTCCGCCTGGCCGGTGGACTGCAACCGCAGGTGATTCCGCACCGGCTTACCGGCGTCTGGAATAGTAGTAGCCGCCGCCGCCGCCGAACAATACCAATAACACCACGATGATTAAGAGAGTTGACATATCTGAACTGTACGGCTGGCAATGACTTCGCGCTATGGGGTGTTCTACCCACCGGCGGGAGAGGGTGTGTTTTCGGCCAAACAAGCCGACTGGTCGGGTAACACCCTATTGAGGGAGTGAGAAGCGTTTTGCAGTGCAGGCACAGCGCCCAATGGGTTGCTGTGCCTTTTTCGTGGCACGCGCGATGGACAATCCAAGAATTCGACGCGCTGGACGGCAAGCAGAGTGTTTAACCACGGACCCGTCCTCCGTAGCAGTACTGCGGAGGGTGGATGGACACGAATCCCGCAATGCGGGACGGATTCCAACCCGCGAAATACACGAACGGGATTTCAGGATTTATTTCAGCCTTTAGCCTTCAGAATTCAGCCTTTCTTCATTCGACCCTCAACTCTCAACATTCAACTCTCAACCGTCATTATGCACCCGCTGGCCAATCTCGCCAAGCTGCTTCATAAACAGGATTTCCGCGATGGGCTGGCCGCATCCGTTTTGCTGACTTTAAACGCACTGCTGTTCATTGCGACCCAGCCCGTCCCGGCTGGCATGATTTCGAGTGTGCGCCGGTGAAGCGCGCGCGTCAATGCCGCGTAAAAGGCTCCGCCTCACATGGCAAGTTTCGCTGGTTTTTCCACTGTTGAGGATTTTTGGCGCAGGACCCAGAGGCCGATGCCGGCCAGCAGGGCCAGAATAGGGAAGAGCAGCGGCGCGAATATCGGCGCGCCGTGGACGACTTTTTCAAACAGGTTTTCCCGGGTGCATCCAAATCCGTTTAAGGACTGCCGGTTGACAGGCGGAAAAATGCCGCACGGCCGACAGGTTGTCCGATGGTTTGGTGAAAGTTTCCCGCGTTGGTGGCCAGGTTGCCGCTGAATCGCTGCCAGACGACCGGCGACAGGAGGTTGGTGGCGTATTGCACGTGGTAGGGTTACACCCCATGGCAACAAACGGACTCATGCCTTAACTTCAACGAACTTATGAAATCAATCATTCCATTGTTGGTGATTCCGGTCCTGGCCGCATGCGTGCTGGTGGGCTGCAATCAAAACACCTCAAGTAATTCAACCGACACGCAATCCACCAATTCAAGTGCGAGCGATGCCAGCAGCCCGGCTGGCGGAGCCACCAATTTGCCGGTTGTGAGCAATCCGTCGGATATGAATACCAATTTGCCTGCAGTCAACAGTGTGCCGGATATAAACACGAATATGCCGGCAGGAACCAATCAATAACGGATCTGGCGATACCGTCTGCGGAAGGCAAAACGGTCTAAACAAATTAAAGAACCACCATGCCTCAAGGTGATAAATCCAGTTACACTGACAAGCAGAAACGTCAGGCGGAACACATCGAGGCCGGATACGAGAAAAAAGGCGCCAGCACGAAAACTGCGGAAGCCCGTGCCTGGGCCACCGTCAACAAACTTTCCGGTGGCGGAAAAAAAAGCGGCTCCGGCCGGAAACCGAATTGATTTATTAATTTATGCCAGCCTTACATAACAAACAGATCAAGCTGAACTTGCAGGCCGTCCCGAACTGGTCGAAGCGTGCGCAAACCATTCTCCGGACATTCAAGTTTGAGGGATTCTTAAAAGGCATCGAATTTGTCAACCGGATCGCCGCGAAAGCTCAAAAGATGAATCACCATCCCGATATAGATATTCGTTTTGACCAGGTGACGTTGACGCTCACCACGCATGATGAAGGCGGCATCACCGAAAAAGATTTCTCGCTGGCCAAGCAATGTGATGAGGTCTTCTCCAAGTTTTCAGCTTCATAATCAACGCGGATTTCAAAATATAAAAAGAGCAAACCAACATTAACAAGGCAATCATCTATGAATACCAATACAAAATCACAACACGCGGCAGAACAAGACAAGCCGCAGTTTCTGAAACTCATTTCCAGCTCCGCATCAGCCACACTGGCCATGGTTTTGTTGGCGCTGGGACTTCTGGTTCCATGCGCCAAGGCTCAAACAACTCTTTCCATGGCCGACACAAACTTCATCCTGGCGGCCGCCCAAGGCGGCATGACCGAGGTGAAGCTGGGCGAACTCGCCTCCACCAGCGGCGTGCGTGACGATGTCAAGTCGTTCGGCCAGATGATGGTGAAGGATCACACGGCCATCAATGGCGATCTGAAAGCGTTGGCCGCGCAAAAAGGCGTGACCCTGCCCGACAGCCTGGATGCAAAACATCAGGCGATGGTGGACAAAATGACAGCCCTGACGGGTCCGGGATTCGACGATGCCTATATTGAAGGCATGATCAAAGCCCACCAAAAGGACGCCAAGGCATTCAAGGCCGAAGCTGCCGCAACGCAGGACGCGGACCTCAAAAGCTTCCTCGATAAATCCATTCCCGTTGTGGAAGCGCATTTGCAACACGTCACCGCCATGAAGAAATAACGTTTCGATACGATCACACCAAAAAATATGAACACACCCATCATTGACCGCGACCTGACCAAACAAGCCCCGCACAGCCCGCGCGAACGCACCGGCGGATTTGTCATCGCCGACCGCACCACGGATAAATGCCGCGCCAGCATCGCCGGAACGCTCGGCGAATATCATTACGATTGCCCGCTCGACAACGTGCTCTTCAGTTTCAAGGGCGTCACCGGCGCGCAATTCAAAACCGCCGTTCAAGCCGCGAAAAATTATGAAGACGTCGGCACCTGGCTGCTGGCCAACGGCACAAAGAAAACGCCGGCTGAAATCAAAGCCTGGTCGGATGAGGTGGAGGCCGGCAGCATGATGAAAAATCCTGAAAAGCGCGCTTTCTTCACTGAGGAATGCAAGAAGCTCGGACTGGACCCGGAGAAGAGCAGCACGTTCGACTGGCTGGAAGCGGACGACCGCGCGAGTTTCAAAAGCAAGGCCGCGTAACGGTTTTGCTTCCCGATTACGGGTGTGTCATGTGCGACCGGCGTTTGCGCCAATCTACTGAATGCGGATCGACAACCGCACCAAGGAAGCCATATATTTCTGTGATCACACATAAACATGAACGAAAAAATTGTACAAATCATTCCCGCCGATGATTGGTTTGCCGTGTTTAAGATGGATGACGAAGCTGAATTGTCCATGCCTCTGAACTGCTGGGCCCTGTGTCAAGAGGAGGATGGCTCTTCCAGGATCGAGGGCATCTATGTGGATGCAGCCGGCGATTGCACCGCGGCCAAATCGGCCACCAATTTCGTACGTTACAAAAGACTTTCAACAGTTGTCACCTGACACCCGATCGGCTGAAGGCTGAAGGCTAAAG
>PMOA01000018.1:0-32551 GCA_003161635.1 Limisphaerales bacterium
ACGGTCTCTCGCCGGAGCCAACCGCCGATGGCCGTCGCAGTTCCGCTTCGCGGTTCACGGTTATTGCTCGGCTGTGGCTCAGTTTTCATCGTTAGGCGGCATTACACTTTATGAAAACATCACGCCTCATTCTTTTCGCACTCCTGCTGGCTGGCTGCACCAGCACGCGCCAGACTGCATCGCTGACCGCCGATCAAGCTAAGGCAGTGGCCTTGCAGTTAGCAAACGACAAGGCTTCGAGCATTTATCATTGCCAGCCTTTTCGAGACGGACAGCCGGCACGAGTTGTGGCAGGTCATTGGGTTTGGACAGAGCAGCGAGGATATGGCCAAGGTGATATTCAGGCCATAGTTGAGCTTGCAATGGATGGTTCGACCCACAGTGTTGATGTTCAGCTTTTAGACAATCGAGAGTATTAGAGATATGACCATGCCGCCTAACCAGTCGCCGGAGCCTGAAGATGCAATGTTAGGCAGCAAAACATGGCCGAGCCGGTTGAACACGGTGACAATCTAAATCCTTACTATGGAAGCACAAGTGCAATGTGACCAAAGCAGATGCATGAACTTGTGATTGCATGCGGCTTTTATTGAATCACTTGCAAACCTTCTCAAATAGGCAACGTTCGGGGGAGGTTTCAGAAATTCCGCAAATCTGGCAGTGGAAATCATTTCTGTGAACTTTGGGAATTAGTTTAGGAATATAGTCGAGAAACTCGCGGATTCTTTTTGTCATCCTGCGCGATGGGGACTTGGCGCCGCGTTCCCAATTGCTGACCGATGTGGACGAAATTCCAATTTTTGCCGCAACGTCCGTTTGCAGCCAGCGCAGTTCCAAACGGCGCCTCTTGATTTGCCCGCCGAGCGTCTGCGGCTGCAACGGAATTCGCTGGTTCAATTTTTAATGTCGTGGGTATGGCTGGCGTGGTCGAGAAATTTGCACAGGGCAAAGTGAAAGGAGGAGCCGTATGTTTTTTAAGTGGGTTGAACCCAATACGACATCCCGAGCTGGGGATTGGCATCCGCATTGACTTTGACGACCTTCACACTTCCCGTGCACCCGGCGGCAACTTCCTCCAGCACCGGTTCGAGTATCTGGCAAGGTTGACTCCAATGTGATTGAACGAGCGGTAATTAGTGAGTTTTGAATAAAACCGCTATCTTCGTTCGATTCCGACCTCCGCCTCCAAGTTTTGCTGCGTGAGCAGCAAGGAGTTAGGCCAATCGGAACGGCCACTGTCAGTGAAAGTGTCAGTAAAATGGTGAGTGCAATCACAATTCGCCAGAACTAGCCAGAACTGCACTGAAACTCGCCCACTACTCGCTAACGCGAGTGAGCCGGACAGGTTCACGATTCATGACGAAGAAAGGCATTGTCATGAAACAGCGTTTTATCCTGTTCCGGCGCGCCGGTGTTTTCTACCTACGAAGACACCACTACCCAACTTGCCGTTCGGCATCACACAGGCGGCTTTCACGGTGCCGGTCAATGGCAGCTTGATTGGGGACGTATAAACCGGCGAGCTGGTTGCCGGCTCAGTTCCATCCACCGTGTAAACCATTTTGCAGCCGCCGATGTTGCTGATCGTCACCAGATTGTCGGTGTCACGATCCGAAATGGTGGGAGACAGACCGTAAATGGATTGCTTGAAGAGTCCGATTTCGGCGAGCGTCGGTTCGAGGCGCGAACCGGTGATGCGCACACGCACCTGGCTCGTGGTCACGGGCGACTTCAAACGGATGAGCCGGCGATGGCCGACCGTCGTGAGGCTGTCTGACGCGACGTGTTCCGCTGTGATCCACGCCGAGCCATCCCACGTTTCAATGACAAAGGATTCAATTCGTTGACCGCGATGGTCCACCGCTTCCTGCAAGGAAACCACGTCAAATGTCACGTCCTTTGGAAGTGTCAGCGTCACTGCGCCGGTGGTTTGACCCGGCGCGGCTTCCCACCAAGTGTCGAGGTTGCCATCCAACGCGAGTGACGGGCTGTTCGTTGCATTGGAATTGTCGGCAGTGAGCTTGCCGCCGTCGGCGAGGTTGGTGGCGAAAGTTGCGTTGACCACCTGCGCCATCCGGCTCAAGGCCAGGACTTGGTCATCGGGAATCAAGCCGCGTGTGTCCGGCGAAAGATTCAGGATCAGATTTCCGTTGCGGCCGATGGACGTGTAATAGATGTCCACCAACTGCGAGATGCTGCGGGGCTGCTTCCCGCGCGCCCAAAACCATTGGCCGTGGTCGAGAATGGTGACGTTCACTTCCGCCGGATACCACCAGAGGTGCGAACCGGGCGTAAGTTTGTCGCGACCGCCGAGATCCCAATCCTGCAAGTCGGGCCATCGGCACTGATCGGGCGGCATCGGCAAAGGAATGACGTCCCATTCCGTGGTGCGGCCAACGCCGCCTTCATTGCCCACCCACCGCACGTCCGGCCCTTTGCCCATGATGACCACTCCGGGTTGCAGGTGGCGGATCAGGTCATACCACGCCTCGTAGTTGTAAGTTTCATGCACGCTCGGATCGGGATTCGCGCCGTCGAACCAGACTTCTTCGATCGGTCCGTATTCGGTCAGCAACTCGTAAAGCTGATTCAGGAAGTAGCGGTTGTAGTCGTCCACCACGTAGGTGTAATTCGTGAAACCCGGCGCTGGCGTGCGGCCCTTTGAGGGATCGCTCTTGAAACTCGCCGGATCGGTGGGGATGACTGAGAGAACATTGCTGCTGCCGTTGCCGTAATATCCCGCCGGATTTGTCGGATTGGTCCGCAACTGGTAAAGGTCCGCAGGCGAAAGATAAACGGCCAGCTTAAGGCCGTGCGCACGCGCGGCATTGGCCACTTCCCGCACCTCGTCGCCCTTGCCGTCACGCCACGGACTGGCCGCGACCGAATGCGGCGTGTAGCGGGTCGGCCACAGGCAGAATCCATCGTGGTGCTTGCAAACGAGCACAATCATTTTGCCCCCGAAGTTTTGCATCACGTCGAGCCATTGGTTGGCGTCGAGTTCCTTGGGATTGAAAATCGAAGGGTCTTCATGTCCGCTGCCCCACTCGACGCCATTGAACGTGTTCACGCCGAAGTGGAGGAAAAACGTCCGCTCCAACCGCATCCAGTTCGTCTGATTGGCGCGCGGCAGAACCTTCGCCGCTTTTTCAGCGATGACGGCGTCGGTATCGCCGTTGGAGATCACCTGCAACGTGGCATACGGGATCGGCGCAGGCGCGGCGGCGCCGGTGTCCGCGAGCGTTTGCCCGCAGGCCAATACCCAGGGCAGGAAAAGAATTGTCGCCAACGTTCGGGTGACCGTTGTGTTTTGCGTA
This sequence comes from Limisphaerales bacterium, assembly GCA_003161635.1. GTDB lineage: Bacteria > Verrucomicrobiota > Verrucomicrobiia > Limisphaerales > UBA11358 > UBA11358. Next base: position 3,318 of record PMOA01000018.1, read on the forward strand.
AATGACATTTTCATTGATCAGCGAAATAGTGAACCGCCTGAATCCGCCCAGCCTCGGAGCTATTGGTTGAGTGCATTGAACATCAGCCTTTTTGCAGTGACTGGTTGAAATTTACTGGAAGCGCTGCTTACGAACGAATCCATGAGTCCGGGCAGCGCCAGTAGCACGATTTTGCCTTTGCCACACTGGACGACGGCCGCGGCGACGCCAACGTTTGGATCGTGATCTTTGCCGTAACCGATGACGGACTCGACACCGGAGCCGGAAAGCATCAGGCCGTTGCCGCTGGTAATCTGGTAAGGCCAGTCCAGCACACAATCCGATGGCAGCCCGGCGAGCAGTTCATGTTTACGCCCGAAGAACCAGAATCCCATCCATGACGGTCCTGATGAGCCAACGGGGCCGGAATACGTGACGAGCCCCTGCGCGGCCAGAAAGGCAGCCATTTGCTCAGCGTCCCCGCCGCCGGTGGTGAGCAGGACGACGCGCGTGCCATCGCGTCGCGCGCGTTCGATGGCGGCACTAAGGTCCGGCTTCCAGTAATAATCACCTTGTTGCGAAATCGGCGTCCAAAGGTTGCCGTCCGGATCGGTGTAGCGCTCGTCCCGGAAGACCGCTCGCACCACCGTGCCCGACGAATCCCGCAGCTCGACAGCAGCTAGCGTCGCGTGGTCGGACGTGACGTGCGGCACCGAAAGACGGACCGTTCCCTCCGGCGCATCCACCACGAAGGTTTCCACGAGCGCGCGGTTTTTTCCACCCGCCTTGGTGAAGATGTCGAAGTCTTTGGCAACAGTCGTGCCGTTGATCGCGATATCAAAGACCCGTTGGTTGGGCCCGCTGAAGTAGCCGTCGTCCATGTAGAGCTTGACGGTGATCTTTCCGGGCTTCAGGCCGTGCCAGGCATGGATCAGTCCGGCCTGGCCCCACATCTGATGTTTGTAGAGTTCCTGGTCATCCGTGTTGGCAACGGCCGCGTCGGTGTAGCTTGACTGCCATTCTTCCGGGCCGCCAGCGTCTGTCGCCAGGAGGATGGTCGCAATTTTTCCTAGCCCCGGCGAAAGGGGAACCGCGTCCGCATTGAATTGACGCTTGACCGCACCGATCAGCTCATCGGATTCGCCGCAGCAGGCGATTGTGCCTTTCAGCGCTGCCGGCTGCGGGTCGATCACGAGCAACGGCTCGTCGCGCTCGAGCACAGGCCGGCCGCCGGCCTTGGAGCTTAGCGCGGCGTGGATCGTGACAAGACCGGGCTGGTCAACCTTGAACTGGATATCCTGTTTGAGCAGTTGGCCGAAGGTTTCGCCGCCGATCAGCTCGACCGGGTAATCCGCGTGAAACAGCGGCTTGCGACCGGCCAGGGAGGCCGTCACCGTCAGTTGCCAGGAGTCGGTCAGATTCTGCTCATTAATCTGATGAACATCGACAACGGCCGTATCGCCCTTGGCGATCACGTAATGGCGCGGCCTGACGACCAGGACTTCCGGTTGCGCAGCCTCATGGATGAGCGCGGGGTCTGCCTTGAGTTGGCGCAATGAATCCACAAGCCCGCTGTGGTTGTCTATCGTGGTGGATTCCCAGCCGGAGAGGACGATGTAATCGACGGCGTCGCAGATGCGGGCGTTTTCCAGAAGATGCGCAGCGGAGAAGTAATGCTTCGCCCCCGCCTGTTGGAAGAGCGTTTCGGCGGTTGGAAACGCCTGGCGGAATTGATGGTCGTCCAGGAATTTTTCGTAAGCCGCGAGGATCGCCTGGTGGGCGGCCAGATCGTAGCCGGACCGCTGGTTTGTTTTGTACCAATTAACAATCGCAGCATGATCGTCCGGCGACGCGCCCGAGGCCATCTCGCCCCAAACAACGATCTCCTTTTGGTTGTCGGAGCGATACTTGTAGTCGGCGGGCGATTTGTACATCGCATCGGTCCACACGCCGGGCGAATCCATCGCCGTGTGCTGATCCCACCAGCCCGAGCGGCCGGTGCCGTCATCGGTCATCCAAGCGTTAGTGTAAGGGAGGAACCACACCTGATTCACGATGACGTCGCCGGATTTGAGGAGGACCATGCGCGAGGGGTCGGCCTCGCGCATCTTCTCGAGCGCGTAGCGCATGCGGGGGTTGTTGACGTCGGGGCTGGTCTCGTTCTGGAGCGTCCAGAGACTGACGCAAGGGTGGGACCGGAAAGCCCGGATCATGGCCAGCTCCTTGTCGAGCTGGTAGCGGTTGAGGAAATCCAGCTCCACTGTTTTGCCGTTCATTTCCACCTGAACGCTGGTCTGCGGAGGCTCCTGTTTCGCGGACTCGAAGGTCAGCACGCCGCTGCCAGCTTCGCAGTAACGCAGATACCCGACGCGGTCAAAAGCATCGAGCACGACGGCCTTGGGCATATGACGGTGGTTTTGAAGGGAATCGAGACCGAAGGCTTTCATCGCTGCGATCTCGCGTCCTGCCGCGGCCTTGTCGGGAAAAATGCCGTTCGGAGCCCAGAAACCCCATGAAATCGAGGAACGCGGCACAATCCGACGACCATTCAAATAAAGCTTCGCGTCGGTTCCGAGGCCTTTGACGTCCAGCCAGCGGAAGCCAAAGGTCGTGCTGCGATCGGAATGCGCGACCGTCGGCAGATTAGCGGAAGCCTCATAGAGATTCGGCTGATTGATGTCCCAGAGCTGTGCGTTGGTGACAGTCGCATCAATCGAAGTGGTGATGGTTCCACCGGGCGGAACATGAACATTCTTGCTTTGATTGAAGATAACGTTGCGATCCCGGGTGATGGAAAAGTTGACCGGCCCGTCGTAGGCCTGGCCAGTGGATGAGATTTCGGCCTGCATACGAACCGACCGGGGGTCGGGTTTGTTAAAAACCGCCAGATCGCTCACGCTGACCGAGGCGCGCACCTGCATCTCCACGCCCCCGGCCAGACCGCCGAAGGCATGGGTTGCCGGCAGCGTATATTTGCCCCAGGTCATCGTCAGGAAGTCCATCCAATCCAGTCTGCCTCCCGGATTGGTGATGCGCACGGCCAGCAGGTTCTTTCCGCCGGGGTTGATCGCCTCCGTGACGTCCGCGGCAAACGGCGCCTCGGAGATGATGTTGTAGCCTACCAGCTTGCCATTAACATAGACCTCGCTGCGCAGGCGGGCGGCGGGGAAATAGAAAACCAACCGCTCACCGGGTCGCAGGGCCGGCGGCGTAAACGGCCGATACCACCACGACACGCCCTGATAGTATCCATCAGCCGCGACGATCTCCGATGGCGAGGTCGAAGCGGCCGTGCGCGCCGGTGTCCTGTTGAAGTAGTATTCCTCAACGGTCGCCGGCAACGACACGCCAATGCCGGCCTGATCGTCGAGCCCCGCCCATCCTCCTGTCGGCGGATTCACCGGCAGGTTCGTGAGTTTCACATCTTCCGGAAGATAGAGGGTGTCATCCTGCCAGGCCGCTTTTGGGTCCAGCCACAATCGCCATCCCTGATCCAGATTGGCGGCGTCAGATACCTCCGCACGCGCGAACGAGACGAAGATGAGTTGAAAAACGATACACAGGATCGGAAGAATTTTTACCATATGTTTAGAAGCTGGCAATCAGCAGTTGGAATTGGAATGAGTTGGTTTGCGCCATTGTCGGCGCGAGGGAACAGCCGAGCGTCAACAGGATCAATTTGATTGGGTTCAGTTTCATGAATATTCACGGAATCAACTGCACAACAAATTCCTTTTGATCACGAGAGATACCGATCTTGAATGAACTTCCGGCGGGCAATGCCGGAGCCTGTCGCAGCAACGCCGCCGTGTCCGCCGTCTTCGCGCCGTTGACGGAAAGAATGACATCATTTTTTCGCAGCCCGGCTTTGGCTAGGGCCGACTCCGCCGGAACTTCCAGCACCAAAACGCCTGTTACACCGGACAGACCGAATGCGGACATCTCGTCTTCGTCGGCAATGTTGCGCACACTGGCGCCGAGCCACGTCACCGTCGCGGCGGCGCGCACGGCTGCCACAGGCGCGGGCATTTTCGGTTGTGACAATTGCGGAACACGCGCGACGGCCTTGAGTACCAGTTTTTGCACGCCGAATTGGTCCATCGGAAAATTGACGAAGCCCAGGGCCAGCGCGGGCGAGCCGTCCTTCACGCGATAGTCGCCGTACGCCGGATCAATGAATTGCGCGTCGGCCACGATGGAATGTTCATCGCGACCGCTTTGCTGCTGCAACTGCGTCGCGGGCGCGCTGTTCGCTGCGCCGTAATCCTGCACCAGGTTGAAATCCATTTCCGCGCCCCACGGCGGACGGTGCATGTTGGCTGGACGATACGCCGTCCAAACGATGTTGCGCCGGAAAATGTCGCCGCTTTCGTTATACCAGACGTGCGGATCGTAACCGCCGTCCACCATGATGTTGTTTTCGACCACGCGTCCGAAACCCTCGCGGTTCTTGATGCCGCCATGCAGGCAAAGGTTGTTTGTGATGATGTAAAATGATGAGCCGTCGTCGAGGTCAATGTCCCAGCCATGATCGCAACGCCAACGGTTGTTGGCGAGCACGTTTGGCTTCGCTGCGTCGAGTTTCGGCAATTCCGGAACCTGCTTCACCCACGCGTTGACTTCGCCGATGTTGGGCCGCCAGAAACGGTCGCGTCCCCACGAATTGAACGATCCGTAGTCGCCGGTCTCCTTCACCGTGTCGAAGATGTCGCAAAACTCAATGACGTGCCCGCCCCAGCAGCCGTCGCCGATGTTGATGCCGGCGCGCGGCATGTCGTAAATCGAACTGTGCCGGACGGTGATGTTCTGGGCGAGGTCAATATCCACGCCGGCGGTTTGTTTCTCCACGCGCCCGGTCAGATGGATCAGGCAATCGTCCACGAGGCAATCCGCCGGATAGTTGTTGCTCTTCGGTCCGGGCGTGCGGTCAATTTCGGCAAGCTTGTGGACCTGATCATAGTTGAACAGCGGACTGCGCGCGGCCTGTGGGTCGCCGACAAAACAAATCCCGCTCGCGCCCGCCTTGGCGATTTGCGTGCCGCGAATGGCGACGCGGCGGTTGTAATTGTTGACGAACACTGCGTTGCCGCCAACCTGGTCAATGAAGCTGTCTTCCAGCGCGCAATCTTCCGCGCCGTTGAAGAAAATCGCGCCGCCACGATAAATCGCCCAATCCGAACGCACGAGCGGTTCGCGCGTGTCCATGACCGTGCGCGCCGCCTGCCGGAAAACCAGTCCGCGCAGCATGATCCACTTCACCGGATGCTGTTCGTCGCCGCGAAATTCAATTAGCGTTCGGAGTCGCGCGGCCTCCACAACCGCGCTTTTTAAGTCGAGTCCGGCCGGCGGATAGAAATATAGCATGTGCGTTTTGGAATTCAGAAACCACTCGCCGGGCGCGTCCAATTCCTCGAAGATATTTTCCACAAAGCGGATTCGCGGGTGCGCCGCCGCGCCGCGATTGTTCTGCCAGCCGCCTTCAAGTTTCACCTGATTATTCGTGTCCTTGCCGGTGATGCGCCAGGTGAAATCGCCCCACAGCGCCGGGTGCATCGCATGGAAATAACCGCCCGTCGGATCCGCCCAGCGCGCCGCGCGTTCCGGTGAAATGGCATCCGCCGCGAACCCGTCGAAGTATTGCGCCTTCGGGTCAAAGTTCGGGTAACGTGCCAGAATCTGCCGCTCGCCGTTGACGAAGATTTCCTCGGTCTGCAAATCCGCCGGAACATGCGCCTGAAAAATTCCGTTCGTGTAAGGCTGCCAGTTCAGGTTTTCGAGCCGGACACCGCCGCTGATGACCGGTTGCTCGCCTTGATAACTTTGGAAAATCACCGGCGCGTCTTTCGTGCCGGTATCTTGGGCGGTGAACACGAGGGGCGCGGACAGATAGTAGGTTCCGCCGCGCAAAAAAACGTCGCCGCGCTTTTGGCGCACCGCCTGTTGCGCACGCTGCAGCGTGGCAAACGGTAGTTCGAGCGTGCCGGGATTCGCGTCATCTCCGGTCGGCGAGACGAAATATGGTTGCGCGCTGCAAACACACGCAGCGAACGTCGCCAGAGTAGATGCGATTAGTTTCATTCGATCCAAATTTGTTTCAAAATGCGACCGGAGCACGGCTGTGTCGCAGACCAGCCGCAGCAATGACCGAATATCAAGACACCTGCAAATTTCTCCAACGCCCCGCGCTGGCGAAGATGCTGCGACTGATCCCGTCGCGCGGGACACAGCCGCGCTCCGCGCTTGCCCCGGCGCTCACGGCAGCGGCGGGCCGAGTTTGATGCGATAGAAACGCTGTGGTGCGGCGGAATTGGTGCCCGTCCATGCGAACGGCAGCGCAGGCGAATTGGTGATGAAGATGTTGCTCCATTGTGTAAGGTTGGTCGAAATCTCAATGGCGTAGTCCGGACCGCTCTGGCCGCTGACGTTGAAACCCATTTGCCCGCCGTTAAATGAAAGGCTGCTGATGCCCGGCGCGGAAAGCGGATTGACGACCACGGAGAAGCTTTGCGTGGCGCTCAATGGCGGTGTGCCATTGTCGGAAACTTGCAGCGTGAAACTGTTCGTCGAGTTCGCCTGCGTCACGAGCGGTCGGAATAAAAACGCGCCGCTGCTGGTGTCGAGCGTGGCATTGGTCGCGCCGGCCAGCAGCGCGAACGTCAGCGTCTGCGGCGGCTGGTCGGTGTCCGTGGCGCTGGCGGTGAAGGCGACGGTCTGGCCGACGTTCACGGTCTGGTTGGTAATCGGCGACAGAGTCGGCGGCGTGTTGGGCGGTATGATAGAATTCAGTGTGAGGGCGATTGTCGTTATGTGGCTGAGCAATCCGCAGGTCGCGATGATGGTCACGTTCGATGTGCCAGAGGTTACGGTGTTGGATGCAGTGAGGGTCAGCGCGCTCGCGCCACCGGTAATCGGATTTGCGGCAAATGTGGCGGTGACTCCGCTTGGAAGATTGCTTGCACTCATGGTATAGACACCGTTCAAGCCATTCGTTGGAGTCACCGTGATTGTGCTCGTGCCGTTCGTCCCGCCTTTCACGGTCAAGCTGGTTGGATTCGCGGCGAAGATAAAGTCCGGCGCAGGAGTATTCCATGAAACGGAATCAAGGTAGCAGGTGTTCGTCCAGCCGGCACTGGTGTTAAACTGAATGCCGAGATTATGGAATGGCGACACGGCGTTCGCCGGCACAGTCAGGGACAGTGTGTTCCAGGAGTTCGGCGTGAAACTTCCATACCAGCTACTGCTCCATGAATAATTATTGTCCTGCATGTAGGGCTGGAGGTTGGCGATGTTGTAGCCGCTCGGAATCCAGACATGAAAGGTGATCGTCTGGCCCGGAAGGACACTCACATTGCCAATAGACACTGACGATGATCCCGCTGCCGTGCTGTTGATGTTCACCGCCAGCGACTGATTGCCGGCATAGTGCTGCGCGGTGGAAGTCGCCACTCCGGAAATGATGCCTCCGCCGCCCGCCCAGCCCTGCGGGTCGGTTTCAAAATTATATAGCGCGGGATCCAAGTTGACGCCGGTGGTCGTCGCGTGAGCTTCAGGTGAATAACCTGTCGGCCCGGAGCTATTGACGGCGACCACTTGATAATAATAAGTGGTGCCGCTGTTGAGATTGGTATCCGTATAGGATGTTCCGGTGATGCCGGTGACGACCGGATTGGTGGGCTCGCCGCCGGATTCCGCTGCCCGGTAGAGATTGTAGCTGGTGGCTCCGCTGCCGGCCGTCCACGACAGATTAACATTGGTGTTGTTATTAAGCGTCGCGATCAGGCCGGACGCGGCGTATGGAGCGCCATTGGGTGGCGGAAACGCAACTCCACCGGTCAGCACCCTGACCGCGTTCGTATCAATGACTGCACCCGTGCCATAGTCTAATGGACTACCGCCAGTGCTCCAATAAAATGGACTCATTCCGTGGGCATGGGCGGAATCAACCAGATACTTGTTCCAATAGTAACAGGAAAGACTATTCCAAGCTGCCTCCGTCGCATTGGTCGAAAGAACCTGCTTCCCCGCCGCCTGGAATTCGCCGATCATCACCGGAATTCCCTTGCTGACATACTGGTCAACCAGTTGTTGAAATCCCGAGTCTATCGCGCCTTCTTCGGGCGTGCCGCAGTCATGAGACGGGTCTCCGGAATAATGGTAAGCCGGCCCCCAGTAGTATTGCATCGCGCCCCACGATGCGTCCCCCTGCAATTGCGTGAACTGAAACGGCGTGTAGTTATGATATTCGACTATCAGACGATTGGAAACCGTGTCCGTCGGAAGAGAATTCAACCACGTCGTGTCCCCGCCGCCTTGCAACACCAGCCAGCGGTTGGTGTTATTGCCATCCACTGCCCGAACCGCGTTGACGAAAGTCTGATAGTAAAACATCAACGTGACCATCTCAGTGGGATTATTCACGTTGGGTTCGTTACAGGCGGCAAACAGCAAATGGTTGTCGTAACCGGCAAAGGTGGTGGCAATCTGGGTCCAGTAGGCCTTCACCTTCGCGTTGATGATGGGATCCACCGTCGTGCCAATGTTGCTTTGCAGCCAGCCATCATCCCAGTGATCGTTGATCATGACATACATTCCCGCAGCGATGGCCGCGTCAACCGTCTGTTTGACCTGCGCCATAAACGCAGGATTGATCGGATAGTTGGTGACGCCGCCGCTGATGTTGGTGGTGGCGCCGGCCATGTCCCACGCGCACGGAATGCGCACGGCGTTGAAACCGGCGAAGGCGGCCGAGTAGAAGAGCGCCGCGTTGGGCGGACCCCAGTTCAACTCCAACTCATTTCCGACGTTCATCCCGTAGGTCGGATTCGGCCACGGCATGGAGGCCGGGATGTTTGTGAACGCGGGAGCCACCGCGAGGGCAACCGGCGCACTGGTCACGGCGCCGTAGCTGTTGGTCAGCACCAGTTGATACGAACCGGTGTTGGTCACGGCAGCGACGAACGAAAGTGTGTTCGTGTTAGCTCCGGACAAATTGACAAAACCGCTGCCGCTGTTGAATCGCCATTGATAATAAAGCGGTAACGCACCGGCTGCCGATGCCGCAAACGTCATTTGGGTTCCCGCACGCACATTGGCCGCTGGCGATAGCGTGACGGCGCTAATACCCGGCGTGGTGGGCGACACCAGCCCCAAATCAAAAACCGCGTCAAAATTGTGGCTGCTGCCGAAGGTGATCGTGCCGCCGCTGGTGGGGATAAGTCCAATCTGACCGCCGGCATAGACGTTGTTGTTGGCGACCGCCATCGGTTCCCAGCCGCTGGTCGAACTGGCCTTGCCGAAGGAATAGGCATAAGTGGTGTTGGCGGACAGCGCCACGGAAAATCCGCTCCATTTCAGCCAGTCGCCGTCGCTGAACGTGATGTTGCCGGAAGTATAGGTCTGCAGCAGCGTGGCGGTGGATCCGGACACCGAGTAGATGTGCAGGTAATAGGGCTGGGCCGTGCCGATACCGCTATTGCCGCCGATGCCGCCGGTCCGGACAGCCACCGAAGTCAGCAAGTAGCCGCCCGAATTGGCGCCGGTTGTAAAGGTCTGGCCCGGCTCGCCGGTTCCGTGGCCGGTTTGATTGTCCGTATAATAATTCAGCCCGTCCGGCCCGGTCTGATTACCCAAGATGCTCAACTGGGAGATGTCAAGAACGCCCGGAGTCGGCGCGGTCGTTCCGATATCCGTAAGCGTTTGCGCGTGTAAAACACCCGCCAAGCCGACGACGACAAATGGCAAAACTACGTTGCGTATCATAAGATTCATACTTCAATAAATTATCGCACCGACGGACGCAACGCGCTTGGTTTTGTTTGCAGAACGGCCGTCGTCGGCGTAAGACCGTCGGCGGTGGCCGTCAATTTGATTCCCCCGGCATCCTTCGTGGATTGCACGATGATTTGCGCCAAGCCGTTGAACAGGCTGCGCGACCACGGGGCGGCAGTGGCGTGCCCGATGATCTGCACGTTCACGTTGGGGTTCAAGCCGCCTTGGGCAACGCCGTTGTAAACGCCCACGGCAATGACATTATCGCCGACGTGAAGATATTTCTTAACGTCGAAAATCGGCTGCGCCTGCCAGTCGTGCGATTCGCCGACGAAATGGTTGTTCACGAAATACCAGCCTTCGTCGTCGCAGCCGCTGAAGCAAATCATCGCGCCTTCGCCTTGCAAGTCCGCTTCCGTCAGCTTGACGTGCGCACGATAAATCGCCGAGGTGTTCTCCGTTTCGATGGTCGGCCCGCCGCCACTGATGGTTTTCCACATCGAGTCGTCAAAATCATTCGCGTATTCCGGCACGGCGCTCCGGTTCTTCGAGATATTTCCAATCTCCCAGCGCCAGTTGCCCACGGGAATGTTATGGGAGGGCGCGGTGGGAACATACAAGTCCGGCTCGTGACAACTCGGATCGCCGTTGCCCACGCCGATGATGTTGCCCTGCCCTTCGACGGAAAAATGAATTTTGTTTTGCGCCACCGGCACGACGCGGCCTTGCGCGTCCACGGCGGAAACGGTGAACACCGACACGTCCTGGCCACCGGCATTGATAGTTTTGCGATCCGGCGTAAGTTGGATTTGCGCGGCGTCGCCGGTGGTTTCCACTTTCGTTTCGGCAATCACTTTGCCGGCGGCGTCAAAGCCTTTCGCGCTCAAGGTTCCCGGCGCGTATTTCACCTGCCAGCTCAACTTGGAATTCGGCTTCATCGTCTGCTTGCCGAGCGACGCGCCGTTCAAAAAGAGTTCAACCTGTTTGCAGTTGCTGAAGGCCTGGACGAGAATTTCCTGACCTTCGCGGCCCGGCCAGTTCCAGTGCGGCGCGAGATGCAGCACGGTGTTCGTCGTCCACCACGATTGGTAGTAATAAAAAGCGTCCTTCGGAAAACCGCACGTGTCGAGAATGCCGAAGTGCGAGTTGACGCACGGCCACCAATATGGCGTCGGCTCGCCACGATAATCAAAACCGGTCCAGACAAACGCGCCGGAAAGCCACGGCCTCGGCGCAAAGTAGCTCCACCAGCTTTCGGCGGTCGTGGTCCAACCCGGCCACACAACATCATAGGCTGCGACGTAACCGGCCGAATGGTCATTGGTGTAAATGCCGCGCGTGCCGACAACGCTGGCCTGCTCGGTGCCGACGTTTGGCTGGTTCGGATGCTCGGCGTGATATTTGTCCATGTCGGGGCCGTAATGATAATTCCAACCGCGCACTTCAATGACCGAATTGATGCCGCGGAACACGTCGCCTTCTGGCGAGGCGTAGGTGACTGGCCGCAACGGGTCAAGCTGCTTGACGTAATCCTGCATCGTGCGGGCGACGCTGGCGGCTTGCGGCGTGTCCTGCACCATGAACTGTTCGTTGGCGATGCACCAAATCGCGACGCTCGGATGATTGCGGTCGCGGCGGATTTGATCGTCCCACTTTTTCAGGTTCGCCGAATCGCTGCCCATCAGGCGGCTCTCATCCATGACCAGCATGCCGAGCCGGTCGCAGGCGTCGAGCAATTCCGGCGTGGGCGGATTGTGCGACATGCGATACGCGTTGCAGCCGAACTCCTTCAATTTTTTCACGCGGAATTCCAGCAACGCATCCGGGATGGCCGCGCCGACGCCGGCGTGGTCCTGGTGATTGCATGTGCCGTAAAGCTCGTAATGCTTGCCATTCAGCAAAAAGCCGTTCGTCGCGTCGAAGCCCACGGTACGGATGCCGAAGGTGGTTTCTTTTTGATCAACAACCTTGCCGTCGGATGAAACCGTGGTGATAAGTTTGTAAAGTTTTGGCGATTCCGGCGACCAAAGAACCGGAGCGGAAAGCTTTGCTTCCAATTTCACGACGCCCTGCGACTTGCGTTTTAACTTTTCCGATTCGGAAAATTTCTTCAGCGATTTGCCGTCGGGCGAAATGATTTCGCAGTTCACCGTCGCATTCGCCGTGTTCGTCGTTGCATTGAGCAGGCGGACTTCGACGGCGACTTCAGGACTGCCGGTCGGAATGTTATTCTTAAATTTGCTCTGCACAAAAATTCCGTCCGGCGCGATGGCCACCGGCGCGGTCTTGTCCAGCCAGACGTGGCGGTAGATGCCCGCGCCTTCGTAAAACCAGCCCTCGACCTTGGTCGCGTCCACCAGCACGGCGATGGTATTCTTGCCGCCGAAATGCAACACGTCCGTGATGTCCTCGCGGAACGGATAGTAACCGCCCTCGTGATGGCTCACACACCAGCCGTTGACCCACACCGTCGCGTCGCGGAACACGCCGTCGAACGTCAGCCAGATGCGTTTGCCTTCGTCTTCCTTCGACAACTCGAACGTGCGGCGATACCAAGCGATGCTGTTCGTCGGATACTTCACGCCGAGCGTGTGAAAACCGTGGCTGCCGTCGGCGGCCCAGTCAAACGGCAGTTCCACCGCCCAATCGTGCGGCAGATTGACGGTGCGCCAAAAAGAATCGGAAAACTTTTCCGACGCTGGCCCGGAACCGGTGCCGGAGTTTTCCAGATGCAGCGCGTCCGGCCAGTCGTCGCCGAGATGGAACCTCCAACCGGCGTCGAGCGAAAGGTGTTCACGCGGCGACTCGGCGGCTGAAAGTTGCGAGACCAACAACGCGGCGCACGCGCCGGCAATAAGAGTGCGAATGACTGGAATAATTTTCATTTTCAAATCGTCTGTAAATTAATTGTCGCGGCAGACAGCCGCGACATCAATTGATAACTAAAATTTCCTTCTCCGAAGAGTCACGTTAAACGAGACAAAATCTTGCCGGTAGCCCTGAGTGATGACTGGCACACCTTAAAAACCTTCAAACATTCTGGTACTTGCAGATGCTTGGCAAGATTTGCCGAATGGAAAACCAAGTTGGTCAGTGGCCGTCGGCATTGGCCGGATTATAATACAAATCATTCGGTCCACTGCCTTTGGTAGATCTAGCCCAAGCCAGCATATTGACATAGGTTTCGCGAGCGGCGCTGCCATCCATTCTGCCAATTTGGGCGGCTTTCCCATGCCGCTGGGAAAAATTCGGAGTACCTGAATAATCATCAGTTCCTCCTTCAAGTGGCCAGTTTGAAAAGTCGTTCCAAACGCCACCTAATGTAGAACTCCCAGCTAGTGTTTCATCATCTTCCCACAGCAATATGTTGGTGGGTTTAAACGCGGTTATTTTGAAAGGCTTTGAGACATCATAACCATTCTCTCCATAAGCCACAATGGCACCATTCCAAACGTAGCTTGTAATGAGCTGACCTCGGGCTAAATAACGCGCATTGACCTCCATATCCTCGGGACAACGTAATACTCCTGCATTATTGAGGTATGGATAAAGCTGGCCAGCCCCGGGCGGTGCGATGATCATGGGCGGTGTTATTTTAATGCCGTTAAACCAACCTGTCTGATAGATAATGTGGTTCTGATAATTCGCCATGGTGTGGGGCGTCACCATACATCCCGCTGGAATACCAGCGGCTACAATCCAACAGGCCGAGCCGTTATTCCAGCCAGGCGCTGGCAGGATGTCGTTGTTGTCGCCGTAATACATTATTGTCGCAAGCATGATTTGCTTGCAGTTATTGAGGTCGGTAGCCGCATAGGCCCGGCTTTTCGCCTTTGACAACGCTGGCAACAGCATGGCCGCCAGAATGGCGATGATGGCGATGACCACCAGCAGTTCAATCAATGTGAAAGCACCGCGCTTCTTGGTATTTACAATAGTTGACATTTAATCTTTTTCGCTTTTTAAAGGAGCCGGCCGGGACCAAGACCGTCCCGGCCAGCTCGTGTTAATCATGTCAATTCATGTGCTTATTTTGCACCAGATTATTGTACCTTGACGCGGAAGAATTCCGCTTTATTCGTCACGCTGACTTGGAACGGTGACGCAGCACCGGCCACTGGCACCCATGGTCCGAGCAGATTGGTTGCACTCACGAGAGTGCCGCTGGGCCAACTCAAGGTGAGAGTGCCGCCACTGCCGCCGCTGTAGGTATTTGTGAGCACGACCGTGTCAATGCTCACGGCCTGAATTTGAACCCCATTGAAGTCAGGTTCCCCATTGGCACTGCCGTCCGATTGGGTGCCAGTGGGCGTTTCACCTATCACTATCGAGCCGTCGCTAACGACAACGTTCGCGAAGAGCGCAGTGTTGTCGCCGGGAGCAAACATCCAGTCCTGCTGGAACACGTTGTTTATGGTAATCCCATTAACGGTGAACGCAGTGCCCCGGTTTGTGTCCTGGTAGGTTCCGGCCAAGCCGAACACCACCAAGTTGTATGTGCCGTTGGCCAGGTTGGTGATCACGAACTCCGTTTGCGTGTTGACATAGCCATCCAGCATCTTCGTCAAGGGGCTTGCCAGATTCGGCTGATACCAGTTTCCGGGATAATTCGTCGCCTGGAAGCTAATTCCGCTGGAGGTGACGCCATCGTCGCGGAAGCTGGTTGTGTTGGCGACCTGCCCACCAGTTATAGCGTTCCAGAAGGTTCCGCTGCCCAAGACTCCGGGGCCGCTATATGGGGTTGATGGCATACCGTTGTTGCCGCCGCAGAAGGAGAAATTCACCGTCCAGAGACCGTTGACCGGAACTGGAGTGAGGTTAATCGTCGCAATGCTGCTGGTAACTGAACCGTAAGTATTGTTCAGCACGAGCCGGTAATCAAGCGCGTCGGCCATGGTGGTTTTGATGGTAAGGGTGCTGGAAGTGGCTCCAGACAGGTGGCTGTCATTTGCGAGGTTGTGGAAGACGCCGCCGGTGCCGCCCTGCCATTGATAACCCGGTGTCGGATAGCCCAAGCCATACGCTGTCAGAGAAACTGACTGCCCGGCAAAGGTGTTAGCCACGCTCGTTCCCGCGATCGTCACTGGATTCTGAGAGATTACCGGAGCCGAGCCGCCGCCTTGGGCCGTGAAGTAGAGGTTCAGCACCTGGCCATCAGTGAAGGCTGAATTAAAGACTGCCACTTCGTCAATGGAACCGTCAAATATGGTGCCAGTGCCCGTCGGATGCCCACCAATCCAAGTCGTTCCACTGCTGTTAAACGCTTCAAGACTGTTGGCTCTCGTATTAACTTTCTTCAAAACATTGGTCTTCGTGCCGTCGAAATAGCACAGATAGAGCGTGCCATTTGTGGGCGTGATTGTCAGTGCCACAAACGACCAAGTGTTGGTCGGCGGGAACAGGCCGGAATTGAAACCATTGTTGTTCCAAGTGTAACCCAGTTCAGCTTGCCCATAGGTGGGCGAGCTGACATTCGCGTCCGTGTTGCCACCAAAACCCAAACCGGCCGCAGACGTCGGTGTGGTGTTAAACAGCAATCCGGCACCAGTGTGTGTATCCAAGGTGGGATAGATCCAAGCGGTAATCGTCACGTTGGCGCTGCTCAGATTCAAGGGCGGAACAACCAGTGTCCCGTTGGCTGTGGCATTGGTGAAACTTGCGGCAGTATTGCCAGATTCAAACCCGACGAAAGCCGGGGATTGCGGGCCAACAATACCAACCTTCCCCACACCGGAGCCATAGACGGCATTCAAGTTATGACCACTGGAGTCATAAGCCTGATAAGTGGCGGTGGCGGGATCAACCGCCTCGTTCAAGCGCCAATAGGCCAACGGGTTGTTGGTAAAGACGTCATAGGCATAAGCCTGGCTCGGTGCGGGCGCAGCCGGATCAGCCTGCACTGTCAGCGTCGTGGGGGTGCTGTTCGTGCTGCCAAAACTATTGGTGCCGACAAACTGATAGGTGCCGGCATCGGTCAATTGAATATTGGCCAGAGCCAAGTCATAGTTGGTGGTCACAGGCGATCCAATACCAACAAAGCCGCTGCCTTTATTTACTTGCCACACGTTGGTGATAGGCGTGCTTCCGGCAATGCCCGCATCAAAGGTTACTGAACCACCAACGAAAGTGTAAACGTTGGTCGGATTCGTATCGCGGGTCAAAACCGGCGCGACAGCCGGGTAGACAGTGACCGATACCGGCGCAGAAGTCACCGTGCCATAGCTGTTGGCCACCACGCAATCAAGCACGAGCGTGTAGTTGGCAAGTAAGTCAACCGGAACTTCATTGAGTGTCGCGCTCGTGGCACCGGGAATATTGGTCAAAGCGCCACCGCTGCCACCATCCGTTTGCCATTGATAGGAGGTTACCGGGGAGGCGGGACTAAAAGCCTGCTCCACCACCGACAGCGGAGACGTGGCATACACGGGATTCGGCGTGGCAACCGGCTGCGAGGCTATGGGCGTATTCGGAGTGGCAACAATTTGGAAGCCAAAGATTTTGCCAGCCTGATAGCTGCCGTCAGGTTCCACGTTTTCGATCAGGATCGCGTCGTTGGTGAGGCCGTTGAAAACGATGTAATCTCCCGAACTGGTCGCGCCGGCAAGGCTGGTCGAGCTAGCGGAAACTTGCGAGAAGGTTCCGGTAAAAATGCCGTTATCCTTACAGTATATACGGGGCGTCACGTCGCCGCCGACGGTCATATTCCACCAGGAGGGATTGCCGCCGGTCACCGCTTGAATCCAATGTTCGCTGGTGCCATACCATCCGTGCCAACCTTGGACGTAAAGCACGACGGAATAACCATTGGTCGCACCCTTTGCCGCCAGCCAGGCCTGAATGTTACCCACATATTCACACGGCTTCTGGTTGCCATTTGCGCCGTAGGTTGCGCCGGCCGTCCACGCACCGGGCGGGCCCCCAGCCCAGTCGGTGGAATCGAAGCCGTCCATCAATTTCGAGTTGGGCGAGCCATCGCTAATGTTTATATAAGCCCCGCTCGAATAAGTCGAAACAGAATCCCACTGCATGTGCAATCCCGAATCAACTCCCAAGGAATCCAAGATGCCGGAGCTAACATCGCCCCACCGGTCAAAGTTGTTCCAATTGGGTGCGACAAAGCCGGGAGCGCCAGCGCTTTCAACAGTAGCACCCGTCGGATCCATTGTCTTATTGGTCAAACAAGTGTATTGCGCGTTGTCAACGGGATTGCCGGTGTCATACCCGGTGAAATGCGCGCTGACTGCGATAGGCTGGGCATGCAAGGCAACGGCGCTGCCAATGAGCGCGCAAGCTGTAGCGAAAAGATGTTGTAGTTTTTTCATATTTGATAGGTTGTTTAAATGCTATAATGGGTTCGAGGTGACAGTTTCCTATAAAAAAGCATTAAAGTCATGTCATCAAAACTCACGACAAAACCTGATTAGGCTTGTTTCTTAACTGAGCCGCGGGCCCGTGCTGCCGACGGCACCGGGAATATGAGTGAACTTGGCTACCGCCTGGGAGCGGGAATGGACGTGCAATTTTTCGTAGATGCGCCGGATGTAAGTATTCACTGTCGGGCGACTTATCTTTAGTAATTCCGCGATTTCCTTGTAAAGATAACCGCGAGCGAGCAATTCCAGAACTTCGAGTTCCCGGGCCGAAAGCTTCATGGCCTCCGAGGGCTGATGGGCCGGTCTTTGGAAAGACTGGACGACCTTGCGCGCGATGTTGCTGCTCATCGGCGAGCCGCCGGCATGAACCTCCTGAAGCGCCTCAATCAGTTCCGCACGGGAAACGCGCTTGAGCAGATAGCCGCAGGCACCCACTGCCAACGCATTGAAAATGTGCTCGGGATCTTCATAGACGGTAAGCATTACGAATTGAGTGTCCGGTAATAAAGGTTTGAGCCGGCGCACACATTCGATACCGCTGATACCCGGCAGGTTGATGTCCATTAAAACCACTGAGGGTTTTTCAATGGGCAGGGCGGCAAGCGCGGCTTCAGCACAGGCATGCCTCCCGACGCAACGAAATCCGGGGGCGCGTTGCACCCAGTCGCCGAGAAGACCCCGAGCTGGGGCGTCATCTTCCACGATGGAAACCGGGATTCGCATTTCGTTCGATTTTTCTGGTTGTTCCAACATAACATGGTTTAGGGCTATCAGCAATCGGGGATGCCTCTCATGAAATAGTCACATTGGCGGCCCGAAGCGGCCCGGGTCAAAGGGCCGGCAGAACCAACCCGAGAGCGAAGCTGGTGGTTTCTTTCGAAAATTGCCGGCCGAGTATGATGGTTTCCCATTGAGTACATGAGATATCTTACCGTAATTCCATTGCCGGTAGATGTCGTCAATTATCACTACATCCGCACGTCCCTGGTTTTGTTGGCTTTTCCTAGACCACAAATGTCTTGAGCGGCACTTTGAAGACGATCCTGGTTCCTTGCCCCGGCGCCGATTGAATCTGGCAGTGTCCGCCGATTTCCTCCATTCGGCGCGCCATGTTTTCCAGACCATTTCCCGCGGAAAGACGTGCCGAATTGTTCGGCAGATGCTCACGGGAAATATCGGATTTAAACCCCCGGCCATTGTCTTCAACAACCAGTTCGAAGGAGTTGATGCCCATCGTAAAGCGGATGGACGTTTCCGAGGCGTCGGAATGTTTGACCACGTTGTGAAGTGCTTCCTTGAAAGCCAGGAACAAATTGTGACGCACATCGGCTGTAGGCCGCCAGGACGGAAATTCCATGGGTATATCCAGGCGGCAGCGGATGCCGGCGGCCGCCAGCAGATCCTGAGCAAATTTCTCTAGATAACTGGTTAGTCCTTCCAAACTGTCGTGCCGCGGATTCACCGCCCACACAATTTCGTCCATCGCCCGTGTCAACTCATGCGCCACTTTATAAATCTGATTCAGACCAGCCGCGGCCTGTTCCGGTCGATCTAATTCGCTCCGGGCTGTTTCACTCAACATGCTGATGCGCGTCAGGCTCGCGCCGAGGTCGTCGTGAATGTCCTGGGCAATGCGCGAACGTTCACGCTCGATGTCGCTCTGGCGCTCGGCGCGTTCGAGCCGGCGTCGCATCCGCCGCCGCGTGTCGAACCAGACCGCGCCGCTGGCCGCCAACACTGTCGCCAGTCCACTGACAACAAGGAACCATGTTGTCTGCCAGAAATACGGCAGCACTTCAAACGCGAGGCTCGCGCCGGATTCATTCCACACGCCGTCGTTGTTGCACGCGGTTACCTGGAATGAATAGCTGCCGGGCAGGATATAATTGTAGGTGGCCACCCGTTTCCCGCCGACATTCGCCCACTCGAGGTCAAAGCCGTTCAGCCGGCATTTGAATCGCACCATTTCCGGCGCGACAAAGCTCAAGCCAGTGTATTCAAATTCGACGTGGTGCCGGCCCGGCGGAATTTTTAGCGGCCCGGCGGCGGTGCCGTCCGCGAACTTCTTGTCGTCTACACGCATCTCCTCGATCCGCACCGGCGGCGGCAGCGGATTCAGCTTGACGCCCGCCGGGTCCACGGCGACAAGTCCCTTCGCCGTCGCAAACCACAACCGCCCGTCCGCCGTTTTGCCGCCCGCCGATTGCAAGCCTTCCGAACATTCGAGTGTCGGCATGCCTTCATTGATGCCGTAAGTCAGAAACGGGACCTCGGCGATTTCGCCGTCGGCGCAGCGGTTCAAATCCTTTTCGCTCGCGCGCAAAATGCCCCCGTAGGAACTCATCCATAAAAAACCGCGCCCGTCCGCTTCGATGTGGCCGATGACGCCGTTGGGCAAACCCTGCTTGCGATTGGTGACGGAAAATTTTCCGTCCTTGAACCGATCCAACCCGCCGCCGAACGTGCCAATCCACAGCGCGCCGTCACCGGCAAAATGCAGGCATTCGATGAAATCGGACGACAGCCCGTCGGACTTTTTGAACCGGCGGAAATTTCCGTCTTGCCGGCGGACCAGGCCGCCGCCCGCCGTGCCAAACCACAGTGCCCCCGACTTGTCCCGCGCGATGGCGCGGACATCGCCGAATGGCTCACCCGCAATTTCGCTGAACCTTTCGAGTTTTCCGTTTTGATAACGTAGCGCGCCCGCCGGCGTGCCGATCCAAAGTTCGTCGCGCAGGAACAAAAGTGCCGGTGTCGGCAAATGAAAATTTTCCAGCCCCGGCGCATAATCAAAAGCATCGTCCTTCTGTGCAAACAATCCGCCGCCCCACGTGCCGGCCCAGATTTTTCCCGCGCCGTCCGCGGCCAGCGACCAAACGAAGGGGTTGCGGATGCCTTGATCCGAGTAGAAATTCGTCCAGCCGCCGTTTTGCAAGCGATACAAGCCCGCGCCTTCGGTGCCGATCCACAACGCGCCATCAGGCGCTGGCAGCACGCAGAGCACGGGACAGCTCTTCCATTTGTCCGGCGGCGAAATGGTTTCAAGGTTGTTGGGGCGGATAACCACCAGTCCCGCGCCGGTGCCGCACCACAGATTTTTTTCGCGGTCTTCCCACAACGAAATCACCCAGTCCGACGGCAATCCGTTGGTGCGGTCAATGTGCACCGCGGGTGTGTTTGTTGAATCGGGAAAAACTAGCCACAAACCGTCGCTCGTCGTGCCGCCCGCCAGCACGCCGGTGGAGGTTTCCAAGAAGTTCGGGATGGTGTTCCATCCCCACGGCGCGGCCCCTAAATCGGCGGTCCATTGGCCGTCTTTCCATTTGCGGATGCCGCTGTTGCTGGCCACCCAAAACCCGCCGTCGCGACTCGCGGCAATCCCCTGAATATATGGATAGGTGGCGGGGCTAGTTGCCCCAAATTCAACGAGCTGCAACTGGCCGTGCTTGAGAACCGACACCCAGCCCTCGCGATCAACCCAAATCTGACCGTTCGCCGACTGCGCCAGGGCGACCACATTGGTGATGACCCCGGCCGGTGGGGCCAGCACCCGACCGTCCCGCACCCTCGCGAGTTCGCCCATTTCATTCAGCAGCCAGAAGTCGCCCGTGCCGTCGGCGGTGATGGCGTAAATTTTTCCGCCGCCCCAATTTGCGCGCACCGGCACTGCGGTGAAATGGCTGTCCTTGTATTGCGATACGTCGCCACTTTCCGTGCCGATCCACAGCGTGCCGTCGGCGGCTTCAAACAGACTCGTGATACGGCTGCTGTGCAGTTCCGGCGTGTTATTGTCATCGAAAACCACGAAACGGACGCCGTCAAACCGCGCCAGTCCGTTGTAAGTGCCGACCCACAAATAGCCGTCGCGCGTCTGCACAACGGCCGTGACTTTGTTTTGTGGCAGCCCCTGCTCCACCTGCCAGGTGCGCATGAAATAACTTGGCGCGGCCGCCGCGGAAAAAAATCCCACGGCAACCATTGCAAAGGTCAGCGCGAACCGGCAAAGAAATTTTTTTGCGGCGCAACGGCGCATCGGCTTATTTTGTCCACTGCGCGGCAAAAGCCGCAAGCCAATTCAAGCTCCGTGCGGCTCATTATTTTGACGACAAGACAAAATCGCGCGCATCGACGAAACTAAGCAACTTAAACGCCATGAAAAGCATAATTTACATAGACGTGATCGCGTTGAAAAGTATTGCTACCACCAGTCTTCTCTGCCTTGCGGCGTTCTCCGCCACCACCGATTTGTCGGGTGCCGCCACCAACGAAACGGTCAGGTTGGTCTCGGCTGACATGCGGCAAACGAACGGCCCGCTCGATACCATGTTCAAGTTCTGCGTCGGTGCCGGCCGCGCGAACGAGGGGTTGCGCGCCGACTGGCAGCGGCAACTAACTTACGCGCACCGCGAATGCGGCTTTGAATACATCCGTATGCACGGTTTGTTCTGCGACGACATGGGCGTTTACCGGGAAGACAGCAGCGGCAACCCGGAATACAACTGGCAATACATTGACGAGCTTTACGACTTTCTCCAAAGCATCGGCATGAAGCCGTTTGTCGAACTCGGCTTCATGCCGTCAGCTTTGGCCAGCGGTTCCAAAACAATTTTCTGGTGGCGCGGCAATGTGACTCCGCCCAAAGACATGGGAAAATGGGCTGATTTCATTCGAGCTTTCGTCCTCCACTTGCAGGAACGTTACGGCGACGCCGAGGTGAGGACGTGGTATTTCGAGGTCTGGAACGAACCGAACCTCACGGACGGGTTTTGGGCCGGCACACAGCAACAGTATTTCGACCTCTACGCCGCGACGGCGCGCGCCATCAAAAGCGTTTCCGCCGATTACAAGGTGGGCGGCCCGGCGACGGCGGGTTGCGGCTGGGTGCCGGAGTTTATTCATTTCTGCGACACCAACCACGCGCCGGTGGATTTCATTTCCACACACACATATGGTGTGGAAAGCGGTTATCTGGACGAACACGGCAACGCCGGCACAGTGCTTTCCAAGAATCCCAACTCAATTATTGGCGACGTCAAACGGGTGCGTCGGGAGATCGCCGATTCGGCGATGCCACAGCTGGAACTCCACTTCACCGAATGGAGTTCCTCTTACACGCCGGCCGATCCGGTTCACGACAGCTACCACAGTGCGGCTTACATGCTGGACAAACTTAAAAAATGCGGCGACGCCACACAATCCATGTCCTACTGGACGTTTACAGACATTTTCGAGGAAGCCGGCCCGCGCTGGGAGGCCTTTCACGGCGGCTTCGGCCTGATCAATTACGAGGACATCAACAAGCCGGCATTTTACGCGTATCAGTTTTTGAACCGGCTCGGCCCGACGGAATTGAAGAACAACGACCCGTCCTCGTGGATTTGCGCCGACAATACCGGCGGCGTGCAGGCGTTGATTTGGGATTTCACCAACACGCATCCCGGCCCGAAAGTTCATAACCAGGAGTTTTACAAACGCGATTTGCCCGCGCAGCCAAAAAACAAAATCACACTCACCCTATCAAACCTGCCCAAGGGAAAATACAACGCGAAAACTTACAAGGTCGGCTACCGGGTCAACGACGCCTACGCCACCTATCGCGACTTAGGCTCGCCGACGCAGCTCACCAAGGCGCAGGTCGCTGAAATCAAATCCAAAAACAGCGGCGCGCCGCTGGAGATCCGCACCGTGAAGATCGGTCGTGACGGAAAATTTGAGCAGCAGTTCGACCTCCGCGAAAACGACGTCGTGCTCGTCTCGCTGAAGCCGCAGAGGTAATTTCACCGCAACGTGAACTTGCGACAGCCTATGGCTGCCCGCATTTTCAAAAGCCGCCAGCAAAACACATGGTGGCAAACACATTTAATTGCATCCATGAACATGACGACAAGAAACCTCACCGCTTTCACAGCGTTTTTTCTTTTTGCCCTGGCGGCTGATGCCCAAGCGCAGAAGCCGCAGCCCACACCAGTCCGGATTGAAGACGGACTGGTTCAAGGAACTTTCGAAGATGACCATCACGAGGCGCACGCCACGGTAGATGCCGCCGCCTTCGTAACTCCAAAGCTCGTTCTCGGTGGCGTCGACCTGCACGCTGATCGCGTTCATCCCGCCGAAATTACAGACATCGGTCAACTCATAGCTGAATGATGTATAGCCGCTCAGATGCCGACCGATGAAATGCCCATTGCAGTGGATCTCGCTGTCACGATAGACACCGTCGAACTCGATGAATATCCGACGGCCGCGAGCCGATTCGGGCAGTCTGAATTTCTTGACATACCAGGCCTTGCCGCCTTTCAAGAAGCCATTGCTGTGGCTGGCCTCGCTGGTGAACTCGCCCTCAATAACAAAATCGTGCGGCAGATCGAGCGTGCGCCACTTGTCAGTGAAGGTGTTGTTTGGTTTCGATAGGCCGTGATTGCCAGCCTTCTGCCAGATATTACTCAAGTTCACCCGCGCCACCGGTCACCAGCATCCCCACTTGCAGGGTGCCATCGGCAACTATGCCGGGTTGCTCGAGCAAATGGGCCGCAGTCCGCAGGAAGTGTTGGCGCAGTTGAACGCGGTGGGGCAACCGTTCGGCATCCAGTTCGGCGGCTCGTAGCATCCGCATCCGCAGGGTTGCATTGGTTTGGCGAGATGCTAAAGTTTATTCGCAATGAGCACGCTCGTGGAAATTGAAACGGCGGTGGACGCGCTGCCGTCGCCGCAACAGGAGAAGTTGTTTCGTCACTTGGCGGAACGGCTGAAGAAGCGCGGAGAACCCAAGCGTCGTCTGCCGCTCGTGGCCGCCACGGGAAGCCGCCGAGACCTATCTTGAAAAACTCCTTCAGCAAGGCGAGCCAGTGGAAACCGTCGCGCCCGACCTCAACCGCCCGTTGACTCCAACGACTGGTTTGGCTCATTGGAGTCAACAATCCTCATTTTTTCTTAAACACTAACTTTTTGACTGTGTAAAACCCAACACATGACTCTGGCGTTGGGTTTCAGGATTTTGGGCATGTCGAATCCAAGCGCAGAATGCCAGTCAAAACCTGCCATTCGGCTTCTGTAGGCGTGATGTGATCATGCTCCCATGCCTTGACCGTTCGCACGCTTACGCCTGATTTTACGGCCAATTCCGGCTGCGAAAGGTCAGCTTCGATGCGTTTCAACAAGAGGTAATCGCCTGTTGTTTTGGGACAGACCGGTATCAGCTTTCGGGGGCTAAATCTCTGCTTGAAATGGTCGAATTTGACATGCACTGTGCGGTGTGCAATACCCAACAGTTGACCCTGAAGATGCAATGTTAGGCAGCATTTTTCAGTCAGCATCCTCTTGAGCTCCGGTTCTCACGCTCCAATTTAATTTCCCCCTCAATTCATGTTCGTCACAGCAATGAACCCGACAGGTTTCGTTGCCTTTTTGTGAGTTCTTCAGAAGATGGCAGATACGAGAAGGTTATATCAATTGTGTCCCCTGTAAGGGTTATCCTTTCGACGATGCTTTCGATGATTCTACGCTTTTCCTCCTGACTGAATTGAGGCCACTTCCGGTATAGGCCGGTTGCCTCTGTGAACACTTCTTCGGCGGAAATCTGCCGCATTTCGATGGCGTCAATCTCGGCTTGCAGTTTGGGGAGTTCGGCTGTCAGGGCGCGATCCTGATCTTCAAGCGGAAGATACACTTTTCCAAAGCCCTCTGGGGTAATCTGGTCTGCTTGGTAGAGCTGGTATGTTTTACGCATTTCGACGTGAACTTTTTCAATCTGCCGGTTATGCGCCTCAAGCCGGTTCTTCTTGTCGGCAAGGTTCTGATTCGCGCTCTCAAGGTGGGCTTTGATCTTTTCCTGGGACACGAAGAAATCATGCAACTCGTCGTGAAAGACTCCCTCAATATCCTGGACGGTGATTTTGTTCCTGCACTTCGGGCAGACGTATTTTGGGGAGCGGGAAAAGACATACATCTTTTGGCCGCAACCGCAGTAAAGAATCCCGGCAAACAAATGAACGGGCTTCCGTCCAAGCGGCCTTTGCGCCTTTCGTGCGTCCATGGCATCGTTGCACTCTTTCCACAATTCTTCGGACACAATCGGCGTGACGGGGCTGAAAACCCATTCAGATTCCGGTTTGGGAATGAGTTTGCCAGCGCCGTCCCGGTAGGTGTGATTGGAGCGATACAACCCCTTTGCCGTGGTGTCCTGAATCAGCCTCACAACCGTCGTATCGCTGAACTTGCTGCCGTTCCGGGTGCGGTAGCCCGACTGATTAAGAAGCCGGGCGACGCCTTTCATGCGTTTATTCTTGGAAAATAGCTCATACATGAGCTTGCGGACAGGTGATTCGACGGGATGCACGGAGAGCTTGTTGTCTTTCCACTGATAGCCAAACGGCGCGGCACCGCCCAAACTCTTGCCAAGTTTTGCCCGGATTTTTATCGAAGCCTTCACGCGGTCTGCGATTTCCTCCCGTTCCCACTGCGCCATTGCCGCAATCATGGTGTAAAAAAGCCTGCCGGCGGGCGATGAAGTGTCAATTTTCTCCTGCAACGAGATCATGTCCACGCTGTGCTGGCGGAACAAATCGGCGAATTCCAAAAGCTCCTTGGTGTTTCGGGCAAGGCGGGCGAGCTTGGAAAAAATGAGGCCGGTGATGTGGCCGCGCTTGACGTCGGCAATCATCCGTTTGGCCTCGGCGTTTTCCATGACGGTCTTGCCGGACACACCGGCCAAGTCATACAACTCAACCACCGTCCATTCGTTGAACTTGGCGTATTCGCGGGCGCGGGCTTCGTGATGCTGCGGGCTTTCGCCCTTGGCTTGGTCTTCGGTGGAAACCCGAATCCAGATGCCCACTCGCTTTTTCAAGACACAATTTTCCTTCATACACTACTTCATATCAAAAACACCGGGCAGGGGCAAGATAAAAATGTAGTCAAATTGAATATATCTGCTAGGGTTTCATCATGACGAAAATAACGACCATGTGTGAAAATGATTTGGCCGTGCTTGCCAAGACTTTTCGCAGGCAGGCAAGCACGACTCGCGCCCAGGCCGCGCGGGACATGAAAGTGTCGCAAACATCCATCTTCAATGCGGAAGAAACTCCCGATCAAAGCTTGGTCAAATTGCGGATGCGGATGATTGAAGCGTATTCAAAATTCAAAGTCAGAGGCCCCGTTTATTTGCTGGAAGAAAAATAGCCGCTATTTTTGCATCGAATCGGCAATCGCGCGGATGGCGGCTTCTTCTTTTGCCTTCTGTTCTTCTGCTGAACCTGTTGATGTCGAGTGTTTGACTTTGTAGCCCCGTCGAATTTTCACTGATTTCTTTGGCGGTTCAACCGGCAGGGATTTCAGATATTCAATGAACGGATCGGGCTGGAAATACCCGACCCGCGCCGCCAGTTCCGCCTCGACGCTGCCGGCAATGACCGCCGCGATCTTCCGCAGCTTTTTCTCGTCCGTGCAAATCATGGCAAACTTCGGGATTCCGGCCTTCAAACACTTTATGATTTTGTCAGATTCATAGTCTTCCGTGTTGGTGAAGGAGACTTCGCACGCAATGACGAGGCCGTTCCGTTCAAGCCATACGTCTATGCTGCCCTGGCCGTCCAAGACCGGCTTTTCAATGGTGCTGCGGAAGCCGAGTTTTTCCGCCTCGGCCTTGATGTGTTTCTGGATCGCCTGATGTTCCGGCCCGCCCCGGCCCTGGCCTTGCTCGCGTGGCGGCTCGTGGATTTCGACGACTGGCGCCGGTGCTGCTTTCAGAATTTCGGAAAGGGGCGGCGGGGTAAAAGTCGGTGCCGGGGCAGTGGGCGGCTTGGGTTCAACTGGTCTGCTTGGCGGAGAAGTTGGTGGCGGCTCGCCAGGTGTTGGCGTGGCTCTGGACTTCGCCAGCATCGCCTCCACGTCGGCCCGCGCCGTGCCGTATTTTTTTCTCGAAACCGTGATGACTTCCTGTCGTCGTGCTGCGGCTGCGTTTTTGTCTGGCTCGCCGGGAAGCGGAACACACAAATTGAAATCATAATCGCTGCGTTCAACGCGGCACACGGCTTGCCCAGTTTCCAAGTTCCGCAAATCCTTCGCCTCGAAATACGAAAAACCTTCGGCCAATTTCTTGGCATCATCGTCGCCGACACGGAAAACGACACGGGTGAACGGATGGGACATGACGGCACTGGCGACTTCCGGGTTGCGTTGCAACTGGTGCAACTCGTGGTGCGCCAGCGTCAGGCCAATCCGATACTTGCGCGCCCCGGAAAGAATCTCCGCCATGCTTGGCGTGATGAAATTGGCGAACTCATCAATATAAATCCAAAAGTCCCGGCGTGCGGCGATCTGCTGCGCCTGCCGGCTCATGGCCATCTGCTGGAATTTCGACACCATCAAAGTTCCGAGCAGATACGAATTTTCCTTGCCCAAAAGTCCCTCCGGCAGTTTGGCCAGAAAGATTTTGCCGGTGTCCATGATCTGCGCGAAGTCCAGCCGGTTCTCCGGCTGCGAGACCATGTGACGGATGGGCTTTTTGGCAAGGAACGTGTCCAACCGCGTCAAAATCGAACCGATGGACTTGTTGCCGGACAGATGCGGAAAGCTTTTCTGCCAGTAATAGACGACTTCCGAATCTTTGACGGATTTCAGGAATTCATTCCGAAAAGCGGGTTCAATGAGAAAGCGGCGTAAGTCGGCAATGGTGCCGTGCCGGTCGCTTTCCAGAAAGGCCAGAATGGCGTTTTGAAGGACGCTGTTCATCTGGTCGCCCCAGGAAGTCGAGAGGCGTTGGAATACGGAAACCAGATCGGAAGCCAAAAGGTTCTTCTCCAATTCGGAATGAGCCGAGAGGATGTTGAAACCAACGGAATACTGTTCATCCGATGGATCAACCAAAACCACGTCGTTAATTCGATTGGCCGGGATGATACCGAGAATGCGATCTATCAAATCACCGTGCGGGTCAAACACGGCCACGCCCTCACCGTTCTGAATATCCTGCGAAATTAAATTGAAAAGCAGGGTGGATTTGCCCGTGCCGCTGGCCCCTATGATATGCGTGTGCCGGGTGCGTTGTTCGGCGGACAACCTGACTTCAATCGTTTTGCCTGCATGGTCGTTCGTGCCAAGCAACAAACCACGCTGCCGGACAATGGCCGGTGCCGCCTTGGTCTTGGTCGTTTGCCGTTGAAAGACAGGAGAACGGACAGCAGTGGATGGCATATGGACAAAACCATTCAGCTCGTCGATGTTGAGTAGCATTCCAGTGCGGCGGGTCTGCCGCCGTAACACGTCCTCAATGTGTTCCTCGAACGGGTAATCATCATTTTGAAGCGGGATGAGTTCGTTGCCGTTCGGGAGCGCGAATACGCGCAATGATCCAGCAAGGTCACGAGCCAGTTGCACTATGCGGTCAAATTCTTCGGCGCGAAGCAAGATGCGAACAACGGCGGCATACAGTGGCCGGGCAACTTTGTTTTCGGCTGCGTTCGCCAATTCGGGGAAATCCACAAAAAACGGTTTGCCGTCCGCATGAGAAACGGAATTCACGATGTTGTCCGCCCAGGGATTTTGCACCGGCTGAAACAACACTTGAAACAATCCAAGCTCGTCCGGCTGTAGCTCCGCCAGTGCGCCTATGATGCCGATGAAGGGGTCAAGCTTGCCACTGGCAAGTGGCAACATGAATTCGTGTTTCAATCCAAACTCTACCGCCAACGCTTCATCACCTCGGCAGACTTGCCATGCCTGTTCCAAGCCGCCTTCACGCGAGACAAACACGGCTTCGGGAAAATATGCCTGCAACTGGCGGCGGAGCAACGGAGCATCATTGGCAGCGGCGGCAAATTGCGCGGTCACTTTTTTGTGAGTGCCGAGCAATTCAAAGGCAATCGGCTCGCGGCACAATGACAAATTCAAAAGGAACTGCTCGAATGCCTCCTTGGAGATGTCGAGTTTGTCCGGGAGCGATGCCTGTAATTCCACCAGGGATTCACGAACGAGCGGTGTCGGTTCCGATTCTTCTTCCGGTTCGGGAATGGCCGGTGCAACTGTGGGTTCGGGGCTTAACTTCTGGCTTAACCTTTGCACCAGCGAACTTAAAAAGGTTGGCCTGGCCCCGTCGTCAACGGGTGGGGTTGCGGG
>PMOA01000018.1:32566-32947 GCA_003161635.1 Limisphaerales bacterium
TGTTCCCAGCGGTGAAACTGTTCGCTCAATTGTTCGTCAAGCCGGGACATGAGGCGTTAAGATGCTCCCTTGGGCAGTGGCACGATGTTCGGTTTGTAGAGTTCGCTTAACATCGGGCAATTTTCCATATATCGAATCAGTTTGATGCCCTTTGCGCCGGTGGTTTCCTCCACCTTCGCTTTGACCACGGCGTTCACCGTGTCGCAATACATGAGGCGGGTGTCTTGGCGATAATACGTTTCCTTGCGAAACCAAGCTTCGTAAATCGGGCCGACAATGGGCGCCTTGATGAGTGACGCATCAAGGTCTTTAAGCCCCATGGCAACGGCATTGCGCATGACGTAGATGGCAGCCACAAGCGAAGCCAGAAGCAGGAATGGA
>PMOA01000084.1 GCA_003161635.1 Limisphaerales bacterium
GCGATGTGGTGAGAACGTTCAAGTGCGCGCCCTACCTTTTGAATCGCGCCAGTGCGAATTCCGCCATTTCCTTTGCCGCCGGAATTTTGAACGCCAGCGCGACGATTCCATAAATCAATCCCGCCAAAATCGCCGGCGCGAACACCTCGCCGATTTTCAGTGCGAGTGTTTGGTGGCCGAGGGCGTGTTCCCAAAAATGCTCCCCCCCCCACGCTATCAAACCGCCCAGGGTGCCGGCGATGGCCAGCGGCAGAAAGGTGGCGCGCAGCGGTTCCAGTTCCAGTTTCCCCAGCTTTTTCCGCAAGGCATAGAGCAGCAGGCTGGCATTGCCGATGGAAGTGATGGTGTTGGCGATGCCCAGGCCGCCCTGCCGCAGCGGACCAATGAACAGCACGGCCAAACCCAGATTCAGAACCAGGCAGACGATGCTGATTTGCATCGGCGTTTTGGTGTCGCCGAGCGCGAAAAACGCCCGTACCAGGATGTTGACCGTTGAAAAGGCCACCAGCCCCGGCGCAAGGCACATCAGCGCCAGGGTCGCGCGTTCCGTGGAGGCGGCGGTGAATTTGCCATGCTCGAACAGCAGCCGGATGATCGGTTCGGCCAGCACGACCAGCAGGACGGCGGCGATCAGATTCGCCAGCAGCAGCGTGCCGAGACCATGACGCAGGGTGGCGCGGAATTCGCCGAAGTTTTTCTCCGCCGCCAGCCCCGCCAGGGTCGGCAGCAGAAAAGTTGCCAGCGAAATGCCGAACATGCCCTGTGGCAGTTCCATGAGCCGCACGGCATAGTCGAAGGAGGCGTTGATCTGCGGGTCCACGTAAAAGGCGATGGTCTGCGTCAACAGCACATTGATTTGGAAGGCGGCGACGCCGATGGTGCCGGGAATCATTCGCATCACGACGAGCCGGACGGTTTCATTTTGCCACGGCGAAACCCACTGGTAACGGAAGCCGTCGTGCCAGAGCGTCGGCAGTTGAAAGGCCGCCTGCGCCACGCCCGCCGCCAGCACGCCGATGGTCAGCGCGAAAATTTGTTCGTGCAACTCGTGCCCCATCTTTGGCGCGAGCCAGAGCACGGACGCGATCATCACGACGTTCAGCATCGTCGCGCTCATTGCCGGAATGAAAAAATGTCCACGCGCGTTGAGCATGCCCATGAACGCCGCCGCGAGGCACACGAGCAGCATGTAGGGAAACATCACGCGCAAAAGCCGCAGCATGAGTTCGGTGTTTTCGTTGAATTGATGAACGGCCAGCGCAATCGAGAGGCCGAGCATGACCACGCCGATGATCGCTGCCGCCGCGACGACGAGGCCGGAAATCACAGCGTTGGCGGCGCGCCACATCTCGATTTCACCGCGCGTCTTCTCCTTTTCCTTGAAAATGGGGACGAACGCCGCCGTCAATGCCCCTTCGCCAAGCAGCCGGCGGAACAGGTTGGGAATGGTGAAAGCGAGCTTGAACGCGCCCGCCACCCGGGTGTCACCCATGAAATTCGCATAAACCACCTCGCGCATCATGCCGAGCAGGCGGCTGATGAGCGTGGCGGCGGCCATGGAACCGGACGACTTGAGCATTTGCGACATCGGGCGAAAGGCTAGAGTCCAAAGTCCCAAGGCTAAAGTCCAAAGTGCGCTGCGATGGCACTTTCGTCCTCGTTCTCGTAATCGAATCCGGCTCAAAAAACGAGGACGAGGAGGATGCGAGCTAATTGGGGACGCAGCCGGGCACTGCGGCGGAATGCCGCATTCATGCGGCAGCGAGCACGCACAATTTAATATCTGCCGGATAAATCCGGCGTTCCTCCCGAAACGATGCGCGGATTTGTTGCAGTATCAGGGTGCGCCCGCTAATTGGCGATTGGCAATCGGCGGCTGGCGATTTAGCTTTGGCGCGTGAGCATTCTGGAAGAACTCAAATGGCGCGGCCTCGTGGCCGATTGCACCGACGCGCCGGAACTGGCCAAACGCATGGCCGCACCGATTACGCTTTACTGCGGCTTCGACCCGACGGCGGACAGCCTGCACGTCGGCAACCTTGTGCCGCTGCTGGCGCTGCGCCGGTTTCAGTTGCTCGGCCATCATCCCATTGCCGTTGCGGGCGGTGCGACCGGTTCAATTGGTGATCCGAGCGGCAGAACCACCGAGCGACAATTGCTCACGAAGGAAGTTTTGGACCACAACATCGCCAGCGTGAAAGTTCAGCTCGCAAAGCTGCTGGATTTTGACACGAAACAAAATCCCGCGCGACTGGTGGACAACGCCTCGTGGACGGCGGGGATTTCGTTCCTGGATTTTCTGCGCGAAATCGGGAAACATTTTTCCGTCAACCAGATGGTGGCCAAGGAAAGCGTCCGCGCCCGCATGGAAGACCGCGAAGTGGGCATCAGCTACACCGAGTTCAGCTACATGCTGCTGCAGGCTTTTGATTTCATGGTGCTGTGCCGTGACGCCAATTGCGAACTGCAAATCGGCGGCAGCGACCAATGGGGCAACATCACCGCCGGCATTGACCTCACGCGCAAAAAACTTGGCAAAACGGTCTATGGCCTCACGCTCCCACTCATCACCAACGCCGACGGCACCAAATTCGGCAAGACTGAGGCCGGGGCCATCTGGCTCGACCCAAAGCGCACGAGCGTCTATCGCTTCTACCAATTCTGGATAAACACCGACGACCGCGACGTCATCCGCTACCTGAAATTCTTCACATTTTTATCGAAGGAGGGAATTGAGGCGTTGGAAAAGAAGCATGCGGAAAATCCCGGCGCGCGTGAAGCCCACAAGGCCCTGGCCAGGGCGGCGACCGATTTGATTCACGGCCCGAATGCGGCGACGGAAGCCATCCGCGCCAGCGAAATTCTTTTTGGCGGTGAACTGAAAGGCATTGCCGAAAGCACCTTCAACGAAATCGTCGGCGAAGTGCCCACCAAGGAAATTGAGAAATCAAAACTTGATGGCGCCGGTTTGCCGCTGGTGGAACTGCTCGTTTACTCTGGTTTGTGCCCGTCCAAGGGCCAGGCGCGCAAGGACATTGAAGGCGGCGGCGTGAACGTGAACAACGTCCGCGAATCAAACTTCCAGCGCGCAGTCACGACGAACGATTTACTTTTCGGCAAGCACCTGCTGTTGCGCAAGGGCAAAAAGAATTACGTCGTCGTGACGGTGAAGTGACAAGCTTCACGTTTCCTGGGCCATCTCCTCGGTGCGGATGGCGTCCACAAACGGCGGCATGGGGCAATCCAGCGAGTCGGCGATGGCACGGAGCAATTCGGCCTCGCGTTCGGTGACCTGGCCATCAGCCGCAACGGTTTTGCCACAGGCCAGCAGGATGTTCCGTTGGACACCGGCCGGACATTTGGCCAGCCGGGCCAGCGCGGCGTCAACCCGGTCCAGGTCCCATCCGCTGCGCGGGACGAACTGGATTTGAGCGCCCGGTGCATCGAGGAACTGCTGCCCTTGAGCAAAGGCTGTCCGTGCCGCCGGTTCATCATCTTCCTGGCCGACGTGTGCCAGTGCGGAAAGCAGCAATGCACACTCCGGCAACACGTCCTGAACCCGCCCATACCGTGCCCGGTCCAGGTCCGGACCCTCGAAATAGGCCCGTAACTGGCGGGCAACCATTTTCATCAACGTATATTCGAAAAGCTCGATGGCTCCGTCGCATTCAATGAGCTTCCGTACGGTTTCATTAAAGGCGGCATATTCATCCAGGCTGTATTCGCGCAAGGCTGGTACGGCAAACTCGGCCAGCGCGAGCTTGTATTTGACGCCCAAAGCCTGGATTTGCGAAGCCAGTGCGGCTGTGCGCTCCAACCAGGCCGGGTTCAGGTTCGCCCGCAGGATTTCCATTTGCCGGGCGCGCACTGCATCGTCCTCGCTCAGGAGCAGCGAACAGACAACGCCGGCCGCGCCCGCAGGTACGCGCAGGGCCTGTTTCACCTCCTCCGGCAGGCCGAAGCGCATGGCGGCGGCCGCCTTGATGTGGTCGGCGGTCAGGCCGCCGGCATCCGCAACTAAGGTTTCGGGAAATTTCTGTCCCACGGCAAGGACCCGGGCCAGGGTTTCCTCGTAAACCTGGTCGCGCTCGTATTGGTTGGGCGGCAGCGTCTTGACCTTGGGAAATTGGCCGTCAAAGGCCGGGTCAATCGCCAGGACCCGTTTGGCCAGCGGCGGGTGTGTGGATTGAAAATTGAACAGCGGATCGTAGGCTGAATTCGCAAAATACAAGTGGCTGGCGGTTTCCGCATTGGGCGTGTCGAGCCGCCCCTGCTTGTAGAGTCCGCCGATTTTTTTGAGCGCGCCCGCGATGCCGGTCGGGTTTCGCGTGAATTGCACCGCCGCCGCGTCCGCCAGCCATTCGCGTTTGCGGCAAATCAGGCTTTTGATCAACCGCACGCAGGGCGAGCTGATGCCGCCGACGAGCAGGAACAAAATGCCGATGGGTGCGGTGGGAAGGAAAAAGGGGGTGGTGTCCTCGTCAAAAATGGACTCGTCCGGATCCCGGGCCTGGGGGCTCCCGCGCACCAAAATCCGGCCGACCGGCGTCGGCCAGAAAAGCCCGTGCATCAATCCCATCAGCCGCAGGTTCAGCCGCGTATCGCCATTCAAAATGTGGCTGAACTCGTGGGCGATGACGCCCTGCAATTCATCCCGGGTCAGCAGCTTCAGGCAGCCGCGCGTGACGCCAATGGCCACGTCGTCGCGCGTGTGTCCGGCGGAAAAGGCATTGATGCCGCGTTCGTTATCGAGCACATAAATTTCCGGCACCGGCGTCCCCGAAGCGATGGCTATTTCCTCAACCACGTTGCGCAATCTTTGTTCATCAAGGTCGGAGGTGCCGGCTTCGACGCCCCGTCCGTCCAGCAGTTCGGCCACGACCGAACCGCCGGCAGAGAGCAGGCGGATTTTGTAAAGGCTGCCCAGGGCAACCGAAGTCAATGAAATCAGCGTGACCCAGCAGAAAAGGTATGGATTCCAGATTAATTTCAGAAAATCCATCGGAAAAACCACCGCCTCCCCGCAAAGATCCAACAACGTGATCAAAAATATAATCGGATTCCACCAGACCCCGGGAAACATTGGATGCTTGAAGGCATGAATGACCACGGCCAGCACCAGATTGGTCAGGGTCACCGTGACGAGCACCGCCAGTCCGAAAAGCCAGATCAGCCGGCGGGTTTGCTTCCGGGCGCGGGCTTCCTGGTCAAAAAAGTCCATGGGCTACCGTTCGTTTGTAGCACAAGACCGGTTGGTGGGAAATCATTTTGCGAACGGGCGAAATTTCATTTTTTCGCGAGCTTCGCGAAGATCTGGTTGGCCTCTTCGAGGGTTTCCTTCGAGCCGATGTCGAACCACAGTCCGGGGACACGCCAGGTATAGACCGCCGTGCGTGGATAAAGCCATTGGACCAGCCGGCCCGGCTGGTCGGGATTGTTGCCCTCAGCGATGTATTGCTTGATGAGCGGAATCGTGGCCTTCGGATAAAAATAAAGCGCGATGCCGGTGAGCGTGCTCGTGGGGTTCTTCGGTTTTTCCTCGAAGAAGGTGATGCGGCCGGAGGCGTCGGTGGAGATGGAATTGTATTTTTTGATTTCCTCAAGATTGCCCACGTCGTAAAGCGCCAGCACCGGCGCTTTTTTCTCGCGACAGAATTTTCCGAAATCGCCGAGTTTTTCGCTGAACAGATTGTCACCCGCCACGACGATGAGGTCGTCGTCCACCCTCTGGGTTTTGAGGACATAATGAATGTCGCCGATGGCGCCGAGTTTGTTGGTGTCGTTAGTCGAGCCGTCGTTGACGACGGTGAATTCAAATTTGGATTTGGTGGCGCGGTAATGGTCCGACCATTTCTGGAAATGGCCGGCGAACCTGGCGTTGGTGACGACGTAAACGCGGTCAATGCCGCCGATGGGCGCGAGGTTGTCGAGCACATGCTCGACCATCGGCTTGCCCGCGACGGGCAGGAGCGGTTTCGGTTGCGTGAGGGTGAGCGGATACAGGCGCGTGGCGTATCCGGCGGCGAGGATGACGACTTTCACGTTTTATTTTCGAAAAGGCTGGGCGCGGCTTCGCGCGCGAACGTCTGGCAACGGACGTAAATTTCCGACGGCGATTCACACTGGAGAGCAAAGTTGGCCAGCTCGCGCGCTTCAGTCAATTTGAGCCGGCGAATCATGTATTTGACCTGCGCGACAACAGTCGGGGCGGTGCTCAATTCGTCCACGCCGAGGCCGATCAACAGCGGCGCCAGCACCGGGTCGCCCGCGATTTCGCCGCAGACGTTGGCTTTGATGCCGTGCCGGTGCGCGGCGTCAACGGTCAGCTTGATCAAGCGGATGATGGCCGGGTGCGTTGGCTCGTAAAGGTGCGAAACTTTTTCGTTCGTGCGGTCGGCGGCCAGCGTGTATTGGATGAGGTCGTTGCTGCCGATGCTGAAAAACTTTGATTGCGCGGCGAGCGCATCGGCGATGAGCGCGGCGGACGGAATTTCGATCATCACCCCGATTTCGATTTTGTCGTCGAACGGCACGTTTTCAGCGCGCAACTCGGCCTTGCATTTTTCGACGATGGCGTTGGCTTGCTTCAATTCATCCAGGCCGGAAATCATCGGATACATCATCTTCACATTGCCCTCGGCGCTGGCGCGGAGGATGGCGCGAAGCTGGGCGCGGAACAATTCGGGCTGCGCCAGGCAAAACCGGATCGCCCGCCAGCCAAGAAACGGATTGACCTCCGGCGCCAGTTGCAAGTGCGAGGCAAATTTGTCGCCGCCCAGATCGAGCGTGCGGATGATGACCGGTTGCGGTTTCAACGCGGTCGCCGCCTTTCGATAAGCTTGATACTGCTCCTCTTCCGTCGGCAGACGGTCGCGGTTGATGAACAGATATTCCGTGCGGAACAGGCCGACGCCCTCCGCGCCGTGCGCCAGCACGGATTCGATGTCCGCCGCGTCTTCGATGTTCGCGGACAAGTGAATGGCTTTGCCGTCGAGCGTGACGGCGGGTTGCTGCTGGATTTCGTGAAGCTTTTCTTCGAGGGAAGCCTTGCGCCGCAGAAGCTGGCCGTATTCAAAAAGGGTTTGATCGGTGGGATTGACGACAATTGCGCCGTTGTAGCCATCGAGCAACGCGTAGTCGCCGCTGTCCAATTCCTGGCTGGCTGTTTGCAATCCGACGACGGCGGGAATGCCCAGCGACCGCGCCATGATGGCGGTGTGCGAAGTTTTGCCGCCGATGTCCGTGGTAAAGCCCAGCACGAATTTTTTGTTCAATTGCGCGGTGGCGGAGGGGCTGAGGTCGTGGCTGATTAAAATGCACGGCTCGGCGATGTGGTGCAGG
The DNA here is from genome assembly GCA_003161635.1 of Limisphaerales bacterium. Classification (GTDB taxonomy): domain Bacteria; phylum Verrucomicrobiota; class Verrucomicrobiia; order Limisphaerales; family UBA11358; genus UBA11358. Next base: position 7,342 of record PMOA01000084.1, read on the forward strand.
TCAAAAGCGTCCTTCACCTCAAGCAGATTGTCCAGCACCCGCGACGTCAGGTCGCGCATGTCGGTGGCGCGTTCGCGGAGATATTCATCGTTGGCCGCGAGGAGCGCCTCGGCGTAACGCTCGGCCACGGTGTGAAAGGCGTATTCGGCGTTGACCTTCTCTTCTTTAATCAGACGGATGACTTCGCCCACCAAGGCATGGTCCTCGAGCATCAGCAAATGCGCTTCGAAAATGTCCGCCTCCTTCGCGCCCAGATTTTCCACGACCTTGCGCTGCACCTCCAGAATTTGCTGGCGGGTTTGGACGAGTGACTTTTCAAAACGGCCGGTTTCCCCGGCCACTTCGCCAGCTGAAATTTCACGCCGGGCGATGATGTGGCGGGCGCGATGCAGCACGAGAATTTTCCCGCGACAAACGCCGTCGGAGACGGCAATGCCCCGAAGAATCTTCTCTCCTTTTTGGAGCCGCTCGGCCATGCGGGAGAAATAGCCGAAATCGTCCGGGTTGAAAAGCAATTACGCAGGAAAAGAGGGGAGGGTTGGAGTTATGGAGTATTGGAGTGTTGATTTAACCGCCCCCGCATCCCATCGCCCCATCACTCCATCACCCCATTCCGTCACGCGCGTTCCATGTATTTGCCGGTGCGGGTGTCCACTTTGATTTTCTCGCCCGTCTTGATGAACAATGGCACTTGCACGGTGATGCCCGTTTCGAGTGTCACCGGCTTTTGCACGTTGTTCGACGAATCGCCGCGAATGCCTTCCGGCGCGTTGGACACCGTCAATGCCACGCTCGACGGCAATTCGATGGACACGGCTTTTTCCTCGACGAACGTCACGGTCACCGGGCTGTTTTCCACGAGATAATTCTTCGCATCGCCAACCAATTCCGCCGCGAGCGTGACCGTTTCGTAGGTTTCCGAGTCGGTGAAAACGTAGTCCGCGCCGTCCTTGTAACTGAACTCCATTCTGGTGGTGATCATCGGCACCGCCTCGATTTTTTCGGTCGAGCTGAAGCGCACGTCGGAGGACTTGCCGGAGCGGATGCTGCGGAGTGTCGCCTGCACAAACGCGCGCAGGTTGCCCGGCGTGCGGTGCTGCATGTCCAATACCACGCACATGTCGCCGTTATAATTGATCGCCATGCCGCGGCGCAGATCGTTAGCTGTTGCCATAAATTCAATAATTAAAGTTGAGTCTCTTCCCAAGAGACGGGAGCCGCATAAAATAACTGAAAATCGAGTGAAAGCAAGCGCGGTTTTGGGGCAAATTCAGTTAAAAAAAGTTATTAACAATCGGCATTTATCCAACAACTCCCCCTTGACACCACAAAACTTGGTATGTTACAAACCTGTAACCACAATTAGAAGTGGCCTTATGCGTTGCCCCAAGTGCGGTTGTCAGGAAGACAAAGTCATTGATTCGCGCGCGTCGCGTGAAGGAGCCACAATTCGTCGCCGCCGCGAGTGTTCCAAGTGCAGCCATCGTTTCACGACCTATGAGGAGGTCGAACGTGAAGGCTTGATGGTGCTCAAGCGCGATGGGCGGCATGAGGAATTTACGCGCGAAAAACTTTTATCCGGCATCAAAAAAGCCTGTCAGAAGCGCCCCGTCAGTCCGCAAGCCATGGAAGATTTGGTGGACCACATCGTCGCCGCAGTGACCGGCAAATTCGAGGGCGAAGTGCCCGCCGAGTTCATCGGCAAAATGGTCGTGGATGGCCTGCGCGACATTGATGAAGTCGCCTACGTGCGTTTTGCCAGCGTCTATCGCCGGTTTCAGGAAGCCACCGACTTTGTTCACGAAGTCAAAAAACTGGAGGCCAAGCAATGATCGCGCTCCAATCCGGCTGCCTGATCTTCCAACTTTCCAGCGGCGAAAGCGTCCCGTGCTCGGTGGAAATGATTTCCGTCGAACTTACCGGCAACGCCGGGGATTCGCTCGACCCGGAAGTGTTGAGCCACGCCGCCGCGTCCGTCTTCCACTATTTCAAAAACGAACTGGAACGCGAAACGGTCACCATCGGCGAATTCGCCGGCGCGTTGGAAAAAGTTCTGCGCCAGCTCGGCTTTGTCATCCGCGCCGGCGCGCTGGAAAACCGCTCGCGGGAAATTGTCGAAACCGACCTTTGCCTGTTCGCGCGCGAATCCGCCGACAGCCTCGAACTTTTCTTTTTCCCGCGCCTGCGCGACGAACTTCGCGCCCAACTCCGCCAGTCGCCGCGCGTTTTGCGCTTTCGCGGCCTGCGCGGCTGCGTCAAGCAACTCGCCGGCGCGCGACGCTGGAGTGTCCGTTGCGAAAAATTGCAGGACCACATCGTCGAATACCTCCGCCGCTGCCTTACCGCCGAACCGGAGCAAAGCGATTGCTCATTGGTGGTGGAATAAATTCTGGTAGGGCCGATCCCGCATTGCGGGACCTGGACGCGCGGCAGCGCGTCCCTACCGTGAACAATTATGAGCAAAACACTTTTTGAAAAAATCATCGCGCGGGAAATTCCCGCGACCATTATTTATGAAGACGATTTGGTCTTCGCGCTTCGCGACATCAATCCCCAGGCACCGAAGCATGTTTTGGTGATTCCCAAAAAAGTCATTCCGCGCCTGGCCGAGGCCAAGGCTGAAGACCAGCCGCTGCTCGGGCATCTCCTGCTCAAAGCCGCCGAAATTGCCGGCAAACTGGGGTTGAACGAAGGCGGCTACCGGCTGGTCATCAACAACGGCGAGGATGGCGGTGAAAGCGTGCCGCACCTGCACGTTCACATTCTCGGCGGCCGCCGCATGGCCTGGCCGCCGGGGTGAATTCGCGCCGGACAGAAATTTTGTTCGGGCGCAAAGTAAAATTCGTTATGCCTGAAAAATTCGACATTTGGAAAACGAAACTCGCCTTGTTTTTGGTGTTCGTGGCATTGACAGTTTCCGCGCAAACCAATTCCGTTCACAACTGGACGCTCAAATCCGGCGCGGTTTTTTCCGGCGATTATTTTTCTTCCGGCACACAGATGGTTGTGATCAAAAGTGGTGGCACGAACTGCATCTTGAAAATTTCAGAACTTTCAACGAGCGACTGGCTTTATTTTCAGGATTGCAAAGCCGCGCAACGGCAGATGCAGTTGGACGCGGAAGCAAAACAATTAGCCGCACAAGGCTATATTGAGGCAAATGCTCAACTGTTGGAAAACTTTCCAGAAAAAGTTAATTTCAAAAAAGTATGGATGGATTGCGAATTTTGGCGGTTCAGTCCATATTCGGCAATGGGGGAAACGGCACCGGACGTTATATTGGTTTTGCAGGTTGAAGATAAGGATAAGAACCTTTACGAGTATTGCGAAATTTTCAAAGATTTGTCCGATGACAACTTTTCGACTTCCCGTCCAAATCCAGTGGCACAGGCGCTGTCTAACTTAAAATCTGGCGACAAAATCAGACTGATTGGCATCGGACACAACACTGGCAGCGGCTTCCATAAATTTGAAATTCAAAACTTTGAAATGATTGAATCCACAGCTGATGCTGCCGCCGTCAAGAAAGTGAAGCAGGATTTGGAAAATCACACGGAGGCAAACCCAAAGGATGTTGATCCTAACACTGGACTGACAAAGTAGATATGGCTGAAGCTCCTATAAAGTGGAAGATTGACCTTTTGCGCGGCATTCTTTCCGTGCCAGAGAATACTAATTATATGGCTGACTATCAGAGCCAAGATTGGAATTGGTTTCTCGACATGAAGCGAGATGGTTATGTTGAAGGGGAGCCGTCGAATTGCACGACACCAGTATTGAATGTTATATCGTTTTACGTTCCAGACCCTAATTGTTTCATTCATGTCCATATCACGAAAAGTGGCAAGGAATTTATTTATGATTACGAAGCGAGAACCACCATCCGAGGCTTTTGGAAGAAATACCACTTTTCCATTTTTAAGTGGATATTGGGCGTTGCGGGAGTAGTTTTGGCGGCATATTTGATTTACGAGTATGGCTTCAAACAATAGAGCATGACACTTAACAAGTCGCCGGAAAAGTCCCGCAGGGACATCGGAAATTAGCCAGCTACGAAGTGGCTGGTTATCGGCCAACAAAAATTTGCGTCCTGAAAGGACGCTGGAATATATCCAATCATTCCGCCGTCCCTTGCGGCACGAAATCATTTTGCGAATAAAATCCAGCCACTTCGTAGCTGGCTAATTTCCATCCGTCGCTCCGCGACTCAGTATCACAGAAACCTCCCCAACACCTTTCCCAGCCGCTTGATTCCTTCGCGGATGTCTTTCTCGCTCGCGTTGCCGAAGCTGATGCGCATTTCGTGATTTGGTTTGCGCCGCGTCGCGTCGTCCGCGTAGCAAATTTCGCCCGGCACGTAGAGCACGTCGTTTTTCAGCGCGGCCGAGAAAACTTTTGATTTCACGCCCGATTGCAACCCGCGCGGCAGTCGCGCCCAAAAATAAAGTCCGCCTTCCGGTTCCCACCATTCGACGACTCGTGGAAAATGTTTTTTAATCGCCAGCTTCATCACGCGCGCCTTGTGCGCGTAACGCTTTTCCAGCCGCGCTACATGCCGCCCGTAAATTCCCGACGCCAATGCGCGGACGAAAAGTTGTTGCAGCAAATTCGCCGTGCCGAAATCGTGATTGCCCTTGATGTGCTTCACTGCTGTGAACACCGGCTCCGGCAAAACGCCGTAACCTACGCGCGCGCCGGTCGCGAACGGCTTGGTGAACGTGCCCGCATAAATCACACGGTCCGCCGCGCCGCGCACCATGAGGGCGGATTTTTCTCGCGCAATAACAGGACCGATCTGCTGGCCGGCTTGGACGCGCGGCAGCGCGTCCCTACCTTTCATTTCGGGGCAAAAGCACAACTCGCGATAGGCCGCGTCTTCGAGCAGGTAAATCGGATGTCCCGCCGCACGCTCAAATTTTTTCAACAATCGCAGAATGCCGCGTTTCTTTTCGAAGCTGGTCGTGACGCCGGTCGGATTTTGAAAATAGCTGACGAGGTAAAGCATTTTGACCCGGGGCAATTCACCACGGCGTTTGAGCGAGGTCAGGACCTTTTCAAGATGCGCGAGGTCAAGGCCGTCGCGTTCGAGCCGCACGGCACGCGCGCGCAGACCACGGCTTTGGAGGATGCTCAAATAAACAAAATACGTCGGGTCTTCCACCAGCACGATGTCGTCTTCGTCGCACAACGCTTCCGTCGTCATGTAGAGCAATTGCTGCGAGCCGCTGGCGATGAGCAGGCGTTCGGGCGAATATATTTCGGGAGGGACGGCGTGCCGCCGTCCCTGATTTTTGGGACGCCGACACGGCGTCCCTCCCAAATCTAATTTCCGCAAATGCTCCGCCGTCAGTTGGCGCAAGGTTGTGTCACCGGCTGTGATGCCGTATTGCAACGCGGGCTGGCCGGTTTTAGGCGAGCGCAAAACCTGGTTCAATGCGGTGCGCGCTTCGGCAACGGGCAATGAGGCGTTGTCGGTGAAGCCGGCGGCGAGCGAAATCAGTTTGGGCCGCGAAAGTGCCGCGTGCATGAGCCACGAGATGGGCGGCTCGGTGGTGCGTTGGCCCATTTTGGATAGTGCATCAGTTTTCATTCAAAAAACATTAAACATCGAACCCTTCGTCGCCAAGGCTATGCAGGGCAGGCATCGAACGTCCAACGTTGAATTCATTTCACCGGCGGGTTCATTCGATGTTGAGTGTTGGAGGTTCGGCGTTCGATGTTATTGCTCATTTTGCGCCGAAAACGCTGTCGAGGATGACCTGCTTGGTTTTCCAGATCAGCGCCATGGTCATGGCCAGGGGCAGCAGCGCGAAAAACGTCAGCGCCCAAAAGCTGAAACGATCCAACCAGTAGGAAGAGGCGCCGAGCGTCAACTGCAATCGCGGGGAGTGCAGGAAAACGACGTGGCCCATGCCGAGAAACAAAAGGCCAACGAGCAGCCAGCGGTTGAGGGTGGTGAACAGCAGCGTCTCGTGGCGGAGCGTCTCATCCGGCAGCATCGCGCCGAGTTGTTTGAGGACGACGTTCAAATTGAACAAAAAGAGCAGCGCCGACAGAACGAGCACAAAAACCGCCGCGTTGAAAAAAGATTGTCCCGGCATTTTATTCTGCCAGTAAAGAAACGGACAAAGGCCGAAATTGACGAGGCCAAGGAGTTTCGCGCGGTCGAGGGCGTTGCGCCAGGGGCGTTCCTGTTTTTGGAAATCGCTCATTTGCCAGAGGCCGTAGAGCAGCAAACCGGTGCCGGCCAGTACGGGAACAATGCCCAGCGGCCGGAGCCAGTCGGCGCGCGCCGTTTCCGCGCAAAGGACCAGCGACGCCGGCAATCCCCAAAACAAAGCGGAAAGTCCGCGCGCCAGCCGCCCGAGAGAGCGGAGAAGTTCGGCTTCGTTTCGGGTCTCGGTTCCTGGATTTTGGGTCTCGGTCAAATTGGTTCCGGGTTTGACATTCCGACAATTTTCTCTGCCGCCTTAAAACGACAAATAGGTGTAAGCCTTCAAGCCGCGTTCGTAATCGTCGAGCAGGCGCATCGCTTCGGACGGCTTCATGCGGTCGGATTTGATGGCTTCGTCAATCTGCGCCTTCATTTGCCGCTTCAATTCGTTTTCGTCATATTGCACCGCTGCGAGTGATTGGATGATGGTGTTGCCTTCAATGATTTCCTCGATGTAATAACCGGTCGGTTCGTCGGGTTCGAGAAAAACGTGAACCTCGTTGACGCGGCCAAACAAGTTGTGCAGGTCGCCCATGATGTCCTGATACGCGCCCATCAGGAAAAAACCGATGTAGTACGGTTCGGGCAAACCGTTGCCGTTGGTGTTGAGTTTGTGCAGCGGCAGCGTGTCCCGCACGTCGCGCAGGTCAATGAACTTGTTCACCTGCCCGTCGGAATCGCACGTGATGTCCACAAGCGTGACTTCGCGCGTGGGGCGTTCGTTCAGGCGGGCAATCGGCATGATGGGAAACAACTGGTCGAGCGCCCAGTGATCGAGCAGTGACTGAAAAACGGAAAAATTGCAGAGATACTGGTCGCCCAAGCTGTCTTCGAGCTGGCGGATTTCCTCCGGCGCGTAAGCCTGGCCTTTGAAACTTTCGACGACGTCGCGGCCGATCTGCCAGTATAGGTCTTCGATTTTCGCCTTGTCGGGCAGATCCAGCACGCCGAGCGTAAACATGTGTTGCGCGTCTTCGCGGCGTTCGAGCGCGTCATGATAGGCTTCGAGCTTGTTCAGCTTGCAAAGATTTTTTTTGATGTCGAGCAATTCCCGAACGAGCGCGTGCTCGTGGTCGCCAAATTTCAAAAATTCGCCGGGCCGGATTTTTTCAATCGCGCCGAACACCTCAACGATCAATACACTGTGATATGCGACGATGGCGCGTCCGCTTTCGCTGACGATGTCCGGGTGCGGCACATTTTCGGCGTTGCAAACGTCGGCGATGTAATAAACCACGTCGTTCGTATATTCCTGAAGCGAATAATTCGTCGAGCTTTCAAACGCCGACCGGCTGCCGTCGTAATCCACGCCCAACCCGCCGCCGACGTCGAGATATGAAATCGGGAAGCCCATCTTGTGCAGTTTCGCGTAAAGCCGCGCGGCCTCCTGCACCGCCTTTTTCACCGTGAGTATGTCCGGCACCTGCGAACCGATGTGAAAATGCAGCAGCTTGAAACAGTGCCCCAGATTTTCCACCTTCAACATTTCCGTTGCTTCCAAAAGTTCCGCCGTGCTCAGGCCAAACTTCGCATTTTCACCGCCGCTGCCCGCCCAGCGCCCCGCGCCCTTGCTCAACAGCCGCGCGCGAATGCCGATGAGTGGTTCAACGCCAACCTGTTTGGAAATTGAAATGATTTGCCGCAACTCCTCCAGTTTTTCAACGACCATAATGACCATTTTGCCCAGCTTGATGCCGAGCATGGCCATCCGGATGAACTCCGCGTCCTTGTAACCATTGCAAATGATGAGGCTGCCCATCTGGTTTTGCATCGCCAGCCCGGCGAACAATTCCGGCTTGCTGCCGACTTCGAGGCCGAAATCAAACGGCTTGCCCGCGTCGAGAATTTCCTCCACCACCTCGCGGAGCTGGTTGACTTTGATCGGAAACACGCCGCGATAACGGCCCTTGTAATTGTATTCCGTGATCGAATTGCGAAACGCCAGGTTGATGGACTCGACACGATGCCGCAAAATGTCCTGAAACCGGATGAGCAGCGGAAACTTCAGCCCGCGCGCCCTGGCCTCCTCGGCCACATCCGTCAAATCCACCGCCACGCCCGTGTCCTGCAATGGCCGCGCGATGACGTGTCCGGCGTCGTTGATGTCGAAATACTTCGCGCCCCAGCGATGGATATTGTAAAGCGCACGCGCCGCTTCAATATCCCACGGCTGCGCCGCGTCATTTGGATTGCTCATCTCGGTGAATTCAAACCGAGCGAACTATAAAATTCTCTGCGCAGAAAGCAACAAGCGGAATGATTTTTTTTGAAACGCTTCAGGCTTTGCAGTTCGCGAAAAATTTAGTTTCATCGTGCCATGCCAAAAATTTCACTGACTGCCATCGTCAAACATTGCGACCAACTGCTCCGCACAAAAGAAGCCGGCGATTACGACGGCGCGGTGAACGGCCTGCAAGCCGGAAACTCCGGCGCCGTCACGCGCATCGCGGCGGCGGTGGACGCGAGCCTTGCCACCGTGAAACTCGCCATCGTGGCCAAGGCTGACTTGATGGTTGTGCATCACGGATTGTTTTGGTCGCCATCGCATCCGTGGACGGGCAAAAAATATGAACTGCTCCGGCTGCTCGTGGAAAACAATCTGGCGGTTTACAGCTCGCACTTGCCGCTCGACGCGCATCCCCGGCTCGGGAACAACGCGCAACTCTGCGCCGCGCTCAGCTTGAAAAATCTGCGCCCCTTTTTCGTCAGTCACGGCCAAACCATCGGTTTTCAAACGCGCGCCAAAATCTCCCGCGCAGAACTCGCCGCGAAGCTTGAGCGCGCAACCGGCGCGAAACCGCGAATCATTCCGGGTGGCGGCGAAATCTGTCAGCGCATCGGGGTCGTGACGGGTGGCGCGGGCGGCGATTTGAAACTGGCGGTGGATGAAGGCGTGGACACATTCATCACCGGCGAAGGTCCGCACTGGACATTTGCTCTGGCGGAGGAACTGGGGCTGAATGTTTTTTACGGCGGCCACTATGCGACGGAGACGTTCGGCGTGAAAGCCCTCGCATCGCATCTTTCCAAAAAGTTCAAGCTGCCGTGGACATTTGTTGATCATCCGACCGGCTTGTAACGGCGGTTTGTCACCGTCCGGATTGTCGCCCACAGGGAACGCTGAAGGTGGTTTACGGTTTCAGCCTGGTGTCTCGCGGGAATTTCTTCTGCGCGGCGATGCCGTCCCAAAAACCACGCAGGTCTTCGCGAAATGTCCGGGCCAGTTCCTTTTGGCCGGTGAGTTTGTATTGGGTGATTTTGATGAGCAATTGAAACAGCCTTCCGCAAAGCATGCAGAACATCAGCGGGTCCTTGCGGTATTCATACATGAGCGCCGCCCCGCCAAAGCTGTAAACGTAGCGCGTCTTGTAGACGTCCTCTTTGGTCATCCGGTGATGGTTGTGGCGGACGATGGCGGAGGATTCATAGACGATGTTGTGGCCGCACTTCAAAATCCGGTAGTTGATGTCGATATCTTCACCGCTTTTGAGCGGAGCGCCCGCGCCGAGCCGGTTGTCAAAACCACCGAGCTGGTCGAGGGCAATTTTTCGGAAGGACATGCTGCTGCCGTGGCCGACACACCAGGGAGCAGGGCCTTTGGATTTCATGTGCTTGGCAAAAACCTTGCCGACGTTGGCCAAAAGCATGCCGATTCCGAAGTGGACATCCTTTCCGGTGAAGATGCGTCGCGTCTCGCCCAAGTCCTGCCCGGCCACTTCCTCGAATAAATTGGCGGCGGCCTCACTGCGATGGGGAACGACCCGCCCGGAACATCCCCAGACATCCGGGTCGGAATAATTCCGGACGATTCGCGACAGCCAATCCCTTTCCGGCAGGCAGTCGTCATCGGTGAAGGCAAGGATTTCTCCGGAGGCGAAGGTTCGTCCGGTGTTTCGGGCAAGAGATTGTCCGAGCCTCGGTTCCGGAACGTATTGGGCACGATATTGTCCGGCTAACTTCGCCGATTTTTCCTTCTCTTCACCGGTGCTGCTGTCCACGACCACGATTTCGAAATCGGGATAATCCAGCCGGGAAAGCTGCTGCAGCACGGCGGCGAGATACTGGGAACGGTTGCGGGTGATGACAATGATGGAAACGCGCATGGATTTTTTGGGAGAAGCACGGTTCGCTAAATCTGCCTTTTTTCAAAACAGTTTTCCAAGAGCCCGGTCTTGTCTTGATGGCAAGCAACAATGTTCATGAGATCATGCAACAAAAATCTTTGGCTGGATTGGAACGGCACGAGCGCCAGGGTCTCGTTTTGCTGAGGAGCGGGGTCAATGTCGTCACCGATCAGGCAGGGGCTTTTACTGAGTGTGCGCAGCCAGGCGATGTGATAAAATACATATCCCATTTTTTCGAGGAACAGGATGGGCTGCATCGTTCGTTCGACATTTTCCAATTCTCTTCTGTTTTCAAAGAGGATTAGGGGCTTGTGTTTCTGAAGCATTTCCTTTCCGCCGATGAAGACTTGGAGTTCCGCGCCTTCCACATCAATTTTGATCACGTCTGGCGGTTCGGCGGAGAAAGAATCCAAGGTCGCAGTTTGAATGGCGGCGTTTCCACTCTTGCCCTCCACCGCAACCGTGGCGTTGCCGCTGTGAATGTGATCGGGAAGATAGATGGATGCCGCGCCCGCCCGGTCCAGCAAAGCCACGTTGTGACACTGGACATATTGACCGACCCCCGCCTGCTCAACAACGCTGGTCAGGTCCTTAAAAGTTGACGGGAAAGGTTCAAACGCATGGATTCGTCCTTGATAACCGGCGCGCGAAGCCAACATCAGCGAAAACCATCCCCAATTGCTTCCCACATCATAAAAAACTCCTTTGTCAGGCGTTATCACGTCAATCAAGGCGCTGAGCTGGGGTTCATAACCCATGGAGTAGGCTTTGAAATAGAGGGCGTGAAATTGAGTGTTCTTGGGATTGAACCGGATGCGCTTCTGTTGGCCGTTGAAGGTGTAGAGGAACGTTCCCCAAATCGTGACTGGAAAGAAACGTTTGTATAAATAGAACAATAAAAAATTATGCACCCCAAACAATCCTTGACGACCCACAGTAGACCAACGATCAAAAGGATAGCGGTACACCTTGAGTATCCACGGCAGCTTCTCCAACTGGAATGGAATTCGGCGGATAAGTTCGCGGCACAAAACGGTTTTCACGATGGGAAGCCTAAATGATCCACGCTTAGCCGCAAGGGAAAATAAGATTCAAGCCCAATCGCCAGTCAGTTCGGGCAAAAATTGCTCAAATTCTCTTTGCGTCTTGGACGTATAATTCTGATCGCACGGCATGTAAATTTACCGCCGGGCGGGCGCGCCCCGTTTCTCTGCCAAGAAAAGATAACCAAACAAACAAAGACCAATCACAATAGCTGTCAGCGTAACATAAAGGGGGCCGTTTGGCAGGCTGAATTTGAATTCCACCGTGTGCTGGCCCAGCGTCAGATAAACGCCGCGCATGAGGAAATTACAACGCAGCAGTTCCGCCGGGTTGCCGTCCACCGTCACGCTCCAGTGCGGATCGTATTTGTCATTGAGCAGCAGCACGGACGGCGCGGCGGCGTTGGCGGCGAAGACGAGATGTTTCGGCGTGTAGCTTTTGAATTCCACCGTGCCGGAATTTTCGTTCGTCGCCACGACCGGCAGATTTTTTTGTGGCGTGGAGACTAAAACGGTTTTCGCCGGATCAAAATTCAGGTCGGCGAGCGTTTTCAACACAGCTTGGTCATTGGTATTGACCTGCCAGTTGGAATACAGTTTTGCGCGGGGCAGCGCGCCGGTGAATTCAAAGAGCGCAAGGTCGCCATCATTGTTGGTGACGACGGTCAGTTCCTCCAATTGCGTCGGGCGGGTGATGCCAAGTTTGGGCACGACGTCAAACCGTTGTGCGATTCGGAAACGGTTCTGCGCGGGGTCGAGCTGTTGGTTCATCACATTGAGAAAACCTGCCGCGCCAAGCAGATAGCGCGTGTTGGAAAGCTCCCAATGGCGGGCTATCAGCGCGGCATCGGCTTGCGTGCGCGGCGAGAGCGCTTCGAGATAGGCTTTCAAATCCTCCGGCGTGCGCGGCCTCTGGATGGCGTCGAGGCATTGGATATTGTAATATGGAAAGTGATGCTGCATCCATTCAATGCGGTAAAGACCGTAGCCGCCAAACGAATTGTCATAGGATCGCAATTGTTGCTGGGCATCGAACGGCAGGGCGGCGACGCGATGTTCGTAGGGTTTGTCGCTTAGAAGTTTAACGACAGGATTGAGCGAGCCGATTTCGTATTTTTGTTTGTAATCCCAATGGATGATGAAGGGTAAGTTCGCGCGACCCAGATCAAAAATCAGAAAGGCACCGAGCAGCACCGCGCCGAGTTTCGCGCGCGGCCCGGAAAAAAAACCGGTAATGACCAATGTCAGCAAGGTGATGGCGATGGCAAAGAGGACGATAAACCATCCGACCTGGCCGATGCTGAACGCGGCAATCTGCTGGGCTAAATCCTCGTTGCCGTAGCCGACTTTTTTGAGGTATTCGACAAATTCCGGTTTGTGTCCAGCAAACATCAGCCAGCCGAAGATGCTCGCGCCGAAAATTCCCGCGCAGGCGAAAGTCCATTTGCGGTCAAAGGCGTCCCAATGCTTGGTGACGATTTTGCCTTTGCCAGCGGTTTCGGTTGCCAGATGGCGTCGGCTCAATGCGTGTATGCCGTAGGCGAACAGCACCACCAACGCCCACACTAAAAAGATGAAGAATTTCGCCGGGTTGCGGATGGTGGAGAAATACGGCAGTTGGTAGAGCAGGCCGTAAAACATCGGCGCGAACCGTCCCCACGCCAGCAACAGCGACGCGACCATGACCGCCGCCCAGAACCAGATGAATTTTTTCTGCACGTCGGAGAACGGCGAATTTTGCCGGCGCAAAGATTGTGCGATGGCCCAGAACGCCACCAACGCCACCAAAATTCCGCAGTAGTAGCCACCATAGCCAAAACGCATCATGCCGCCTGGCGGTGTGCCTTGCCCACCGCCGTCGAAAAAACGGTCAATTTCCGGGCTGCGTCCCATGCCGCCCCAATAAACTCCGCCTTGATAGGCATCCTGCAAGGATGGCGGCATTTTATTTGGCGTGTCCTGCCGGTAGCCGAACAATCCCGGCACAACGATGCCGAGCGTTTCCATTTTTGGCAGGCTCCACTGCGTGGCCCAGTCCCAGTGTTGTGCCTTGGGCTCCGCGTCCTGCGCGGTGCCCGCGATGCCCTGAATGCTGGTGCCGACGAGCGAAAGCACGGTTTGCATGGCGATGAAACCAGCAAAGACCGCCACTACGGCCACGCGGCCGATGCCTCGGGCAATTTTGCCGGCCACCACGCCTTCTTCGTCCACCAGTGGTTTGAAGAAGACAAATACGGCGATGAACATGCTCACCAGAGCGCCGACATCCGCCGCCTCCATGACGTTGATGCCCACGCACAGGCCGGCCAGCGCCAGCCGTGCCCAGCGGACGAGCCACGGGGTTTCTGGTGTGTTGGCCATCGCGAGCGCGAGCGCAAGGAACCCCATGCCCAGGGCGATTTCCATCGAGGCGATGCCCCAGCAGGCGCCGGCAAAAAAAGTCGAACTCAACATGGCTGCCAGCGCGCCGAATATCGCCGCCAGGGATGAGAGTTTCAACGCGCGAAAAAACATCCAAGCTCCCATGCCCATGATAAACAACGCGACCGGCGCGAGGAATTTTGCATAGCCGACCGGCCCCAACGCGAATTTGATAAACGCTGTAACCCCGGGCGTGAACGCGCCGCCGGCAAAGCCGACGTCGTTCAAGTCATCCCACGTGCCGGCCATGGCGCCGGGCAGTTTGAGCCAGTCCACGTTTTGCTGACCGAGCGGGCCGTCGTTGGAAAAGTGGACGTAGTCTGGCAAAAAACTGCGCCAAAACATCACCGCCAATACCACGACCAAAAGTGCCGCACCCGAGAGCCCAGAATGTTTTGTGAGTGAATTTGTTTGATTGTTTTTCATGATAGTGGCGGACCCTTAGATTTTAAATGTGTGATTAAGAGCCAACATCTTGTTGGCGGCCGGCATGAGTGTCAAGACAGCCGCAAACTGAAACCGTTCGAAACAAAAGAATCGCCGGACGGGGGCGTCTTGACTAGATTCCGCGCATGAGTTCACAGGTTTTGGTCACTGGCGCGGCCGGATTTATCGGTTCGCACGTCGCGGCGCATCTGGTGCGGCAAGGGCATCAGGTCGTCGGGCTGGATGATTTAAGCGGCGGCTTTCGCGATCACGTGCCGGCGGGGGTGAAATTGATTGAAGGATCAATCACCGACACGGCGCTGGTCGGAAGAATTTTTGCCGAATACAAATTTGATTACGTCTTTCATCTCGCCGCCTATGCCGCCGAGGGCTTGAGCCATTTCATCAAGCATTTCAACTACACGAACAACCTGCTCGGCAGCGTGAATCTCATCAACGCGGCGGTGAACCACAACGTGAAATGTTTTGTGTTCACCTCGTCCATCGCGGTTTATGGTCGCAATCAATTGCCGATGACCGAAGCCGCCGTGCCGCAGCCCGAAGACCCTTACGGCATCGCCAAATATGCCGTGGAACTAGATCTCAAAGAAGCGCACGAGATGTTCGGTTTGAACTGTGTCGTTTTTCGCCCGCATAATGTTTACGGCGAAAACCAAAACCTCGGCGACCATTACCGGAACGTCATCGGCATTTTCATGAATCAAATCATGCAGGGCCAGCCGATGACGATTTTTGGCGATGGCTCCCAGACGCGAGCGTTCAGTTTTATTGACGACGTCGCGCCGGTCATTGCCGCCAGCATTGCGCGGCCGGCGTGTTACAATCAGGTTTACAATGTCGGTGCGGACAAGGCTTATTCCGTGGCCGAACTCGCCCGGGTGGTCGCCAAGGCCATGGGCACGGAACCTAACATTAAAATGCTCGAAGCCCGCAACGAAGTTGTCCACGCCTATTCCGCGCACGAAAAAGTCCACCAACATTTCGGCGATCTTATTAAAAATGTTTCGCTGGAGGCGGGCGTCAACCGCATGGCCGTCTGGGCGAAAAAAGTTGGCGCGCGGCAGGGGCAGGCGTTTGCGGGCATTGAAGTCCGGAAGAATCTGCCGCCGTCCTGGGCCGCGCTGGAAAAAGTCAGTCGCTGACAATGAATCACTCCATGGAACGGATACGTTCCAACGGCAATTTCATTTCACCCAATATATCCGGACGGAATTGATAATTTTCATCGCCCGCTTGGCCGATGAGTTTCGAGCCGTCTTGCAATTCAACGGTCGGACGAGAGTTGGTCGGCTGATTTGTGTCAGTGCTTCCACAATTGAAACATAAAAAACACGAAGCCAGGCGCGCAAAGAAGTTTTGTGTATTGGGGCGGCTTGCGTTTATTCATTCGTTCGGTCAACAGCCTGTTGTCGGATTAATTTTTCAAACTTTTGCCAGGCATCGGTCAAATGCTTTCCGCCAATCAACGCCGGGTGCTTCATCTCCGGCACTCATGTGAGTGGCAATAGACGGACTGGGGACCCATAAAGTATAACGCTCCCCAAATAAAATCTGTCGCCACCGAAAAATCCACGCCAGAAACATGCAGGCGGCCCAGTAACGATACTTGACCAAAGATTTTAGAAACATCGGCAGGCTGAAAATTCCCGTTTTGGTGAGAGCCAGCCAATGCGCCGTGTCTGTATCGCTCCCCCAAAATTTATAACTCCCCCAAAAGGAAGCGCGGAATACATGCCGGCACTTTTGAAGCGTGGCTTTTCGGGTCAGGAAAGTGTGGGTCGTTGTGGCTCTTGAATACCAGTCAAATCCCCCGCTTTTTTGCGCCTTCGCCGACGGCAAAGATTGTTGAAAGGGGATAACGTAATTATCCGGATGGTCGTAAAGCGAAACGAAGGTCGTGTCGGGATTGCTTTGCAAAAATTCGACCGCTGACTGAAACCTGTCGGGAAGATAAAAATAATCGTCCTCAGCCACAAACACCAGTTCGGCATCGGTCTGCGCGGTCAAAATATCAATCTGTTTTTGCAAGCTGCGCGGATTGCCGATTCTACCGACGTTCAAGACCACTAAATCTTCTTTCGGCCAAACCCTTTCGAACATTTGCTCGTATTCAGCCGGCCCGGTCAGGATGATCCACATTTTAGCACGCAAATTACCGAGGCTCGCCTTGAACGATTTCAAACAAAATTCGACCAGCTTGAGCTTGTCTTCGGCAAAAACCGGCGGATGGCTCAGTGAAGGTATCGAACAAACCCGACAAGCGACGGCAATGTCATATTTACCGGGTGCCGGCTTTGCTTCGATTTGACGGGGCGCATTGGGATGATGCATGAGGCTTATTAATTCTAATTTCCGAATTCATTTTGTCAACGCGCATCCACGCGCGGCAGGCCGAATTGAAACAACCGCTTGATCTCAAACCAACGGTTCAATTTCAACCGGAAAAACCGGAGCATCCAAAAGTCCGAGCGTTTGCGGAATTTTGCGGCCGCGCGTCGGTGTTCCCGAATCTGTCCGCGCAGCCGCCAGCAATCGCGCAGGGCATCCCAAAAACTCGCCCGCACAAACGACCAGCGGCGCAAGATCACGCAGCCGACGAGCGATTCCAAAAACAACAGCGCGATCAGAGGTATAACCGGCAGCAACAGGAGATGCTGGCCGTTCTTGAGCAACGTCAGCAGGGAATTCCGGTTCGTCAAAAACCGTTTCTTGTCCGTGGTGCGGAACTCCACCGTTTCGATGCCGCCCGCAGGATTCACGCCCGCCGCGCCGCGATGGTGGAGTTTGGCTTCAAAAATCCCCGCCGCCTTGTAGCCCGCAATCCCCAGGCGCCAGGCCAGATCCGCATCGTCCGAGTAGATGAAAAAATCTGCATCGAACATCCCCACCAGGTTGAAGACATCCGCGCGGATCAGATACGAGCAACCGCCGGGAATGAAAATTTCGCGCGAAGCGGTCGCGGGCGACGACGGGCTGGGCAGCCCGAAAAGGTCAAAGCCGTAAAATCCAAAGTCCTGATACGAATTATCCGGGTAGTTCAATACATACGGCGTGGCGGCGACCGCACCGAGTTTTTCGGTGCCCGCAATCAATCGCTCCATGCAATCCGTTTCCATCCAGGTGTCGTTGTTCAGGAAGAACAAGTAGCGTCCGTTCGCCGCGCGCGCGCCGGAATTGTTGCCTTCGCAGAAGCCGAGGTTCGCTGAATTCCGCACGGTACGAGCGCACGGAAAATCCGCCAACAACCGCCGCGCCACCGCTACGGAATCATCAGTGGAATTATTGTCCACCATGATGGCCTCGATCTGGCCGAGGATGGTCTGCGCCTTGATGGTTTCAAAACATTTCGGCAACCAGTCCGCGCCATTGCAGTTCAGCACGACAATGCTGACCAGCGGCTGGCCGTCCGCGCGTCCGAAATTTTCAATCTGGCTTTCCATTTTATTTCAAAAATTGTTCTGGTTTCAGATTCGCTATCAATTTTTTGTCGCCGCGCCGCGTCCGGTAAGTCCAGACACCCCACGCATTGCCCAAAACGCTGCCCACGCACGCGGGCAAATGCCAGAGCCAGCGCGCATCATGACCGCGCATCAAGCCGCGCAACGTATGAAAAATCGGGCCCAAAAAAGTGACGCAATAAACCGCCGCCAGCCACAGCGGCACGAGCGGTTTTTCTTTCATCCAGTTCACCGGCATCTCTTCCTGCACGCGGAGAAAATGCACCGTGGCGCGACGGCGTTTTTTTACGAAGCCCCACCATGTTTGCACGTAGTAATGATGGACGCCGCGTCCGCTAATCCGCAGCCATTCACGTTTGCCCTCGCGCATGAGGTGCATTGCCGCGTGCGTGTCCTGAAAATGTTCGTTGGCCTTAACCGATTCCAAATCGGCCCGGCGAAAAACAAATCCGTTCGCACCGAGCGGGTACGAAAGCGAGTCACCCGGCAGGGTCCAGCGTTCCACCTCGCCGTCGCGCGCCACGAGTTTCGGATTCGTGCTCATCAGCCAGGCAATCGGATCGCTGATGTGCAGCCGGTGCGTAAGATAGGCGCAAAACGAACTCATTTTCGGCGAAGGCAAATAGTAACTTTCCACGCCGAGTGCCGGCGGATTTGCGGTCAGCGCTTTCACGGCGAGTTCAATGTAATCGGTGTGCGTGATTTCATTGTCCGCATCCACGAAGACGATGAATTCGCCGGTGGCGTGCTGGAGCGCGAGGCGTTTGCCTTCCTCCATGTTTTTGCCGTTGTCGTCGAGGATGACCGCGCCGAATTTTTTTCCAATCTCGCGCGTGCGGTCTTTCGAGTGCGCGTCGGCTAGGATAATTTCGTAGCGGTTACGCGGATAAGTCTGCCGCGCGATGGCCGCGAGGCAGTTTTCCAAAATCGCCTCGGTGTTCAGCGTCGGGATGATGAAGCTGACGCGCGGAAAATTATCGCTGGGCACGGCCATAATTTCAGACGTGCAGGTCGTCGAGATGAAACGGCGGCGCGCTTTTCAAGCGGGCACTGGCGGCTTCAAAATTGCGGATGTAAATAATATTGCCGGTGGTTTGGTCGCCGACTGCCGCGAGTTTGCGCGTAAAAGCATCGTAATGACACGGCTTGAATCCGTGGTTGCGGATTTCCTGATGCAAGGCTACTTCGTCAAAACCGTAGCGGTTGCCGGAATCATTGCGTTCCACAATCATGGCCTGCAATTTCTGATTTTGCAGCGTGCGGACGGCGCCGGCGAAAACTTCCGTTTCAAAACCTTCCACATCTATTTTTAAGAAGTCGGCGGGATCGTCTGCGAGTTCGGTATCGAGCGTGGTGACTTTGACTGGAATCGAATCGATTGATTCGGTGGAACTGGCGACGTGGTTTTCCGTGCCGAGACCGGCGCTCATCTGGATGCTGCCAACGGCGCGACCCACGGCGGCGTTGACGAGTTTGACCCGTTGTTCAAGTCCGTTGAGCCGGATATTGCGGGCAAGCGCTGCAAAAGTTTCCGGATTGGGTTCAAAGGCCTGGACACGGCTGCCGGCCACACCGGCGGCAAGCAAAGTGAAAGAGCCGAGATTGGAGCCGACATCTGCAAATTTATCCTGCGCCCGCAAATAATGCATGGTGAAAGCCATTTGTTCAAATTCGCAAAGCCGGGGCGCGATGTAATGCGCGGCACCCTTCATGTGCGGCGGAATAAGCAGCCGCGTGCGGTTGGGAAATTCCACGCAGATTTCGCCGGGCACAATCCGCGCGGCCAACTGGATGAATCCGTATTCGAAAACCGCCCGATTTTTGCGGTTGCGATTGAGCGGATGGTCGCGGAACTCGCGCAAGGCACTGACAACTTTGGTGATGGGATTCATCGCAATGAGCGGGCGTCATCCGCCGCATCGCGCCGGTTGGAAGCTGATTTTTTCAAGTGGTTCATGGCATCCTGATTTGACGGCCTTCCATTTTTTGAGAAGGAAAACGTCCCGGGCGTTCACATAAAATTATGGCGACACGCTAGTAAACACCATTAGCCACGTCAACTTGGCAAATTTGCCGCGCCATTCAAAAAGGCCGGTTTGCCGGTGGCATGATGCAGAGCAAGGCATTTGCCTTCCTCAATGTTTTTGCGGTCGTCGTCGAGAACGGTGGCGCCGTAATTTTTACTATTTCGCGCGTGCGATCTTTGGAGTGCGCGTCGGCCAGAATGATTTCAATCTTTTCGCGCGGATAATTTTGGCGCGCGATGGACGCCAAAACATTGTCCAGCAATGCCTCGGCGTTGGCGTCGGCATGATGAAACTGACGCGCGGCAGCAGTGTGGATTCTTCTGTTTGGAACGGCACGGCACAAGTCTAGCCGAATGCTGCGAACAAGGAAAAGCTTCTAGTATCAAAGCTTAAACGAATTTTGACAGCGAGATTGAAATTCGCTGCGATGACGGGCGGTGTTAAATCAACGGATCAGGGATGGGGTTCAAGCAGTTTTAACAATTCACTGTCCTCGTTGCGGATGGCAATCATGTTGGGGCCGCAAAAGTCCTCCTGCCGGTAGTGATAATTGCGAAAATCGACATAATTAGGAAACAACTTGCCAAGACGGTAATCAAAACGGGCAAAAAACTGGTGGGCATCGCGCAGCAGAAACTTCGAGATAATGTTTGTTGTATTGTATTCAAATTGCACCAACCGAATGCGATGCTGGGAAAACATGTCTTGAAAACCGCGCAAAACGGATTCTTCCATGCCTTCCACGTCAATCTTGAGGACGTCAATAGTTTGAATGCCATGTTGCTTGGCGTAATCGTCTCCACGAATGACTTTAGCCCGGATTGACCTGGGTTGTAATGGTTTTTGCCCGATCATTCTAAATGCATCGTCCAAGTGTTCTTTGAATGCGGTTGTAAGACCATCCTCTGTTTCCGAATAGTAAACAACGATTTCGTCATTCCGGTCCGATACTCCCACAGGATTAAGGACGACGTTGGGAAGGTGGCCGGTTTTTTTCTGCAATTTGTCGAAGGTGGGTGGTGCTATCTCAAAAGCATGAATGGTGGCTCCAGGCGAATAGCGCTGGCATAACAACAACCAATCTCCAACATTGGCGCCGACATCGAACACACATTTGATCTCTCCCGCTGGCTTGCCAAGTTGGCGAAGATACCATTCTTCACCATTGGTTCGGATGTCGAAGTTGCGGTTTTCGTAGGCACGCCAAAGCAGGTAAGACATTTGCCCCGCCCAACGCCATGGGTATCCACGTCGGTGACGGCAAAACCATCTGGCGGCCCGTTCTTTAATGCTGTTTAATACTGGCATAGTCGGCCTGATTGCTCATATCTGTTTGCTGGTTATTGTTTGACCCATTATTCGCCCTGTCTTGATTCTTCGGGTTGTTTTGAAACGGTGGCTGAAAAGTATCTTCGCCATGAATCAGAAACGAGCCTGGCTGGAAACACTCCGTCGAGCGAAATAATTTTGAAGAAATACACCTTTTTCGCGCGATGGAAGATAAAACGTTGTCCAGCAACGCCTCAACGTTCAGCGTCGGCACGATGACGCTGATTTTGGGATGTTCGTTTGCGCTCATTCGGGTGCCCGTTCCTCGGCATCATGGTGGCACGGGAAGTCACCCGTCAAGCGATGCGGCATCGAATTTGAGGGTTTCGGTTTTGTGACCGCGCATCGCGACCAGCCAAATCAAAAACACCGCGCCGAACGCGATCCCCGCAGTCACGGGCATGACACGCAGCAGGTCCTCCGGCGATTTGCCCAGGCATAGCAAGGTGATCCAGTAGGCCAGCCCCAATCCGCCGTAGAGCAGCGCGATCTTGAGCCAGCGGCTGGCCAGCGCCCACATGGCGAGCGCTTGCAACAAGCCGACAAAGACCATCGTCATTGCCAATTGTGCAATCATCGCGGCAGCTTCCGGCGCGGGCCTGCCAAAAATGAGTTTGACGCAAAAATTCCGCAGCACAAACAGACTGATCGCGCCGCAAATCAAACCCACAGTGTAAAGGGCGAGCAGCTTCAATTGTTCGCGTAGCGCGTCACCGTGGCGCTGGCCGGAGCGGTGTGTGAAAAGCACTGTGAGCAATGGCGCGACGACGATTGGCAGTGCCGCCGCCAGCCGTTCGGCACAACTGTAAGCGTCGAGTTCCGTGTTGGAGAAAAATCGTTTTGCCACCAGCATGTCGCCTTGTGTGAAACAGTAACCGCCGCCGACACACGCCGCGGCCACGATGAGAAATTGGACAAATTCGCGGTTCCACGGCGAAATGGCCTGGCTTGGCCGCGACAAATCCTTTTTCCAAAAAAGCAAAACCAGATTTGACAGCAAGGCGACTCCGGTGGCCAGAACTGCTGTTTCAGTCGCGGGATATTTCATCACGATGAATCCGCCGAATGCGAGGCGTAGGCAAACTCCCAAAAGGCCGATGAGTGCGAGCCGTTTGAACCAGGCCATTCCCTGGCAAAGCGCGGTGGCGAATGCGCCCCAAAGTCCCGCCAGCACGCAGGCCAGCGCGATGAACATCAAACCGGTGCGTGGAAAATTAAAGAAATCGCTCAATGGTTTGATCAGCACCACCGTCAGCGCCGATCCGGCGATGGTGAGGCGGAAAAGAAATTTCCGGCAACCGCCCAGCAGGCCTTGGAGACGTGCATCATCGCCGCTGAAATTGAAGCGGGCGATATAGTGGGTGACGGCTGTTGTGGCGATGGCCAGCGGCAAGCCGAGCAGTCCCATGAAAACAAAGGTGCTGTTCGCCAGACCGTATTCACCGTGTTCCTTCAACAGCCGTCCGATGATGGCTTGAAAGGCGAAATTGCCCAGACCGGTCAGGAAACATGCCGCGGAAAAAATAATGCCGCTTTGCAAGAGCTTGCGGGCCGGGCCGGAACCGCTTTTCAACTCCTGGTTCATACGAGCGATTGCAATTCCCTTTCGTGAGCGCGGACCCAGTTGAAAATGTCGGTGCCAGTTTGTTTCACATCATGTCGCGGACGCCACGCGGTGCGTGCAAAGAGCCGGCGGCAATCCGCTATGAACAATCGCAGGTCTGCCTGGCGGCTGATTGTTTCTTTGCCGAGGGTTGTTTGGCGTCCGATAATTTGCTGGCAAATGACCGTTAATTCTCGCAGCGAAATGGAATTGCCCAACCCGCCACCGACATTTCCTAGCCAGCCATCCCAAGCGGTGAAGTTTGCAAGTTGTTCCTCAACCAATTCGCAGAGGTCGTCCACGTGCAATGCGTCGCGAACCTGTTTGCCTGTGCCGCCATAGCCAATGTAAGAAAGCGGTTTGCCGAAATAGTGACGCAGCACCCACAACGACACGACGCCTTGATCCACTTTGCCCATTTGCCACGGGCCGGCAATGACGCCGCAACGGTTTATGGCTGCTCGAAGTCCGAACCCGGCGCGAGACTCCTCAATCAGCCCCTCGCTGGCAAACTTGGTCAGTCCATAAAGCGAGCGAGCACCTTGTGATGCACTTTCTTCCCGCACACCTTGCGAGGAAATCGGTGCTCCGGCGACGTCCAGCCACTCAAAACGCGTTTCGCTTTCGCGCCAGGGATGCGCTTCCAGCAGGGCAATGAGATAAACACGGCTGGTGGAAAGAAACAAAAAATTGCTTTGCCATTGTCGGGCCTTTTCAAGGCAGCGGTAGGTGCCCAGAAAATTTGTTTCCATGAGATAGTCCGGCGAGTCGGCGTAACCAGCGAGCACGGAAGGTTCGGCCGAGCATTCAATGATGGCCTCAAACGGTCCGGTGGGGAATTCGTTGGCGAATCGGATGTCTCCCTTGACGAATTCCATCGCACCCCCCCGCAGTCGGAGAAGATTTAATTCGGAACCGGGCCGGTGCAAGTTGTCCATGGCGATGACGCGAGTTGAAGGATGGCGTCGCTTCAGGAACACGGCGAGATTGCCGCCGACAAAGCCCGCGCCGCCGGTGATCAAAATGCTTTCTGGAAAGGCAGGCATGATTCAACTGGAAAGGCAGGCGTGATGGATTTCTTCGAGAATCCGCTCCAAGTTATATTGAAATTTCCAGGCGGGATAGTGACTTTGGAATTTCCGCACGTCGCTGATCCACCAAATATGGTCGCCGATGCGGTTGTTTTCCTCGTAAGTCCATTTTAATTTGTGGCCGCTGATTTGTTCGCACAGGTCAATCGCTTCGAGCATGGAACAATTTGAATGGCGGCTGCCGCCGATGTTGTAAACCTCGCCCGAGCGCGGCTTGAGGAAAAATTGCCAGAAGGCTTCCACCAAATCGCGGCTGTGAATGTTGTCGCGCACCTGTTTGCCTTTGTAGCCGAACACCCGATAGGGCGTGCCGGTCACGGTGCAGCGCATCAGGTAAGCAAGGAAACCGTGTAATTCCGTGCCGGCATGGGCCGGTCCAGTCAGACATCCGCCACGGAAACACGCGGTCTTCATTCCAAAATAACGCCCGTATTCCTGCACCAGCACATCCGCCGCGACTTTCGACGCGCCGAACAACGAGTGTTTGGTCTGGTCAATGCTCATTGTTTCCGGGATGCCGGGTTCGTAGGCGTGACCGGATTTGATTTCCCAGCGCTTTTCCAATTCGACCAACGGCAGGTAATTGGGCGCGTCGCCGTAAACTTTGTTCGTGGAGGTGAAGATGAAAACGGCTTTCGGACAAAATTGTCGCGTCGCCTCCAGCAAATTGAGCGTCCCGGTGGCGTTGACGCTGAAGTCCGCGTGCGGATCGCGCGCTGCCCAATCGTGTGAGGGTTGCGCCGCCGTGTGGATGATCAGGGTGATGTCCTTGCCGAGTTGGCGGAGCAGATTTTCGACAGCCTGACGGTCGCGGATGTCAAAGTCGTGATGTTGATAATTCGGGATGGACTCGATGAGTTTCCGGCGGTTGGCCAGCGTGGAGGCGCCGTCACCGAAGAACCAGCGTCGCAGGTCATTGTCAATACCGACCACCTTGAGGCCCGCTTGAGCAAATCGCTTAACACTTTCTGAACCAATCAAGCCGGCTGCGCCAGTCACAATTACAGTGCTCATAAAAAATTGGCGGCGTCAGGAGAAATTTTTTTCCGACAGGCCGTTTTTACGCTTAAATAAATAGCTTCAGTGGGAGTGGGCTTCGGGCGCAAGCGGATTCTACACGTTTCAGGTAATGTGGCTTGCGGGCGCGAATCAGCAAAAAATGACCGCGCCTGGAAGCGATTCGCTCCAGCACTCGACTCCGGCCGTCGGGCAGCGGCAGAATGCTGATGGAACGCACCTCGGCGTCAAAGCCGGTAAGTGCAAACAACTCCCGGGCTTGAGGCACTGTTAACACACGCACATGACCTGAGATGCCGGCAAAGGCGGGGTGGTCAATGGGCACGGGTTCAACTATTGGCTCGTTGTAATGAAGTCCTGGTGGATTACCGAGGTAACGCCCGCAAATCTGCATTAGCGAAAATGGCGTATAACCCATACACAACGCAAAGCAATTCAACAAGCTGGACAGATTTTCTGACATGATGACTGCCGTGCCGCCGGGTTTGAGTACGCGATAAGTTTCCTCGACGAATAACCGCGTGTTGTGCAGATGCTCGATCACCTGGGAACTGAACACCACATCGAATTTGCCGTCTTCAAAGGGCCAGCGTCCGTTCAAATCGTAACTGAATACCTTGATCCTGCGCTGTTCGGCTTTTGCTTTGAGCGGTGGCGCGCCTTCCACTCCGTAAAATTCAGTCGGAACCTGCTTGAAATACCGGAATAACATGTTCCCGTCACCGCAACCCACATCCAACAAACTCTGCGGTAATAGATCAACTACAGCTCGCCCCCAATCATTGCAACGTTCAATGCCCAGATGCCGCTGGCGGTCGCCAAAACGCTGGAGTGTTTTCAGGATAAAATTTGCCGTTGAGCATTGTATTTTTTGTCTTCAGTAACAGAAATGGCCAGTTGTGGCAAAGTGAATCGAAACCGGGTGGGGGTGACATTTGCAGGCTGGAACGCGCCAAAAATGCTGGCTAGCCCTGCCAGCACGCATTAAACTTCGCGCCCAATCATGGAAAAAGTTTTTGTTACCGGGGCCGCCGGTTTTATCGGCAGCAATCTCGTTGACCGCCTGCTTGCCGGCGGGAAACACGTCGTCGGCTGGGATAATTTCTCCACCGGCCAGCGTGAATTTCTGGAATCGCCGTCAACCAATCCCAAATTCAAACTCATCGAAGGCGATTGTCTGGATTTGTCCGCGTTGATCCGCGCGATGGTGGGATGCGATTTCGTTTTTCATCTGGCCGCGAATGCAGACGTCCGTTTCGGCCTCGACCACCCGCACAAGGATTTGCAGCAAAACACCGTTGCTACTTTCAACGTGCTGGAAGCTATGCGCGCCAACGGCATCAAAGGCATCGCCTTCAGCTCCACCGGCAGCGTCTATGGCGAGGCGGAGATTATCCCGACGCCGGAAAATCATCCATTCCCGATCCAGACCTCCCTTTACGCCGCGTCCAAAGTCGCCGGCGAAGGATTCATTCACGCTTACTGCGAGGGCTACGGATTTGAAGGTTACATTTTCCGGTTTGTCTCGATTCTCGGCGAACGCTACACGCACGGCCACGTGTTGGATTTTTATAAACAACTGCTTGCTCATCCCGGCCACTTGAAAGTTTTGGGTGATGGCACGCAGCGGAAATCCTATCTCTACATCGGTGACTGCCTGGACGCGATGCTGCACGTCGTAACTCGCGCCACGGCCAAACAAACCAAACATGGTGTCGAAACCTACAACCTCGGCACGGACGAATACGTTCAGGTCAATGACTCCATTCGTTTCATTTGTCGCGCGCTCGGCCTCAAGCCAAAATTGGAATACTCCGGCGGCAATAAAGGCTGGGTCGGCGACAACCCGTTTATTTTTCTCGACACCAAAAAAATCCGCGCCACCGGCTGGAAAACCACGCTCACCATTGAGCAATCCATCATCCGCACGTTACAATGGCTCCAGCAGAACCAATGGGTGCTCCAACACCGATGAATGTCACCGTCCTCGGCCTCTGGCATCTCGGCTGCGTCACCGCTGCGTGCGGCGCGCGGCATTTCCAGGTTGTCGGACTCGACTTCGACGAGGCGAACATCGCCAAACTTGATTCCGGCCAGGCTCCGCTTTTCGAGCCGGGGCTGAATGAACTCATCACTGCCGGCCTTGCCGCAAAGAAACTTTCGTTCACTACCGATCCAAAAATCGCGTGCGCCCGCGCCGACGTGCTCTGGCTTTGCTACGACACGCCGGTCAATGAAAACGACGAATCGGATGTGGACTTCGTTCTCGCCAATCTCCGCCGTGCGCTGCCGCATTTGCCCAAAGGCGCGCTGGTATTGATTTCCGCCCAACTGCCCGTCGGCACCTGCCGCCGGCTGGAAGCCGAATTTCCGCAATTTCATTTCGCCTGCTCGCCCGAAAACCTGCGGCTGGGCAGGGCGATTGACGCGTTTGAAAAAGCCGGGCGCGTTATCGTCGGCATCCGTGACGACGCGAAAAAAGCACTGCTCGAAAAACTGTTCACACCGTTCACTCCGCAAATTTTATTCATGCGCACCGAGTCGGCCGAGATGGTGAAGCACGCCCTTAATTCATTTCTCGCGCTTTCCATCACGTTCATCAACGAGATTGCACGATTGGGCGAACACGTCGGCGCGGACGCCAAGGAGGTTTCCGCCGGTTTGAAAAGCGAACCGCGCATCGGGCCAAAGGCTTATCTCAGTCCCGGTGGTCCGTTTGCCGGCGGCACGCTCGCGCGTGACGTGGTTACGCTGACCAAACTGGCGGCCGCGAAAAACGAAAAAATTTCCGTCATTCCGGCCATCACGCAAAGCAACGATCTGCATCGCGGCTGGGCGTTGAGGCGATTGCAATCGCGTCTCGGCGATTTGCGCGGAAAGAAAATCACCGTGCTCGGCCTGACTTACACCACCAACACTGACACACTCCGCCGCAGCGCGGCGGTGGAATTGTGCCGGAATCTTCTGGCGGAGGGCGCGGGCGTTCACGCCTTTGACCCGGCGGTGAAACAATTGCCCGCCGAACTCGCCGGGGTGCGGCTCGCCTCCCAAATTCCCGGGGCGCTGAGCGGCGCGGATGCCGCTGTGGTTTGCACCGAGTGGCCTGAATTTCGTGGGGCGGATTGGGCGAAAATTGTCCCGGCCATGCGCCAGCGCATTTTTGTGGACGCCAACCGTTTTTTGGAAAAGGAATTAAAAAACCTGCCCGCCGTCGAACATCTTTCCGTTGGTCGCGTTTGAATATGAAACTTAAAGGCATCAATGCGCTCATCACCGGCGGCAGCCAGGGACTCGGCAAAGCCATCGCCGGGCGTTTCCTGGTCGAAGGCGCGAACGCCGTCCTTTGTGCGCGCGGGGAAAAGGAGTTGCTCGCCACGCGCGACGAACTGGCAAAACAATTTCCTTCGCAAAAAGTCCTGGCAAAAATTTGCGACGTTTCCAGCGAAACCCAGGTGAACGAACTCGTCGCGTTCGCGTTGCTTGAACTCGGACCACTTCACGCGCTGGTATTGAACGCTGGTATTTACGGCCCGATGGGCGCGACGGAATCCGTTTCGCTCGAAGAATGGCGGCGCGCGATGGACATCAATCTTTACGGTGTGTTGCTCCCGTGCCGCGCGGTCATTCCGCATTTCAAAAAAAGCGGTCATGGCAAAATTGTCATTCTTTCCGGTGGTGGCGCGACGAATCCATTGCCGAACATCAGTGCTTACGCCGCATCGAAGGCCGCTGTGATCCGCCTTATGGAAACGTTGGCGGAGGAATTGAAAACGTTTCGCGTGGACGTGAACGCAATTGCACCCGGAGCTTTGGCGACGCGGCTGGTGGACGAAGTTCTGGCCGCCGGTCCGGAAAAAGTCGGCGCGGCGTTCTACGAGAAAAACAAGCAATGGAAAGACAAAGGCGCCACGCCGCTTGAACTTGGCGCGAACCTCGCGGTCTATCTCGCCAGTGCGCAAAGCGATGGGATTACCGGCAAGCTCATCAGCGCCCAGTGGGATCCGTGGGAAAAACTCCACGAACTCAAGGGCGATTTGAGCGGCGATATTTACACGCTGCGCCGTATTGTGCCGAAAGATCGCGGCAAAACCTGGGGCGATAAATGAAATACGCGATTGTTGGTTGCGGATTGATTGGGAAAAAACGACTGGCCGGTTTGCCCGCCGGGTCCAAACTCGCTGTGGCCTGTGACACGAATTTGTCGCGCGCCGGGGAACTCGTAAAACTTGCGCAAGCCGGCCGCGCCGTCGCTGATTTCAAACAAGCCGTCGCCGATCCGCAGGTGGATGCAGTGATCGTGGCGACCATCAATTCCGCGCTTGCCGGGGTTGCCGCCGCCGCCATCCGCGCGGGCAAACACGTCATCGTTGAAAAACCAGCGGGCATTTCCGTGAAGCAGATTGACGAATTGATTTCACTCGCGGAGAAGCACGGCGTTTGCGTCCGGGTCGGGTTCAATCATCGTTATCATCCGGCGTTCATCAAGGCGCGGGAAATTTTTAGGTCCGGCGTGATGGGCGAATTGATGTTTATTCGCGCGCGTTACGGCCATGGCGGGCGCGTCGGTTACGACAAGGAATGGCGCGCTGACCCGAAGCTTTCTGGCGGCGGCGAATTGATTGACCAGGGAATTCATTTGATTGATCTGGCGGGCTGGTTTCTTGGTTCTTTCACAAAAGTGGAAGGTCAGGCGACGACGTATTTCTGGAACATGCCGGTGGACGACAATGCCTTTTTGAATTTGCGGACGGCCAAAGGGCAGACCGCGTGGCTGCATGTCAGTTGCACCGAGTGGAAGAATCTTTTCTCGTTCGAGATTTACGGACGCAACACCAAGCTGCACATTGAAGGTCTCGGCGGCAGTTACGGTGTCGAAAAACTTTACCATCACCAGATGAAGCCGGAAATGGGCCCGCCAGACACAAAGCTTTATGAATTTCCAGGCCCAGATGAATCGTGGCGAATCGAGATGACGGAATTTGAGAAGGACACTCAATTGAAGCGCAAGCCGGATGCCGGTCTTGCGGAAGCGCGCGCGGCACTCCAAATTGTCGAAGAAATTTATAAGAAAAGCGGAATGTCGGATTTATGATCATTGCGCGTTCTCCACTTCGTGTCACGCTCGGCGGCGGCGGGACGGATTTGCCGTCTTACTACGAGCAGTTCGGCGGATTTCTCATCGCCGCGGCAATTGACAAATATGTTTATATCACGGTGCATGAAACGTTCGTGCCCGACCTCATCGTCAAATATTCCGAACTGGAGCGTGTGCCGGACGCGGCGCAATTGAAGCACCCGATCCTCCGTGAAGCTTTTGCCCTGCTTGGCTTGGACGGGCGCGGACTGGAACTGGCCTCGATGGCCGACATTCCCGCCGGCACGGGACTCGGTTCGTCCGGCAGTTTCACCATCGCGCTGCTCAAGGCGCTGCACGCCCACAAAAAAGACCTGGTGCATCCCGCCGAACTCGCTGCGCAGGCGTGCGAAATCGAACTGGGGCGCCTCAAGGAACCCATCGGCAAACAGGATCAATACATCGCGGCCTACGGCGGCATCACCTGTTTCAAATTTCTGCCGGACGGCAAAGTTGAGGCGTGGCCGCTGAAGCTTGCCGATGAAACGCGCGACAATCTCGAAGACAATTTGCTCCTCTTTTTCACCGGTTATTCGCGTTCGGCGTCGGCGATTCTGAAAGAGCAGGATCAGAAGTCGAAACAAGCCGACGCGGGGATGATTGAGAATCTGCACTTCGTCAAAGACCTCGGCCTGCAGAGCCAGCATGCGCTCGAAAACGGTGATTTGCGCGAATTTGCGCGGCTCATGGATGTGCATTGGCAACGCAAAAAACAGCGTAGCGGCGGGATGAGCAATCCCAAGATCAACGAGTGGTATGACCTGGCGATGGCCAACGGCGCGCTCGGCGGCAAACTCATCGGTGCGGGCGGCGGCGGCTTCCTGATGTTTTACGCCGAGGACAAGTCCAAACTGCGTCACGCCATGCGGCAGGCCGGGCTCAAGGAAGTCCGCTTTCGTTTCGATTTCGAAGGCACGAAACTCGTCAACTCGTGAAAACCGACCGCCTCGAGGGCGTCGCCGCCACGCTCGACATTCCCGTTGCCATTCTCGCGGGCGGACTCGCCACGCGGCTGCGGCCCATCACGGAAAAAATTCCCAAATCACTCGTGCCCGTCGCGGGTAAACCGTTTCTGGCACACCAGCTCGAATTGCTTCAGTCCCGCGGCATCCGCCGCGCAGTGCTGTGCATCGGTTATCTCGGCGAAATGATTCAACGCGAGTTCGGCAACGGCTCGACCTATGGCATCCGGCTGGATTATTCATTCGATGGCCCGAAACCGCTTGGAACGGGTGGCGCAATCAAACGTGCGCTGCCGCTGCTCGGCGATGAGTTTTTCGTGCTCTACGGGGATTCGTATTTGCCGGTTGAATACCGTCCCATCGCGGAATTTTTCCGGCATAGCGGCAAGCTCGGTTGCATGACGGTCTATCGCAACGAGGGGCATTACGACACCAGCAACGTCGTTTTTCGCGACGGTGAAATCGCGGTTTATGACAAAAAGAACCGCCCGCCGGAAATGCGGCACATTGATTACGGCCTGAGCCTGTTCAAAGCGGCAGTGTTTAATTCATATTCCGCCGACCAGCCGTTCGACCTGGCCGGAGTCATGGGCAGGCTTGTTCGCGAAAGGCAACTCGCCGGTTACGAAGTGCGCGAACGCTTTTACGAAATCGGTTCGCCTGCAGGCTTGGCAGAACTCGAATCGCTGCTAAAATCAAAATCACCATGAGCTTTGCCAAACAATTCCTCGACGAAGTCCAGAAACTTGTCTCTGCCCTCAACACCGATGCCATCGAAAAGGCCGTGACCGAACTAGCCCGCGTGCGCGAGCGCGGCGGACGGCTATTCATCCTCGGGGTCGGCGGCAGCGCGGCCAACGCCAGCCACGCCGTCAACGACTTCCGCAAAATCTGCGGATTCGAGGCTTATGCGCCCACCGACAACGTTTCCGAACTTACCGCCCGCACCAACGACGAGGGCTGGGCGACGGTTTTCTCCGAGTGGCTCAAAGGCAGCCGGCTGAACGCAAAGGACGGCCTGCTCATTTTTTCCGTCGGCGGAGGCAATCTGGAGAAAAACGTCAGTCCCAACCTGGTCAGCGCAATTCAACTCGCCAGGCAGGTTGGCGCCTCGGTTGTCGGCATCGTTGGACGCGACGGCGGTTACACCGCGAAGGAAGCGACGGCGTGCGTCATCGTGCCGACGGTCAACCCCGACCATGTGACACCGCACTCCGAGGCGTTTCAGGCGGTGATTTGGCATTTGTTCGTCTCCCATCCCAAACTCAAAGTCGGCCAGACCAAATGGGAGTCAACGAAATGACTAATTTCTAAATCCGAATGACTAAGGAGACAGTTTCAAAATCCTGTAGCAGCCGAGGTAACGAGGCTCATCCTTCAAGGAAATTGAAGCCTTCTCACGTCGGCTGCTACGCTTTTGAAAACAGCTTATTGGGCGTCGTGATTATTTCGTCATTAGGATTTAGTTATTAGTCATTCATTCCAAAATACCGTGCCCCCCATTTCCAACAAACTCGTTCCAGCCGTTTTCCTTGACCGTGACGGCGTCATCAACCGCGCGTTAGAGCGCGACAGCAGACCGTATCCGCCAAGGAGTTTGAGCGAATTTGAAATTCTCCCCGAGGTTCCTGCCGCGTGCGCGAAACTCAAGCAGGCCGGGTTTTTGCTCATCGTGGTGACCAACCAGCCGGACGTGGGGCGTGGCACGCTTAAAAAAGAAATCGTCGAAGCCATTCATGCCGGAATGTGCCGCCAGTTGCCGATTGACCGCGTCGAGGTTTGTTACCATCCCGGCCAGGGCGCGTCGGAGTGCGATTGCCGCAAGCCCAAGCCCGGCATGTTGCTGCGGGCGGCAAAGGAACTGGGCATTGACCTCGCACAAAGCTGGATGGTGGGCGACCGCTGGCGCGACATTGATTGCGGCCACGCCACCGGATGCCGGACGATCTTCATTGATCGGGGTTATGCGGAGGAACTCCAGAAAAAACCGGATTTTTCGGCTGGCAACTTGGCCGAAGCTGTGGATATTATCTTGCGTGAATCGAATAATCACTGAAATTGACCAATCGCTTTGAATCATGAGCACATTGAAAGATTTGAGAGTAAAACTTTTCGCCGACGGCGCGGACAAGGCCGGGATGCTTCAATTGAACGCAAATCCGCTCATCAAAGGCATGACCACCAACCCCACGCTCATGCGCAAGGCCGGCCTCACCGATTTTGAAGCGTTCGCGCGCGACATTTTGCAGCACATCACGGAGAAACCGATTTCGCTTGAAGTGTTTTCCGATGAATTTCCAGAAATGCGGCGGCAGGCGCTCAAGATCAACGACTGGGCAAAGAACGTTTACGTCAAAATCCCCATTACCAACACGCGCGACGAATCTTCGCTGCCGCTCGTCCGCGAACTGGCACACGAAGGTGTAAAACTCAACGTCACTGCGATTCTTACCCTGGAGCAGGTCGCCGGTGTTGCCAAAGCGCTGAATCCCAAAGTGCCGGCGGTGGTGTCCGTGTTTGCGGGCCGCATTGCGGACACCGGGGTTGACCCGATGCCGCAGATGCGCGCGAGCAAAAAGCTCCTGGCCGGTCTGCCCCAGGCGGAATTGCTATGGGCGAGCGTCCGTGAAGTGCTGAACATTTTTCAGGCCAACGATTGCGGCTGCGACATCGTGACCGTGCCGCACGACATTCTGGCCAAGGCGATGAAGATGACCGGAATGGACTTGAAAGAATTGTCGCTGGATACCGTGAAGATGTTCGCCGCTGACGCGAAGGCGGCAGGCTTTTCGCTTTGAGCGGCGTTATCGCCGACGGGCTGCTTCCGATTCCAGCCAGTCGCAGGCTGGCGGCAGCACTTGTTCCCATTGATGCATCTTGGCGCGCTGCCAGGCGTTGATGCGCAGCTGCTCGTATTTTTCCGGCGTTTTAAGGATCGCCACAATCGAATCCGTCACGGACTCCGGCGTTTCGGTCTGCGTGACAAATCCAGTTTCGCCATGCACGGTGGAATCCACCAGGCCGCCGACGGGATAGACAACGGCCGGCGTTCCCATCGCATTGGCTTCAATGACATTCAAACCCCAGCCTTCGCGCAGGGATGTGTGCAGCAGAAAATGTGACTGCCGGAGCAGACGATTTTTTTCCACCTCATCAACCAGCCCGGCGAACTCGACGCGCGCGGCGAGATTGAGTTTATCAACCAGCTGCTTCAATTGCGCTTCCACCTCGCCGGTGCCAACAATCGTCAGGCGGGCATCCACCTGCCGCTGCAACAGAACGGCGACGGCCCGGATCGCGTGGTCAACCCGCTTGTTCGGCGCCAGCCGCGATGGACCCACGATGAGCCGCAACGGCGATTCGATTTTTTTCGGTTCCAGCGCCTCCAGCGGCTTTGTGTCCGTGCCGTTGGGGAAGACGTGTATTTCTCGCACTCCGTGCTGCGCGAGAATTTTCCGCGTGGAATCGGACGGCGTCCAGAACGGCACGTTGCGGTAAAGCCAGTGCGTCCAGCGCTCCTGCCAGCTGCCGATGGTGCTGATGGGCCACGGGTAGAAAGAATTCCAAATTGGCCCCAAAACCTCGTGGATGTAAGCCACGCAATTCGTTTTTGCCCACCACGGTGCATACCACGGAATCCCGTGATGCTGATCAATCACCAGGTCAAAACGCTTTTGCCGGCGATGCCACTGGACGGCCTTCAACACGGACGAACCCTTGCCGCCGCCCCGGACAATTTTTATTCCCCGCGCCTCGCCTTCCGGTTGCGCACCGGGAAAATTGTTTGCAAACCAGTAAACTTCGTGTCCGCGCCGGACCAGTTCGGCGAGGTAGGCCAGGCTGACACGCTCTGCGCCGCCGGAAATCGGATTCTCCGGGTCGCGCCAGTTGAGCATCAGAAATCGCATGACGGACCGGGTCACAGCCGGGAAATTTTTTCGAGCAACGCCGTGGTGGATTTTCCCGGAACAAAGGGAATAATCACAATTTTCCCGCCCGCCTGTTCAACGGCCCGGCGTTCGTCCTGATTCAGCGTCTCCAAAGTGTAATCGCCACCTTTGACGTAAATATCGGGTCTTGCCGCCGACAGGAATTTTGTCGCCGTTTTTTCAGCAAAAACGCAAACCCCGTCCACGCTCGCCAGTGCGGCGAGGATGGCCGCGCGGTCGGCCTCGGAATTCACCGGACGGCCCGCGCCTTTCAGTTGGCGCGTTGCAGTGTCGCCATTGACGCCAACCAGCAGTGCGTCACCGAAATTGCGCGCGGTTTCGAGATAGATCACATGGCCCAAATGCAGAATGTCAAAGCAGCCGTTGGTGACGACCAGTTTCCTGCCACTTGCGCGCATGGCTGTCCGCCACTCTGGCAATTTGTCCCACGCAATGATTTTCTCACGGAAGTTCACGCGGCTATTTTGCCCGCCCGCCGCCGATTGGCAACGATTTACCGCCGGAGCAGCCGACGTGAGGCGGCTCGGACTTTTCTTTTGAGAAGAATGAGCGGACTCATGTCCGCTGCTACAATTTCGACAACAATCTCCACACGCGCAACGCCTCGGTCACGCCCCACGCCTGTGCGTCACAACCGCGTTGTGCGTGTGGCGCGTCGCCATCCAGAATTTCCGGTATCTGGCCAAGGCAGCCTTCGTTCAGCAATTGCTCCATGCTGCCGAGATACGCGCGCGCTGCGGCGACGGCTTCCGGTGAAAAATCCCACGCGCACGCGAGCGCTTCGCAAAAAACCGGAAACGTCCACGTCCACGCCGTGCCATTGTGATACGCGGGTTTGCGACGCGTGTCCTCGTCACCTTCGTAACGCGGCCAGTATGGCTCGACGGGGTTGTTCAACAATTGTCCGTCGCGGTAAATCGGCAGCGGGACCGAAACCGGCAATGGTGCGAGCGACCGCAACGCGCCGGGCACGACCAGATATTTTTGCGCCGTTTCAACGCAGCATTTCGCGTGTTCGCCGGTCACGAGGCCGAGGCTGACGGCGAACAGATAATTGCCGCGCAACGTGTCGTCCACCCTTGCCTCGGCGGCAGATTGGCCGTTTTTTGCGATCAACAAATCGGCGTAATAGCCGCGTTCTTCGAGCCAAAAAAGTTTTTCCAGTGAAGCAATTGCGCGCGCGGCAAGGTCACTCCATTTTTTGCGTTCAGCGCGCTCGCTGATTTTCTCAAGCTGTTGCAGGAGGCGAATCCACAAAACCTGGATTTCAATCGGGTAGCCTTCACGGGGCGTGCCGGCGGGAAAGTTCGTGTCCATCCAGGTGAAATGAGCCGGACTCCAAATCAGCGCCGAGCCCGCATCCATGCGGATGCCGTTCGGCGTGCCGCGAGCGTAATTCTCCGCGATGCTCGTCAACACGTCGCGGATCGCGCGGCCATTTTCATCAACCGATACGCAAAAAAAATCTTCGCTGGGAGGGACGCCGTGGCGGCGTCCCATTTTTTTGGAAGAAGTCAGGGCCGGCGACACGCCGTCCTTCCCAAAATTGGCAATTTCCTCGCACACGAGCGCGAACCACAACGGCGCGTCGGAGGTGTCGCGGTTGAAGGCGTTGTCGCCGAAAATGGCGTTGGGCAGCGTGCCGTCCTTCTCGAATTTCGCGAACGTGAGCAAAATTTGCCTTACTTCGTCAATCATTCCGGCGGCGAGCAAACCGCGGCAGGCAATGAACGTGTCGCGGCCCCAGTCCAAAAACCACGGATAACCGGCGATGACAGTTTTGCCTTTGCCGCGCCGGACGACGAATTGTCTGGCGGCGCGCAAAAGTTGGTTGCCGAAGGCGTCGCCGGTTTTCGCCATTTCCAGTTTCAAATCAAAAATTTGAAATTCCGAAGGCGGCAAACCGGCCGTTTCCGCCGTGGCCACGAGCATGACGTTTGCGCCCTTGGGCAGCGGCAATTCAAACCAGCCGGGGCTGTAGACGTCGCCGCTGCCGGCCTGGCCGCGACTTTGTTCAACCGGATGCGGAATGTTCTCGCACCACTCGGGTTGCGAATGATATTCGCCGCTGTTCGCAAACACACGCAATTGCCGGTCCGGCGCGGGCGTTAAGGCGAAACCGATGCAATTTCGGATTTCGGATTTCGGATTTCGGATTTCATGCGTGTTGGTTGAGAAATGGTGGTCCGCGCCGCCGGTGTGTCTGGTTTCCTGATGGAAATTACGATCTTCAATGTCGAACCTCACGGTCAGGCGTACGTCGGCTTCGACGGACAACTGTTTGCCGCACGCGCGTTTGGCCGTCGGTCGGGCAAAATGAAACACCGTTGCATTTTTCCCTTCGAGCATTTCGGCGCGCAACTCGATTTCGACCGTCCGCCCGTCGCCGGCATTGGCGACAAACTGCCAGACGGCTGGCGGACCGGCGGCAAACGACGCGAGATTTTTCACGTTGAGCGGTGAAAGAAAGCCGTTGGCATTGACCCATGCCCGGAGGCGTTTGACAAAGACATGACGATCCACCGGGACGCTGGAGTTCAGGTTTGCGCCGAGCACGCAGTCGTATTTGGAATTCACGCGGCCTAGGTCCACGCAGAGCCGCGCCATGCCGCCGATGCCGTTCGTGAGCAAAACCAAATCACCGGGTTTCGGATTTCGGGTTTCAGATTTCGGATTGGCCGACAGAAAACGAATTGCAGCGGCAATGTGCTGCGATGCGGCGGCATAACGTTCCAAAATCAATTCAGCGTCTGTCGCAGTTTCGCGCGGCTGAAGACAGGCGATCTGACCGTCGCCAACGGCAATGGATTGGACATGAATCGCGCGCTCGTTTTCATTCTGCATTCTGCATTCTGCATTCTGCATTTGCAGTGTGGCCCGGAAGGGAGCATTGTCCTGGATGAGCAGCCAATGGCCGGGCGGGACCAGCGTCACGCGGCGGCGGTCGAGCAAGGTCCAGATGATGACACGCGGGAAATTTTTTTGTTGTTCCGCGTCACGTAACAATTCGACCAGGGAAGATTTTAAGCCACGCGTGGCAAATTCACTGGCGGCGGCAAGAAAATTGGCTGGCGAACGCTCGACTTGTGCGGCGAGCCAGCGCCAGTCGAGGCCGTCAATCGTTTCGACCGGCACGATTTTACCCAGTGCTTCGAGCGCCCAGGCGGCTTGCGCGCGGGCGCGACGGTAAGCGTCGCCGCTTAAACCTTGCGGCTCTGCCGCGGGTGCGAGGCAATGGCACGCGCCGGGCCCAAGCGTGAAAGTGATTTTGTCCTTCTCGATGGAAAATTTCGGAAACGGCTGGCCCAGCAAATCAATTTCGGATTTCAGATTTCGGATTTCGGATTTTGAAATTGCGGATGGATTTTCTTTTTCAGCATCCGTGTTAACAAGAACCAGGACAGAATCTTTACCTTCGGCGGATTCGCGAAGCAGCGCATAAACCGGCGAGTCGGGCGTGCTGAGTCGCGTGAGTTTTGCGCCGTCGAAAAAGCACGGGTGGCTGGCGAGCAGGTGGTTGAGTTGCGCGAGTTCGGAAACAATGTTGTCAGGGTTGTCCCACGCGAGGCCGGCACAGCCGTGGACTTTGATTTTTTCGGCGGCGAGCCATTCGACACCCCCGGTGAAACCAAAACCGCCACTCGCGCTCGTCAGCGCGCAAAGACGGTTTCGCAACAGCGACCATGCGCGCCCGCGGGCGGCAAGGCGGTCGTTGTCATGGGTCTCGCTGTAATGAACGTAGGTGCCGACGCGCGAACTCTGGCGATTTGCGTAGTCGAGGTAGTCGGCGATCTGGCGGCCGGAGTAATTTTGGAAAAGTTCGGAGTAAGCCCATTGCATTTCGCCGTCGGTGAGCAAATTTTCGGTGGCTTCCCACGAGCCGCCGAGTCCTTCGAGCAGGAAGATGGTTTCGGGAAATTCGTCCTGCACACGGGCGATGATGTATTGCCAGGCGGGCACGGGAATTTTGTAGCCGGCGTCACAACGAAAACCATCCACGCCGCGACGGCACCAGATTAAAAGCGCGTCGGCGATTTTGTCCCACAGCGCGATATCATCCTGCTTCAATTCGACGAGGTCTTCCCAGGTTGTTCCCCACGCGCCGGGGCTGGCGAATGTGCCGTCGGAGTTTCGCAGAAAAAATTCGGGATGATTTTCCTGCAAGGCCGCGCCCCAACCGGTGTGGTTGATGACGATGTCAAGGAACACCCGTGCGCCGAGCGAGTGCGCGGCATGGGTGAATTCGTAAAATTGATTCACACCGGTGGTGCGTTTGTCGAATTCGACGAGTGCCGGATCAATTGCGGTCAGGTCAAGCGCGGCATACGGGCTGCCAAAACGCCCAAAGCGCGCGAAAGTTGTGGGCGTGGGATGAATCGGCAGTAAATGAATGATACGGCAACCAAGCGTTTGGACGATGTGCGGCAACTGGCGGGCCAGATCGCGGAGCTTGCCGGATGGTGGAATGACGGTGAAGTTTTTTTCATCGAGCTGCTGGAGTTGAACTTCGAGTTTTTTGTCGCGCGGGAATGACAAATTTTTCGTCGCACCAAAAAGTCGGGTGAAGGCGCAATAAATTGTGTTCGCGGTGCGGGCAAAGTTGGGATGAACACTGATGCCGACGTCCTGGCCATCGGGCCAATGCTGCCAGCCTTTCGGGTCGAGCAGATACGCTTTGGCTTTGAAGAAGCCGGCTTCAGCGAGCGGCAATTCGATTTGCCAGGCATCGCCGTTTTGTTGCATCGGCACGTCGCGCCAGGATTCGCCGGCGTGAACCGGGCCGCCGGCGTGCGCGGCGATGATTTCGCGCCGGAGTGCTGTGGCGCGACCGAGATTGGTGCGGAGCAAAGCGCGCCAGCCGTTGCGCCCGCTGCCGTCGTGGAGCGTGAAATGGATGCGGTCGCCGACGAAACGCACGAGGCGTTCGCCGGTCGCGGGTTCCATGATTGGAACGGGTTGCGGCATTTTTCGGTTCCGGTGGTTGCCGGATGACGTTACGATTCCGCAGATGGTGGCGGAAAGCAATGCCGCAAGTGCAGCTGGTGGTTTAAGGTGGTTTAAGAGGAGGTTGCGTTGTTGCTTTTGAATGCTTAAAGTGGCGCGAGGATTGCTGATTTGAAGCTGGCAAACAATTAAATCATGGATACGGTGGCATTAAGTCCCAGCGAAGAAGCTCAATTGCAACAGACGATTGAGATGTTCGAAGTCATTACCCAATCGCAGCCCAACGATTGCCAGTCACTGGAAATTCTCAAGGAAGCCTATACCAAGATGGGTCGCGAACAGGATATCATCAACACATCCAAGCGCATCGCGCAAGCTTACATGCAGTCGGGGCAGCTTTCATCGGCGATTTTGGAATACGAGACAGTTTTACAACGGCGTCCGGATGATGCTGACGTGCAGGCGGCGCTCAAGCAAATTGAGGACAAGGCGAACAATGTGGCGGTGCAATCCGCAGGCGTGGAATCGGCGGCGTCGGTGTCGGGGTCTCAGTCCGACACGGCGGGATTTCGCAAAAAGGCGCGCCCGGCGGCAACGGAGATTGACGATGGCCGCAAGACGATGCGCAAAATTTTCGTCGAGAGCAAAATCATCGCCGCGGGTGATTTTGATTTGTGCTGGCGCACGGTGGACTTGACCGCGGCGGCATCGGATGTGGTCGAACCGTTCATCCACGCCCTCGCGGAGAAAAAGATTTTAACCGTGGAAAAATCCCTCAAGTTGCTGGCCGACAGGTCGCGCACGGCGTTTTTGCCGCTGGAAAAGTACGATGTGGACATTGACTTGACGCGTGGCTTTCCGGCGGAAGTTTGCCGCCGCTGGTGCGTGCTGCCATTCGACCGGATGAGCAAATCCATTTTGGTGGCAACCGCCAATCCGTTTAATCAGCAGGCAGTGAAGGATCTGGCTGAAGCCACCACGCACCGGCTGCTGTGGTATTTGGCGCCGCCCGCCGACCTGATCTCCAACCTTCGCATCGCGTTCCGTTAAAGCCATGGCCAAAGTCAAATCATTCGGAGAACGCATCGCTGACGCACTCGTCGAGGACGGCTTGTTGTCGGCGGGGCAGATCGGGGAACTGCTTGAACAGCAAAAAAAGGAGGGGGCGCGCCTCATCAAACTCATTGTCGACAAATCCTACGTCAGCGAGCAGGACCTGGCTGTTTCCATGGGGCGCGTGCTGAACGTACCGCCCGTCAATCTTGCGCGTGTGAGTATTCCGCCGGAAGTCGTCGAATTGCTGCCGCGCGACACGGCGCACAATTACAAGGTTGTTCCCGTTTCACGGTTGGAAAACAGGCTATTCCTCGCGATGGCCGACCCGCTGAACGTCCTGGCAATTGACGACGTCAAGCGCATCACCAAACTCGAAATATCTCCGCTCATCGCGTCTGAAAAAGCCATCGTTGACAAGTTGAACGCCTTCGATGCCGCCAAGAGCGGTTCGATGGAAGATATCATTCAGGACGCTCAAAAGCAGAATGAAGCCGACGCGGAAGCCGATTCTATCGAAGCTGTCAAGGAGGGGATGGAAGAGGTCAACCTTGACCAGCTCGCCGCTTCCAGCGGAGAAGCGCCGGTCATCAAACTTGCCAATCTCATCATCATCCAGGCCATCAAGGACCGCGCCAGCGATATTCACCTGGAGCCTTTTGAAAAAAACATGCGCCTGCGTTACCGGGTGGACGGCGTGCTCATGGACGCAACGCCGCCGCCCAAGCAAATGCAACTGGCGCTGGCCTCGCGCTTCAAAATCATGAGCAGCCTGGACATTGCCGAACGCCGCCTGCCGCAGGACGGTCGCATGCGCGTGCGCGTCAGCGGCAAGGACTTTGACCTGCGCGTGTCCGTGATGCCCACCGTTCACGGTGAGAAAGTCGTCCTGCGCGTTCTCGACAAGACAAATCTGTCCGCGAGCATAGACAAGCTCGGTTTGGATCCCGAAACCTTCAAGCGATTCAAGGGCGCCATTGATGCGCCGCACGGATTGATTCTCGTCACCGGCCCGACGGGTTCGGGCAAAACCACGACCCTTTACTCCGCGCTCAACGAACTGAACAACCCCATTTACAACATCATCACCGTCGAAGACCCGGTGGAATTCCAGATTCCTGGCATCAACCAGGTGCCGACCAAAAAGGAAATCGGCCTCACTTTTGCCAACGCCCTGCGTTCCATTCTGCGCCAGGACCCGGACATCATCATGATCGGTGAAATTCGCGACACCGAGACCGCCGAAATCGCCATCGAAGCCGCGCTCACCGGACACCAGGTCTTGAGCACCATGCACTGCAACGACGCGCCCGGCGCCATCGCACGACTCGATGACATGGGCATTGCGCCGTTTTTGATTTCCTCGTCCGTCATTCTTTCCTGCGCGCAACGCCTCATGCGCCGCATTTGTTCGCATTGCCGCGAGCCGGTGACTTATCCGCCCAAAATGTTTGAAGATCTCGGTATTGACCCCGCCACTTTCAGCGGTGTGCAACTTTATCGCGGCCGCGGCTGCGACCGTTGCAAAAATTCCGGTTACGCCGGCCGCATGGCCATCATTGAAGCCATGACCATCACCGACCAGATCCGCAAACTCGTCATTGCCCGCGCCAACACGCGCGAGCTGGGCAAAGTGGCCATCAGTCAGGGAATGCGCACACTCCGCATGGTCGGACTCGACCGCGCGCGCGAGGGCGTCTCGACGCTGGAACAAGTGCTCCTGATCACCTCGGCGCATTGACACGCCGTCCGCTCAAAATTTTCGTTGCGGAATAGCGAATGGCTGCGGTGTGAGCGACAACCAAGGCGGCGGCTGCGGCCCCCAGGCGGCGGCCGATGGAGGCGACGTTAAACTTAGACTCCAGATACTGGGTAACTTCGGCATCTCGGCGGGCTTGCCAATCCCGTTGTTCAATGGAGTGAATGACGCGCCGACCGGAGTCAGTGAAGACTGTCGTTCAACCAATGGCAAGAACTCGACGAGTTTCAGAGGGGATGACGCGCCGACCGGAGCCAGAAAAGACTGGCCAAAGCCGGAACTCAGCGCCGTTTGCGGCAGGGAGGTTTTTATGCCGCTCAATGAAGGGGTTGTTGCCGCGGCGGTGGATGACGAGTCTGGCTTAAGCAATTGTCTGAACCGTTCCATGTTCATCTGTTGCGCCATGGTGACAACCGGCGACGGCGACGGTGAGCCGAACAATTTTGACCATCTGTTGTTTCCATTTTGCCCGGCAAATGTTCGATTGTTCGGTACGGAATTAAGCAGCGGGCTGGCCATGTTGTCTGGACTTCCCAATTCACCGGGGATGGAGTTCAACATGTCGGGCTGTTTATCGGAAAAATTCCAGGTTGGAAACGCATGGGTATTGGTGTTGACCGTCGGCGTTTGATTCTGCCTTTCGGTGTAGCGTTCCAGCGCCGTTAAATTTTTTGGCCGGCCGGCCGCGTCATGTTCCTGGATTCCCAGGATCTTTTCCGGCGTGGTCGCGCCGAGGATTTCCGCGGGCGTCAACAGCATCCAATTCTTGCGCCGATCCAGCAGGTCCT
Organism: Limisphaerales bacterium; assembly: GCA_003161635.1. Classification (GTDB taxonomy): domain Bacteria; phylum Verrucomicrobiota; class Verrucomicrobiia; order Limisphaerales; family UBA11358; genus UBA11358. The sequence continues at coordinate 50,706 of PMOA01000084.1, forward strand.
GCATCCGCAACGTCTCGGCGGGTGAAACCACCGGCGCGCCCGGCAGCAACGGCATGTCAACGGGCGGACCGCTGAAGCTGAACGGTGGCGGAGCCCGCAAAGTGTTGCCAAAATCCAGCGACTCCGGCGGCTTGGGCGAAAGCGACGGCATGTTGGAGAAAACAATGTCGCTCTCCGGCGAGGAAAACAAAATGGATTGTCCCGGGCGAAGTGCTGCGCGCTGCGCTTGGGCGGAAAACACCGCACCCAACACGGCGGCGGCCAAAGGCAACACGCGTTTCAAATATGCAAAGCTGAAACCCATCTCAAACTATCAGGCTAATCAATTGGACACTCTGCGTCAAAAATAAATTCAAAACCCGTGAATTCTTTTGAATTAAATGACGATTTAGACAGTAAAACTCCGCTTCGGTCACAGCCCCGGCTTTCGATTTTCGACCCTCGATTTTCGACCGCTTTACTGCCGTTCGTATTCGCCCTTGCTGATTTTTTTAAGCACGGTAAACCCGGCCTTTTTCGCGTCGGAGATGGACAACGGCTTGAGTTTGTGCGGCGAATTGAAGGTGGAAATGATCTTGCGCACCGGCTTTTTGCACGCCGGACAATGCGTCAGCGGCTTGGCCGAAAGCGGTCGGCGCAACGTGAACTTGCCGCCGCAGACCTTGCAGTCGC
>PMOA01000145.1 GCA_003161635.1 Limisphaerales bacterium
TCACCGATGCCGCCAATGAGTGGAGCCCGTGGCTGCAAAACCTTTTTCAACCCTGGGTGGCCGGGTTCGCGGAAATTGCGCTGTGGGTGACGGTCGTGCTGACCGCGGTGTCCGGCTTGATTTATCTGTGGCGGAACCGCGCGATTTATTTGAGCGACATGTGATGCAGAAGGTTGAGAGTTGAGGGTTGAAAGTTGAGAGACCTGAAGATGGGTCCCGTCCCCCCCGGCTCCTGCCAGACTAGCGATGTGACGCCAGAGGCAGCGTCTGGCCGGAATTCGCCGATTGATAAACCGCGGGTTGCAAACCCGTCAGCGGGTCACTGCGTTTATGGTGCCGCCACGCGAAACTGCCGACAAAAACGGCCAAAGCGATTCCCAAAACGACGGCTCCAACCACGCCGACTTTCCAATTCAGTTTCGAGAGCAGAAACATCAGGCGGTCGATCGGAGTGTTTGACGCTTCCGTCAACGGCGGTGGCTCGCTGAATTTTTCCGTCCGACCCAGCTCGATATTCAACGCGGCCATGATTTGCGGCACGTCGAGCTTGAGCAGCGTGGCGTAATTTTTCACCGAGCCGCGAATGTAAATCGGCGCGGAAAAAAAATTGAAATTCCCCTCCTCCAGCGCACGGATGTGGTCGGTGCGGATTTTTGTGACTTCCGCGACCTGCGGAATCGTGAGTTTCCGGGCTTCGCGTGCAACACGGAGTTGTTCGGCGACCGTTGACATGGCCATATTATTCAAAGGTTTTAAGCAATTTAGCAATCCAAATAGCACGAAACAGGGCCAATTTTCGCCATTTTTCGGTCCGTTGAAGCCCGATTGAACCTTTTCTCGCGTCTGGCATTCTTCTTGGTGTAAATGCTGGTAGTGGCTGAACGCGAACAACTGCCCGTGCCGCAAGCCAAAGCCGGAGAACCGGAGGCTTGGGACGCTCTCTTTCGACGCTACCAATTGCCCTTGTATGTCTATGTTTTTGAACTGGTGCATGACGAACAGACGAGTCTCGACCTCGTGCAGGAGACGTTCATCGCCGCTGTCCGGCACATCGGCAGCCTGCGCGACGATGCGAAATTCGGAAGCTGGCTCTTCGGCATCGCCCACCAGAAATGCCTGCAACGCTGGCGGAAACAAAATCGCGAAGAAATTTTGCTCGATGAAATCCCCGATGCGCCGGATGAATTCGAGAATCGTCCGGACGATCTGCTCATCCGGCAGGAACAGGAGGCCCAGTTTATGATTCTGTTGAACCAACTGCCGTTGCCACAACGCTCGGTGTTGCTGTTGCACTTTGTCGAGGACTTTTCGCTCGAGGAAATCGCCGGCATCACCGGCGCGGCGGTCGGCACGGTCAAATCCCGGCTGCACTACGCCAAAAAATCGCTGCGAAAACTGCTGGAGGAACAGAAATGAGGCTGCCGATTCAACGCAGAGACGCGGAGAACGCAAAGGCAGGGCGGGCAATCCTCTGCCTGAGAGTTTTGGACTGCGGTGGCAGAGCGCAGCGGCGACACCGCTTTGGAGCACCGACCAACGTTGTAAAGGCGGCGTGGCGCTTCGCTTCCCGCCGCACTCCAAAAAGTTGGGTTGTGTCTCCGCGCTCTTTTCATCTTTGCGTTAAAATGGGGATTTTATGAAAACGCCGCGTGACATTTTATTGAAAAGACATCAAACCGTCGCACCGAAACTCGACGCCATCCGCCATGAGATTGTGGAATCAACGAGGCGGCCTTCACCGTTGGGCTGGCCGATCATACTTTGGCGCGAACTGATCTGGCCCTCCCGCCGGATTTGGACGGGACTGGCGGCGGTGTGGGTTTTGATTTTAGCGGCCAACATCTCCCTGCGTGAACATTCACCGGCCATCGTCAAATCCGGGCCGTCATCCGAAATAATGATGTCCCTGAAAGATCAGCAGAAAATCCTGGCCGAGTTGTTGAACGACCATTCCGTGCCGCGCGGCGCAGACCGGCAGAAGATTTTTTCACCCAAGCCACGCACTGAAGGCGTGGAGAATTTGACGGTGTAGCGTCGGCGCTGTGCGCCGATTCTTTCGAGCCACAGGCTCGACGCTACAACAGAAAGCATTTATGAACGGGATACCGAAAAACAAACGGGGCTGGCGGATTTGGCGCCGGATTTTGATTGGCGTGGCCACGCTCGCCACGCTGATAGCCATTTTTTACACCGAGGAAGACTGGCGCGGCAAACGCGCGTGGGGAAATTACAAACATGAGTGGGAGGCCAAAGGCGAGAAATTTGACTGGCAGGCATTTGTTCCTCCATCCGTGCCGGACGACCAGAATTTTTTCACCGCGCCAATTTTTACAAATATGCTCAATGGCAAAATCGTGATGAATCCCTATCACTCTGACGGCAGTCCAGACTTTCGGCCGGAAAAAGATGAAGTTGGCTATTTGGGTGGCGAAGGTAAAACAAGGATAACCGATTTGAAAACGTGGCAGGTGTCTTATCGCAATCCGACCAATGCGAGTTTGGCAAAAGAATTTCCCGTCGCGCCGCAGCCGCAAACACCCGCCGCCGATGTCTTGTTTGCCTTGAGTAAATTCGATTCAGCAATTGAAGAATTGCGTCAAGCCAGCCAGCGGCCTTATGCAAGCGTTCCGTTAAATTACGAAGATGGATTCAATTCGGCATCGTCGTTATTGCCAGTTTTAGCGGAGCTTAAAAGATGCACTCAAGTGCTTCAATTGCGTGCTGTTGCCGAATTGGCTGACGGCGAAAGTGCAAAAGCGTTGGATGACGTGAAGCTATCCTTGTATTTGAATAATTCCCTTCGCAGTTCGCCGTTTTTGATTTCACATCTTGTTCGCATGGCAATTGCGAACATTGCGCTGCAACCAATTTGGGAAGGATTGGCGGAGCATGAATGGTCAGATGAACAACTCGTCGCACTCGACGCGGAATTGGCGAAGATGGATTTTCTGGCTCATTACGAATTTACGATGCGCGGCGAACGGGCGTTTGCGATTGCGTCGTTTGAAAATCAGCGGCGCACGCGAGAAGTGATCGTGCCTCAAGAAGACGGCGGTGTTATCACCAACAGCCTTCGCTTCATGCCCAGTGCGTATTTTTATCAAAACGAACTCGCCTTTGCCCGGATGCAGCAACAATGGCTTTTGCCGCTCGTGGATACGAATTCACGCATCGTTTCACCCGCAGCTTTGCAACGCGCAGAAAATTCTGTGCATGCCGAACAGAAACATTATTCGCCTTACAAAGTTCAAGCATTGATGTTATTTCCTGCTATTGGCCGAGCCGTGGAAAAATTTGCCGCAATTCAATCCAGCATTGATTTAGCCCGCATCGCCTGCGCGTTGGAGCGTTATCGTCTCGCACATGGCGAATATCCGGAAACGCTTGACGCGCTCATGCCGCAATTTATCGAAAAATTGCCGCACGACATCATCGGCGGCCAGCCGCTGCATTATCGCCGCACCGCTGATGGCAAATTCTTGCTCTATTCCATCGGCTGGAATGAAACGGATGATGGCGGGCAGGTTGCGTTAAAGAAGGACGGTTCGGAAGACCGGGAAAAAGGCGACTGGGTCTGGCAGTATCCGATGAAGTAGAGTCGGGAACATCGAACATCCAACATCGNNCAACATCGAACGCTGAACATCGAATATTTTCCTGCCGGACGAATGCAGATTATTGGATGTTGGATGTTGGGCGTTCGATGTTCGATGTTTCCCCAAAACCCTTCGCTACCACGGCTCCGATGACCGAGCCGATGATCGCTCCGGCCACGAAATCCGAGAACCAATGGATGGTCATGGAGACACCCAGGCCGACATAGGATGCATAGAGGAACGCCACCAAACCCAGCCACCGCTGTTTCGGACAGAGCGTGAACACCGTCACGGCCATGGCGAAGGCAATGGTGGTATGCGACGACGGCCAGCCCCAGAAGACTCCCCCGCGTAGAAAGCCGAAGTGGAAGACATGACTGAGGTCGTCGCCGACAACGCGCGCTGGATGGGCACGACCGGTAAACGCCTTGTAGGCGGCAGAGACAAACGCACCGATAAGTTCCGCCTGGCCGATGGCCCAGCCTGTCAACTTGATCCTGGCATTTTCAATAATGAAACCGGCGGTGAGCAGGTATAGTGGCAAGACGAGTGGCAGCAGCGCGCCAAGCCCGACGGCGGGCCACATCCACGACCGAAGCGCCGGATTGCGAGTGGCGAGGAACCAGCGCCAGTCGAAGCCGGACGTGACGAGGATGAAAGTGAGAAGGATGGCAATGACATGCCAGACGATCCTCCGGCCCTGGAAGCAGCCAATGAGGTTGCGGGGCACCGTTACCAGAAATTGTTTCATGCGGAGATGGCTGGCGGGTGGAAAAATCCGTTTTCATCCGTGGCCAAATGAATTTACACCGCCTGTTGCCCCCCCCCATCCGCGCCCGTGCCGTCCAAATCAATCAAAATATCCCGCGGCTCCGCGCCTTTGCTCGGGCCGACGATGCCGCGATTTTCCAGTTCGTCCATGATGCGCGCGGCGCGGGTGTAGCCGAGGCGCAGGCGCCGTTGCATCAACGAGACGCTCGCCTTTTGCTCGCTGCGGATGACCTCGATGCATTGCTGGATGAGTTCCTCGTCCTCGTCAATGCCGCTTTCGTTCCCGAAGTTGGCGGCGGGCCTGGAAAGTTGCCGGTGAATTTCCATTTCGTAGCTTGGCTTGCCTTGTTTGGCAATGAATTCGACGATGCTCACAATTTCCTGGTCGGTGATGAGCGCGCCNNTTGCCGAGCAATTTGTCCGCGCCCATCGCGTCGAGAATCGTGCGCGAGTCCACCTTCGCCGCGCACTGAAAGGCGATGCGCGCGGTGATGTTCGCCTTGATGACGCCGGTGATGACGTCCACGCTCGGCCGCTGCGTGGCGACGATGCAATGAATACCCGCCGCGCGCGCCATCTGCGTGATGCGCGCGATGGCCATCTCCACGTCGGTCGGCGCCACGAGCATCAAGTCCGCCAGTTCGTCAATGATAACGACGATGTAGCTCAGCTTTTCGGGAATGACGATGTCCTCCTCGCGCGGCACGACGATTTCCTCGTCCACTTCCACTGCAAATCCTTCCGCGCCCGGCTCGACTTTTTCCTTTTTGGCCATCAGTGGCAATTCGGGTTCGGCTGGCGGAGCCAATTTGTTTTTTGGCCGCGAGTTGAACGAGTTGATATTGCGCACGCCGACACGCGCGAAAATCTGGTAGCGCTTTTCCATTTCGTTCACGACCCAGCGCAGTGCGAGGATGACCTTCTTCGGATCGGTGATGACCGGCACAACCAGATGCGGCAGCGAATTGTAATGCTGCAACTCGACCACTTTCGGATCAATCATCACGAACCGGAGCTGGTCGGGTGAAAACCGGTAAAGCAGCGACGTGATGATGGCGTTGATGCAAACGGATTTGCCGGAACCGGTGCTGCCCGCAATGAGCAGGTGTGGCATTTCCGAGAGGTCGGCGACAATCGGATGGCCGTAAACATCCTTGCCCAGCGCAATAGGAATCTTTGCCTTGCTGTTGCGCCATTCGTCGGACTCGAACAAATCGCGCACGATGACCGTCGTCTTGACCGGGTTCGGCACCTCGATGCCGACGGAGCTTTTGCCCGGCACGGGCGCGAGGATGTGGATGCGCTCGGCCTTGAGCGCCGCGGCGATGTTGTTCGAAAGCGCGGTGATTTTTTCGAGCTTCACGCCCGGCGCGGGATGCAATTCGTAACGTGTGATCGTCGGACCCTTGGTGATGTCACCCAGCGAAACCTCGATGTCGAACTGAGCGAGCGTCTGTTGCATGAGCCGCGCGTTGGCCATCAATTCCTCCTTGGACTCCGTAGGCTTTACGGTCATGTCCGGGTGCTGGAGAAAATCCAGCGGCGGCAATTGATAATTGCCGATGATGGGCGTTGCGGCAACCGTAAGCGGCTTCGGTTTTCTTGGCGCCCTTGGTTTGGGTGGCGCCGCCGGCGCGGAACCCTCGGCAATGTGAACGACCGGTTCGGGTTTTTCACCATCGGACTTCTCCGCCCCATTTTTTTCCGCGACTTCCGATTTTTTACCGAGGATATCCTCGGTGGTGGCCGCGACCGCTTCGCGGGGTGGGTCCGGCTCAGCCTCCCTGACGGCTTCAGACTCTTTGGACGGTTCGGGCAAGGCGGGTTTGCGCACGCGGGCGGACGCCGGTTTGGCCTGCGACACGCTCAAATCGCGGACGGTCGGTTCCGGCACCGGCTGCAAATCCGCGCCCAGACCGGAATGTTGGACTTCCTCCTGCAATTTTTTAGCCTGCTTCTCCAGGTCACGCGCGCGGCGTTCGAGCGCGGCTTCATCGGCGGATTTGGGTTCGGCGGCGGCGGGTTCTTGTTGAAGGAAACGGCGAATCCATTCGCCGAGTTGAAAATTGGTCAGGAACAACAGGCTGATGAGGCACAGGGTCGCATAAACAATGATTGCGCCGACTTTGCCGAGGAGGCAAAAGCCGTATTCGTGACGCGGCGTCTGCCCGAAGGTGAGGTAGCCGAGCCAGCCGCCCGAACTCATCGAACCGATTACTTCATGGAATTTTCCATGCTTGCTGCCGTCATCCATCATGTGAAACAAGCCGGTCAGAGCAATCAACAAAACAACTGTCCACAACAACGACCAGCGCAAACGCTCGCGCAGGTAGCCCAGAACATTCAACAGATACGCCACGCCAAACGCCGCAAATAACACCGGCAAAAGGTATCCCACCACGCCAAACGGAAGAAACGAACCCCACGCCAGATAAGCGCCGACGGTCCCGATCCAATTATGCACCGGCTTGATGGGCGGATCCTTGAAAAAGGAAAGGTCGTAACGGTCGAATGAAAACTGCGCGACCAGCAGCAGCAACGCGGCAGCCAGCAGCGCGACCCCGATGACGTCGGCAAAACCCTTGTTCGAATCCGGTGGCGACTTGCGTGACATGGCCGCAGCGTAACCATTCGGCGCGGCGACTTCAAAGTTGAAAATTCAATGTCCGGCGGCTCGCAGCAATTCGCGCCGGCCAGGACACGGCGGGATTATCGTTTTGCCTCCCTTTGTGAACCGCTGCATCAAATCGAAATTAAATGGTTTAAAAAATAATGTTGACAGGTTTGTGTTAGTGTACTAGTTGTAATAGTACATTAATAAACAATCGTGAGTTTTAACATCACCATCAGCACCGGTTCGAATACGCCGATCTACAAACAGATCACGGATCAGGTGTGGCTGGCCTTTGTCACCGGCAAATTGGCGGTGGGGGATCAACTCCCCAGCGTTCGTACCCTGGCCGAGGATTTGGTCGTGAACCCGAATACCGTCGCCCGCGCCTACGCCGATTTGATGCGGGACGGGTTGATCGAATCCCGGGCCGGCCGCGGGGTTTTTATCACCCGCAAACGAAAGGTGTTCACGCGCGAGGAGGGCTGGCGGCGGCTGGAGCCGCTGATTGATGCGGCCATCGGTGAGGCGATGACGATGGATTTCACTCATCAGGAATTGCGAGAGGCGTTCGAGAAAAAGCTTGGCCAGTGGAAACATGTGAAAGGAGGCAACTGAAGCGATGAATGAGCAACCTGTTATTCGAACCCAAGGTTTGACGCGGTATTTTGGCGCCAAGCCGGCCGTTTATGACCTGAACCTGGAGGTGCCACGCGGGTGTGTGTTTGCGTTTCTGGGCCGGAACGGCTCCGGCAAAACCACCACCATCCGCATGTTGCTGGGGTTGCTCGAACCGACCCGCGGCGAGGGCAGCATTTTGGGTCACGACATCCGCAGCCTGCCGCCGGAGGTCCGGGCGCGCATCGGCTACCTGACCGAGGACCATCAGCTTTACGGCTGGATGAGCGTCAGGGAGTGCGGCGAATTTCAATCGCGGTTCTATCCGCTCTGGAATGAACAAATCTTCCGCGCGGTCATCGGACATTTCAACCTCAAGCCAACGGCACGGGTTAAAGACCTGTCGCGCGGCGAGCGGGCGGGTCTCTGCCTGGGGCTCACGCTGGCGCCGGAACCTGAGCTGCTGGTCCTGGACGATCCGGCGATAGGACTGGACCCCGTGGCACACCGGTCGCTGATTGAATCCATGATTTATCTGACGCGCCGGTCTGACCGGACGATTTTCTTCTCATCGCACCAACTGGCCGACGTCGAGCGTGTTGCCGATTACGTTGCGGTTCTGGACCGGAGCGTGTTGCAGGTGTGCTGTCCGCTGGAGACGTTTCGAAATAGTGTGCGGCAGATCCGGCTGCGGTTCTCAAGCGCGCCGCCGCCGGTCCCGAAAATTCCCGGTCTGCTCCAGGCGTTTCGGGCGGAGGGTGAGCTCCGGCTCACCTGCATGCATTACAACGACGCGACCGAACAGGCACTGCGGGCGCTGGCACCGGCACAGATGGAAATGGTGCCCATCAGCCTGGAGGATGCGTTCATCAGTTATCTGGGCGAGCGGGGCGAGAAATCATTCATTTTGTCGGAAACGGAGGCCCAACCATGAAAACGCTGATTCTCAAGGAACTGCGGGAAAATGTGAAACTGGCCGTGCTCGGCCTTGGCATCCTGGCGCTGATACTGGCGTTGAATGCGCAAAAGTACTCGACCATTCTGAAAAACCTGGGCGGAATCAGCGACTCTCAGCAGGTGTACCTGCCCTGGCAACCATTGGTCTCATCGGATATTCTGATCGGTTTTTTCTGCGCCATCTTTGGCGCCGTTCTCGGCTGGTTCCAGATTCACAACGAAAGGCACCGCGACCTCTGGGCATTTCTGATTCATCGCCCCATCACCCGCACGGAGATTTTTTTCGGCAAAGTCATCGCGGGGTTGATGCTTTATGTCCTGGCGACGGGTCTGCCGCTGATTGGTTTCATTGCGTGGGCGCTGGTGCCGGGGCACGTAGCGGCACCTTTTCAATGGGCCATGCTCCGGCCGACCGCCATTATAGTCCTTTCCGGCACCCTGTACTATTTCGCCGGGATGCTCACGGGCTTGCGACAGGCACGCTGGTACGCCAGCCGCGCCCTAGGCCTGGGGGTGGCGCTCTTTGTTTCCCTGATGTTCCAGAGTGAATGGCACTTATGGCAGGCACTGTTTTTAATCCTGATTGGCGGAATTATTCTGGCCACCGCCGTTTGGGGCGGTTTTCACAGCCACGGTTATTACCGGGGCCAGCCGGCACCGGGCAGACTGGCACTGACTGGCGCGCTGATGCCGGGATGGGGCTTCGTCCTCGCGCTGACCGCCATCCTGCTGGTCGAATTGCTGCTGCGAAGCCCCTATTCGCAGACGCAGTATCAGATGACCAAAGATGGCGCCATATATAAAGTCACCCAGGGAGACGGCGATCAATCGAACATTGTGGACCTGGCAGGCAAGCCGCTGGTTGATTCGAAGACCGGGCGCAGGATTGGAACGGCGGATTTCAACCGGCAGTTGTGCATCCGGGTGCAAATCAGTCCTGACTTCAGCAACCAGGCTCCCCACGGACGTTGGTTCGATCGGGACTGCAACCGGTTCACCTTCTGGCGGGCGACCCCGGACACGCTTTGGTACTATTGGGGCCGATACGGACGGCTGGTGGGCTATGATATTGCGACCCGGCGTTTCATTGGCAGCCTGGGTCCGGACGGTTTCGCGCAGAATGTGGCCGGCGATGGGAGCCGCTTTGACCATGCGCCGGCCCATGCGTCGGCCTCCCGACGGATCATCAACACGGCCGACACGGTGTACGCATTGGATCTGGAGCATCGCGCAACCAAGGCAATCTTCACCCTCACGAATGAATCCAGCGGGGCCACCACGCTTTCAGCCACCACGAACGCGGCTAATGAAGCCATCGGTGAAATCGCGGAAGTGTCGTTGAATGGCAATGATTGGGATTACACGATCGTGGTCACGCGGGGTTATATCCGGCTGCTGACACCGGACGGCAAGGTGTTGTGGCGGGCCGCTTACAAACCCGGCTATCCCGATTACAACCAGATACAGGTTACCTTCCTGGATTCAAGAAACCAGTTCGCGCTTTGGCTGAGTCCCTCCTGGTATGCGCAGGGAAAGGCCGGCGGGAAACTTCCCACGCAGGTGGTCTGGCTCGACCGGGAGCAAGGTGTGTTGAAAAACACCGACCTGCCGGAATTGTTCCACAACGGCCGCGAATTTGCGCGCGAGCAAAAACTGATCAGTTTGTCGATCTCTCCGGCGCTTCTGGTGATGATTCCCTTGATTAACGAGCAACCCCGACTGCAGGACATCCCGTGGGTACTGGTGCGGTACAGCCTGGCGACGGCGCTGGTCTGCCTCCCCATCGGCTGGTGGCTGGGCTTGCGTTACAGTCTTTCGCTTCCAGCGCGTCTGGGCTGGGCGGCGTTTTATCTGGTCTTCGGCATCCCCGGCCTCCTCACCTTCTTGAGTGTGCAGGAATGGCCGGCACGGGAGTCCTGTCCCAACTGCAAAAAACTCCGGGTGGTGGACCGCGACCAATGCGAACACTGCGGCGCGAACTTCGCCCCGCCCGAAAGGAACGGAACCGAAGTTTTCGAACCCTTGACCGCGGTCAAATATTAATTTCTTTCTGCGTTGGTGACGCAATTTGCCATTGCGGTGGGGCACCGTCCTCGCGCGCCGGCTCGTCAGTAGTCTCGCCCCACCAAAATGAGTCACCACCCTTTCTGCGTTGGGGTGGATTATGCCTGCCGGATGGTTTGACCCATGACCGCGATGTCTTGACGTCATGCCGCACACTGCCCCCCGGAGCGCCGGCCTCCGGCCCGACGGGTGTTGAGATTCCAGTGAAACGCGCCGGATCGGAAATCGGCGCTCCGTGAGATTGGTTCTTGATCAATTGCTTTTCATACTGGTTAAATCTTTGAACCATATGAACCGGATCGTTTCCCCCATTCCAACCGGGCTGTCCGCAGCGCTATGTGCGTTAGCCATTCTGGCCTTGAACTCGGGCGGCCAGTCAGTCGCGCCAGGCAAATCAGCGGTCAAACCCATCAACATCGTCGTTGCCGCCGACGGCAGCGGCCAGTTCACCAATGTGCAGGCCGCCATCATGTCCGTGCCTTCCGGCACCCGGACCAATCCGGTGGTCATCCACCTCAAACCGGGCACTTACAAGGAACTGATTTATGTCCAGCGCGAGAAACGCTTTTTCCATCTCGTCGGCGAAGACCCGGAAAAGACAATTCTCACTTGCGACCTCTACGCCAACATCAAAGGTTCGGACGGCAAACCCATCGGCACTTTTCACACGCCCTCGACGACAATTGACGCGGACGATTTCACGGCGGAAAATATCACGTTTGAAAATTCCGCGGGCGCGGTCGGACAGGCGTTGGCCGTGCGCGTGGACGGCGACCGCGCGGTGTTCCGCAACTGCCGCTTTCTGGGCTGGCAGGACACGATTCTGTTGAACCGCGGCCGGCAGTATTTTGAAAATTGTTACATTGCCGGTCACGTGGATTTCATTTTCGGCGCGGCGACGGCGTGGTTCGAGAAATGCCACATTCAATGTCTGGGCGATGGCTACATCACCGCTGCTTCCACGCCGGTGGACCAGCCGTTTGGATTTGTTTTCTCATATTGCAAAATCACCGGTGACCCGCCCGAAGCGCGGACCTATCTGGGGCGGCCCTGGCGGATTTACGCGAGCACGATCTTCCTGAACACGGAAATGTCCGAAGTCGTCCGCCCGGAAGGCTGGAACGATTGGAAAAAACCCGAGACGCACCAGACCGCGCGCTACGCCGAGTTCAACAGCGCCGGTTCCGGCGGCAGCCCAAAGCAGCGCGTGGACTGGGCGAAGCAATTGACGAAGGCCGAAGCCGCAGCCATTACGCCGGGAAAAGTCCTCGGCGGCGCGGACGGCTGGAACCCCAATGATCGGTAGGGACGACGGCTGGTTGATGGTTAAGTGTTGAAAGTTGAGAGTTGGAATCCCAAAGGTTGGTAGGGGACGACCGGCTGGTCGTCCGAGGCCGCGCAGCAGGCCCTACCCACATGCCGACTATTCCCGGGAGTGGGCAATTAAAACCAGCCCTCAACCCTCAACTGCACCCCGAATGCCTTCGGGGATCAACTCTCAACCACTTTCAGTGCCCAAATTTCAAATGTATTTGCAAAATAACGATGATGACAAACCCAGGAAACAGGTTAAAGTTAGACCAGCCAGAAAAGTAACAATTCAGAGAACCCTAACAGAAAGTTGTAATATAATGAAACGTTTATCTTTGGTTTTGGTCGGTGTTGGTTGCATGCTCTTTCAAAGTGCGCAGGCTACGCTGTTGTTTTCAGAAGCTTTTAACTATAGTCCCGGTGCCCTTACTGGCAATGTTAACCCTGGTAACAGCATAGCTTGGTCCAGTGGCAGTGCCAGTGGTTTTACCATTGCTAGCGGCAACCTGACTTATACAGGTTTGGCGGATCAGGGCGGCAACGAACTTCAAATCGCTAACGGCGCCTCTTCGTCCCTCTTTAACACATACGCAAATCAGACCAGCGGACAAATCTACTATTCGTTCTTGTTTAATGCTACTGCAGCCGACAGTGCCAATAATTACTTCACCGCGTTGAATCCGGGAACTTCAGCTCCCAATGGCAGCGGCGACGCAATTAATGCTTATTATTATATTGACGGTCATATTAGAGTGCGAGGTGCCGCTCAATCTGCATCGGCTGGCACCGGCCCAGTCTTGACTCTGGGGCAGACATATCTCATCGTTGAAATGATTGATCTCACTGCACACACTGGCAGTCTTTGGATAAATCCAAGCTCAAGCACCTTTGGTGGTGGCACCGCACCTACGGCCACTGCGAGCCTTTCAGGTCTCACAGCGACAGCGATAGACAATGTAGGGTTCAAAGCTCAAGCCGCCGCGGGTGGTCCTTATTTGGTTGATAACCTTCTTATTGGCACAACTTGGGCGGAAGTCACCCCCGCCTCGGTTGTTCCCGAGCCAGCCACGTGTGCGCTGGCTGGGTTGGGCATGCTCGGTTTGGTTCTTGCGCGCCGGATGCGCAAGTAAGTTTGGCTGCTCTTTTCACTACAGGCGCTGGGAAATTCCCAGCGCCTGTTTGGTTTTCAGAATGACCCAACCGGCAGACGTGCGGGGTTGCCCTCGGGAAATAAGAATGCAGGCATCCGCGCTGCCGGATATAAACAACCAGAAATCCAACATCGAACACCCACGCAGACCGTTAGCAGTTGTCGGGTGCAAGAATTTAGTTAGCATCCCAAGCACTCGATGACATCTTCAACTCAAGCAGTGGATGGAGGTTTGGGCTGGCTGTGTGATTTGTGGGAACGAGTCTGGCTGAAGGGATTGTTGCTGCTCATCGCCGTCATCTTTGTTTACCAACCGGTATGGCACGGAAAACCCATTTGGGACGATGACGCCCACCTTACCCCGCCCGGACTTCGTTCATCACAGGGATTGGCACGCATCTGGATCGAACCCGGCGCCACGCAACAGTATTATCCGCTAATCCATAGCATTTTTTGGGTCGAGTACAAACTCTGGGGCGATACAACGCTGGGTTACCATTTAATTAATATTTTGCTGCACGCCTTTTCAGCCCTGCTGTTGTGGAAAATTCTACGGCGGTTGCAGGTGCCGGGAGCTTATCTGGCGGCGGCCATCTTCGCCTTGCATCCCGTCTGCGTGGAGTCGGTGGCCTGGATCTCGGAAATCAAGAACACGTTGTCGGGGGCATTTTATCTGGGCGCAGCGCTGGTTTATTTGAGATTTGACCGGACCAGAAACTGGAGGTTTTATTTCGTGACTTTGGGGCTGTTTCTGTTGGGGTTGATGTCCAAGACTGTTATTGCGACCCTGCCTGCGGCCTTGCTGGTGGTTTTCTGGTGGCAACGCGGAAAGTTGTCCTGGAAACAGGATGTATTACCGCTGATTCCATTTTTTTTGGTGGGAATTGGTGCCGGGTTGTTCACGGCGTGGGTGGAATGGAAATTTGTTGGCGCGAGAGGTTCCGGGTATAATTTTTCCATCATTGATCGGCTGCTTATCGCGGGGCGCGCGATTTGGTTCTATTTGGGCAAGCTCGTCTGGCCCGTGGATTTGGCTTTTATCTATCCGCGCTGGCATGTCAGCCAGACGGTGTGGTGGCAATACCTTTTCCCCATCACGGCACTGCTGGTGTCGGTGGGGTTGTGGTTGCTTTCACGCCGGAACCGCGCGCCGCTGGCGGCATGGCTCTTTTTTGTTGGAACGTTGTTCCCAGCACTGGGCTTTTTCAATGTCTATCCCTTTTGTTATTCGTTCGTAGCTGATCACTTTCAGTATTTGGCCGGTATTGGCCCGATTACATTGGCTGCGGCGGGAATCGCCATATTATTCCGTACTTTAATGAACAAGCGACAATTCCTTAAACCCATTGTTTGCGGAACACTGCTATTGGTGTTGGGTGTATCGAGTTGGCGACAGAGTGGAATGTACACCAACATTGAAACCCTCTGGCGGACCACCATCGCGAAGAACCCAAATGCTTTTCTGGCCTACAATAATCTCGGGAACAAGCTCGCTTTGCAGGGGAAAACTCCCGATGCCATCGCACAATTCCGCCGGGCCATTGAGATCAAACCGGATTACGCGGAGGCGCATTACAACCTGGCCATTGTACTTGATCGGCAGGGCAAGCCGGACGAAGCCATTGACAACTATCAGAAGGCCCTCGAGATCAACCCCGATTTTGCGGCGGCACACAACAATCTGGGCACGGCGCTTCTCAACCAAGGACGGTTGGAGGAAGCATCTGAGCATTACCACCAGGCCCTTGACAAGGACCCCGCCTTTGCGGAGGCACACAGCAACTTGGGCTTTCTGTTGACGAAACAAGGTGGAACTGCAGAAGCCATTGAAGAGTACCGGAAAGCGATTGAACTCAATCCCAACTGTGCTGAATTTTACAATAATCTCGGCAATCTGCTGGCCGCCCAAAGACGGGCGGACGAGGCCATCGGCCAGTTCCAGAAAGCACTTGAAGTCGAGCCGGATAATGCGAAGGTCCGTTATAATCTGGCCAATATACTCAGCGCCCAAGGCCGGTGGGATGAGGCCATTGAACATTACCAGCAGGCGCTGAAACAGATGCCCGACTCCACCCATGCCCACTATCAACTGGGCCTGGCGTTGCAAAGCCGGGGCAAGTTCGCAGCGGCCGTCGCACAGTTGCACAAAGTCCTCGAACTGGATCCCAAGCATGTGATGGCCCAAAACAACCTGGCTTGGTTGCTGGCGACCTGTCCGGACAACTCGTTGCGCAACGGTCAAAAGGCGGTGGAACTGGCGCAACAGGCCGTACAACTTTCCGGCGGCAAATCGCCGGAAATTCTGGACACACTCGCGGCGGCTTATGCCGAGGCTGGGAGCTTTCCTGAAGCGATCGAAACGGCCCGGCAGGCGTCAGATCTGAGCACCGCGCAAAACAAAAAGCCCCTGGCTGAAGTCATCCAAAACCAGCTCAAGCTCTTTGAAACCCATTCCCCCTATCATGAGAAACCGTAGGGGTTACCTGATACCAATTCCCAGAGACAATCGGGGCAATGGTAGGGCGGCGTTGCTGCGCNNGGAATAGGTGCCGATTATTATCGGGAATTGGCATAAGTTCTAACTGTTTGACCTGGCGGAGATTTAATTTAGGCTTGAGAGGACAAATGAATCCGCCGCCTGTCTCGGCACAGCGTTGCAGCTAAAACCAGATTTGCCCAACAGCACATGAGTGATCCGACTCCCCAACCCCGTTCGCTCTCGTTGCTGTCGGTGGTCATTCCGGCGCGCAATGAGGAAGGCTGCATCTGTTCCACGGTGGAGCACCTTCATTTGGAACTGCGGCTGCATAACGTACCGCACGAGATTATCGTCGTTGACGATGGCAGCACCGACCGGACCTGGGAACTGCTCATCCAAATCAAAGCCGGGCTTCCCGAGCTGGTTCCGGTGAAAAACGAAGAGCTGCACGGCTTCGGTCGCGCGGTCGTCCGTGGTTTCGACCACATGAAGGGCGACGCCGTGGTCATCATGATGGCGGACGAATCCGATGATTGCCGCGACGTGGTGCGCTACTGGGAAGAACTGAACAAGGGCTGGGACTGTGTGTTCGGCAGCCGCTTTGTCAAGGGCGGCGGCACGGTTGACTATCCCAAAATCAAGCTGTTCATCAATCGTATCGCCAACTTCTTTCTCAAAACCCTCTTTGCCATCCGTCTGAACGACACGACGAACGCTTTCAAGGCCTACCGCGTGAAGTGATTGACGGGTGTCGCCCGCTGATCTCGCCCCATTTCAATCTCACCGTTGAACTGCCGCTCAAGGCCATCGTGCGCGGATTTTCATGGACCGTCATTCCCGTCACCTGGCGCAACCGGCGCACCGGCGAGGCGAAGCTAATGATGCGCGAGATGGGCAGCCGTTATCTTTTCATCTGTCTTTATACCAGTTTCAGCATGTAATTGCACTATTTCGCATTTTTTGTAGCGGCGCTCTGTGAGTGCCGGTGGAATCAATGGCGACGGTCGCAGATCGCCGCTACAGTGCAAAAGCAAACTGTAAATGTTATTATATCTGGCTGGAGAAGTATTTCAGCCGCGACGACTACCGGAAAAGAAGCCCGAAATGATACCAATTCCCAGAGACAACCGGTGCAATGGGTAGGGCGGCGCTGCTGCGCCGCCGGGTATGATGGCCGCGCAGCAACGCGGCCCTACCGTCTGGGAAATTATTATCGGGAAATGGTATGAGTTTACCCTTGGTTACGGATACACCAGCCGGAGAAAGACGGAGCCGTTGGTGGGATTGATGGAGATGAAAATCTGGTTGGTGGTTGTGGAATTGGGCACGTTCACCCAGTTGGTCCCCAAACCCGCGTTAAGACTGTTGGTTTGAATCTGCAAGTGCCAGCCGAGATGATCCTGCGGCCAGGACAACTGCAACTGGCCACTGCTGACCTGCGCGACAATATTGGTTGTCACCGATGAAGGCAGCGGTGCGGCGCTGGCTTGCAGGGAGTTGGTGCTTTCGCCGCCGGACACCGCCGTCACGACATAATAATAGGTCACGGCATTGGTGACCGCTGCGTCGGCATAATTCGTCGCAATCAACCCGCTGTAAACCGTCGGATACGGCCCGCCGTTGGCCGTCCCGCGTTTGAGATTGTAACTGGCCGCGCCCGACACGGCGTTCCATTTCAATTTGATCAACAGGTTCGTTCCCGTCGCCGTGAAATTTGTCGGGGCTGAAGGCGCGGGCAAAGTCACGACAAGTTTCACCTGACCGGCGGTGTTGGTGTCGAAAGCATAGTTGTAGCCTGCGGGCGTTGAGCCGAGAGTCGGGAGGTTGCCGCTCAAAGTACCGGTGTAAGTCAACAGCGTGTTAGTGCCCGGCCCAAACCCGGGGCCGTTCGTCAAGTTGATGGTCCCGCCCAGGGCCAGATTGCCCACCACCGCCACCCGGTTGGTATTGGGGTCCAGCGTAAAATTCAGCACGGTGCTCGGAACCAGCACGAAATCGTTGCTGACCATGAGGATGCTGTCAGCGAGTGTGAACGGGCCATCATCGAGGACGTTGGTATTCTTCGTTGACACTTGCGCGTTGTAGAATGCAAAGCTATTGCCGTAGGAATTCGTCGTGAGACCGTCCAGGGAAGAAAGGTTGGTGGAAGCACTGGTATTGGTGAAAACAACCTGTGCATCAAAAAGTGTGAAGGTTTTATTGCCAGTACCCACTTGAAATTGTGAATCCGAGATCTGGATTCCCTTCGCATGGTAAAGATCAAAAGTGCCGGTAGCGGTGATATTGAGTTTACTCAATATGATGTTGGTGGCGGGCATTTCGGTCCGCGCCCAAATGATGCCGGGCTGGCCTGCCGTCGCTGTCAAATTGCTGATAACTATGTTCCGCCAGACCGGCGTGAAGCTGGTGATGGTGGCGGCATTTGTGGCAGCGGCTGTCGCCGGGGGGATGTTGGGAGAGGTGGGATTTCCGTATTTATCGTAATAACTGTAAATTATTATCGGCGCATACTTGATGTTGGTCATCCCAATGTTGTAATAGTACAGATTTTGGGCCATCCCCCCCTCGCTGGCGCCGCCGCTGGTTAGGTTATCCGACTTCATGCGAATGCCGTTGTCCGTGCCGTTGAAAGTGCAGTTGATCACGGTCAGGTTTGACACCCCGCTCTGGGTGTTGCTGCCAAGGGAAACCCCGTGGCCGGAGCCGAAGGTGCAGTTGGTGACCAAGATGTTATTACACACCGCAGAACTGCTGCTGCTGCCGATGGCGATGTTGTCGTCCCCAGCATTGATGGTGCAGTTCTGGATCAGGCAGTTGGTCCCAACCAAATCAATCCCATCGGTATTTGCCGCGTTGCCCGCCGTGGTGTTGATGGTGATGCCTTGAATGGTGATGTTCCCGCCACCATTTTTGAAAACGATGTGCATCTTCGGCGGATTCTGCAACGTCACGTTCTGGATCAGTACCCGCACGCATTTGGTAAAATAGATCATGTAAGGTCGGTTCGCGGGATTTGCCGACCACCAGCCCGCACCGTTGCCGTCAATGGTTCCCGAGCCACTGATTTCAAGGTCAGTCAGATTGGTGCCGGCAATGGGATAGGCGGGACTGCCTGTTGCATCCGGATATTTGCTTTCAGACAGGAACTGCAGCGTTGCCCCGCTATCAATTTGCAGGTTGACCTTGCTCTGCAAGGTGAGCGGACCGCTCAAATACGTGCCGGCCGGAAATTCGACGGTGGCGCCGCCATTCGTTGCCGACGCGAAGTTGATGGCATTTTGAATGGCGGTAGTGTTGGTCAGCGTTGTACTGCTCACCGACCCAAAATTGGTGATATTGACAACGTTGTTGGTGTTGATGTTCGGCAATGTCGGCACCGCCAAAGCCAGATTGGCGGATGCCCCATAACCAATCATCGCCAAAAAGTATGGAGCAAAGGAATGAAGGCGATTAGGTAATTTCATAATTTTTGCGACCGAATCTCATTCCTTGAAAATATACCACGACTTACATCACTTTGCCGGTTCCAGCGAGCAGTTTACCAGCTTCACGTCGGCGTCCTTGACCACATCCGGCTTCTCGATCTGTTTGAAGGTCGAGTTGTAAATCCGCACGTTGCTGATCTCGGCGCCGGGAAAGCCCCGGACGTTCAGCACGCGAGGAGTATGGTCAACGGTGACGTTTTCCATCACCACATTGCGCGCGACCGGCTTGAAAAGCCCGTTCGTGCCTTCCTCGTAAAGAAAATCAATTTGCAGGACGGAATCCGACACTTGCCCCACTTTCACGTTCCGCATGAAAATGTTTTGCTCGACGCCACCACGGACGGCGTTGGACTTGAGCCGCAGCGCGCAGGTCAGGTTCGGGCTGCTCATTTCACAGTTTTCCGCAAACACATTGCTGCAACTGCCGGAAATCTCGCTGCCAATCGTCACCCCGCCATGTCCGTCGCGCATGGTGCAACCACGGATGATGAGATTTACCGACGGCACGCCGACGCGGCGGCCATCGGCATTGCGACCGGATTTGATGGCGATGCAATCGTCGCCGGTGTCGAACAGGCAATTTTCAATCAGCACGTCGCGGCAGCTTTCCGGGTCGCAGCCGTCATTGTTCGGGCCATGCGAAACGATGTCCACACCGCGCACCGTGACGTTGGTGCAAAGCACCGGATGGATCTCCCACATGGGTGAGCGGCGGATGCGGACGCCTTCCACCATCACATTGCGACAGCGATAGAACTGGATGAAGTTCGGGCGCAGATAATCGCCCTCACCGAATCGGCGCTGTTCCACGGGCACTCCACTCTCGGCCATTTTTTTGAGCCGTCCATTGGCGGCGGTTTGAGTCTCAGTGCCGCCTTTTTTACCCTTCCAGCGCAGCCAGTTTTCCTCGGTGGCCTGGCCGTCCAGCGTACCCTGGCCCGTCACCGCGACGTTCGTTTGTTCAAAGGCATAAATCAGCGGCGAATAATTGTAACATTCAATGCCCTCAAAACGGGTGAACACCGCGGGCAAACAGGCTTTGGGATCCGTGTTGAATTTCAGCGTTGCCCCGGCTTCGAGGTGAAGCTCCACGTTGCTGAGCAGATGAATCGGGCCGGTGAAAAATTCGCCGGCGGGAACCACGACGCGCCCGCCGCCGGCCTTGGCACAAGCTGCAATCGCCTTGCCAATGGCCGCGGTGCAATCGGTCTTGCCGTCAGTCACCGCGCCGTAATTCATGATGACGAAGTCACGCGCGGGAAACACCGGCGCCTGGATGCGCGCCAGAATTCCGGGCACTTGCGCCCACTCAGCCTGCTCCGCGCGGAGCAGCGGGGTGGCCAGTAAAGTGACTAGAAAAAAAGGAAATATTTTTTTCATGGTTCAATTTTGTTTGTGTATTCTAATTTATTTTTTGGATTTTCCAACCCTTCAACTTCCGCGTTTTCAGCGCTGAATCGTGGGCCTGCTTTAACCGAAATGGTTGAGTTCTTGAATTGGATGCCTTTGGCGTTGCGGATCACCATGCCGGTTTCGGCGGTGATGTGGACATTATCCAGCACGACGTTCGACACCACGCTTTCCGGCAAACCGACAATGAGGCCGGCGTCCCGGGTGACAGTGGCCGTGACATTGGAGATTTTGATGTTGCGAAAGATGGGGGTGGTTTCCGTCATCGGCTGGGCAGGGTCTTCCTTTGGATATTTGTCATTCGTGCTGTACTGGTAATAACAGACTATCGAAATGGCCGGATGCACGTTCTTCATCGTGATGTCAGAATAGCTGATATCCTCGACCAACCCACCGCGGTCGCGACCGGATTTGATGCGCAAGCCGTTGTCGGTGTTTTCGAAGCGGCATTTTTTTACGACTACGTGATGCACGCCACCGACGGTTGCGCTGCCGATGGACATGCCGTGGCCGTGCAGAAAATCGCAGTCGGTGATGGTGATGTTTTCGCAGCCGAATTCCCGGCCCTCGACTTTTATGCCGGATTTGATGGCAATGTTGTCGTCGCCGGTATCAATGGTGCAACGGGTGATGGTCACATTGCGGCAATTGACGGGGTCGATGCCGTCGGTGTTGGCCGCACCCGCCGGTGTCTGGATGGTCACGCCCTCGATGACCACCTCTTCACAGTTGTTGAGCACAAGATGAGATCTTGGCGAGTTGATCAGCTTCACTCCGGCCATGCGAACTTTCTTGCAGTTGTCGAGCACGACGAGGTCGGGACGCGGCAGGGGGGGATGGCCGGGTTTCCGGGTGCGGGCTTCCTCGGCCAGCCCCCACCAGTTTGCGCCATTGCCATCAATTGTTCCCTTGCCGGTGATGGCGATGTCCGTGAGATTTTTGCCGCCGATGAACGGGATGAAATCGTCGCTGCTTTTGGCCGTCAGCCAGTCGCCGCCTCCCTTAAGGAAATCCGCTTGCGTCGGCGAAGCCAGCAGGGTAGCGCCTTTTTCGAGCAACACCGTGGTTTTGGTCCGGAGGGTGAGCGACTGGCTCAGATAAATTCCCGGCGAAAATTTCACGGTGCCGCCACCGGCCCGGCCGCAAGCGCCCAATGCGGCATGAATGGCCGTGGTGTCCAAAGTCTTTCCATCGCCCCTGGCGCCGAACTGGCGCACATCAAAAATTCCCGATCCGGCAGCGGCGGGGCAAAGTGAAATGCCAAGCGAAAGGACGAACAGTATGGCTGATGTTTTCACAAAGTGCCGGTTCTTGATGTTGGAATGGTTTGGACAAATCCTGCCAATCGGTTTTTACGGCCCGAGTTGGATCCGATAAAACCGCTGGCTGAAGTTGCTCGCGACGAGATCAGTCCAGACAAAGGGTGGTATGGGCGAATGGTTGGTGAAAATGCTGGTCCAATCCGTGAGGTTCGTGGACGCCTGCACGATGTAATCCAAGCCCGGGTCGCCGCTGACAGTCAGGCTGAAAGTCCCGTTATTGTAAACAAAGCCCGACAGTTGCGGCCTGGCCGGCGTACCCGCCGACACCGTGAGCAGCGCACTGGTGCTGGTGACTGAACCTGCCACGTTGCTCACTGTCACAGAACAAGTGCCTGCGTTGGTGGCTTGAATATTGATAAGAGTCAGAAAGGCATTCGTGGCGTTGGGAATTCCCCAATTGGTGTTGAAATACCATTGATAACTCAAAGGCGTGCTGCCACCCGCCACGACGGTGAACGTGGCGCTTTGGCCGGCCGTATTGGTTTGGCTTTGCGGGTCGGCGACGATGGTGGGCGCTGAGGGAGCATACGTGGTCATCAGCCAGTTTGTCTTCGCCCAGGTGAGCACGCCGGCGCCAGCACCGGCAGTGGGGCTGGTAACGATGGTCTGAAGCTGGCTGGGATCATCCATCGTATAGGTGTAAGGCAGTTGGTTGCCAAGCAGGCTCCACGAGAAGGCAATGATGGGTGCCTGGAACGGGCCCAGCGGGTTGCCGGAGTCGGTGCTGTTGCCGCGTACCACCGTGCTGTCCATTTGATAGATGGTATCGAGCGCCTTGATTTTTCCGGTGTATTGCGGATTCGAAGGATCGGTCTGATTGTTGCGCAACGGGGTAAGGCAATCAATGTAAACCGACTTTTCAACCAGAAGTGCGCCGTGCTCGGTGGAAATGCTGCCGTTGATGGGTGGTCGGAAGCTGTAGGTGTTGTTCAGTGTGTTTTGGTTGGCTGTGCTCATGGCGGTCGCCCGCGTATCGCGCAGGCGCTTGGCAGCCAGTACCAATGTGTCGTCAGCGTAGATGTTGTAATCATGCACGTTGCCGGCGCGCAGACGCGGCACACAACGGTCCCACACGCTATTAAACCACAGGTGGTGGAAAGTCATCGAGATGGTCGAGTTTTGGGGGTCGAGGTTGTTTGAGCCCGCCAGGTGGGTCTTGTCATGCCCTTGGATAATCGTGACGATGTCTTCGACACTGAAACCATGGGTGCGAAGGAAATTATACATTGGGTAGCTCGACGGACTCAGTTCCAGATAGTTGATTTGCTGACGAACCCAACTGTTGGTATTGGTGGCGCCGTCGTCACCCACGTATTTGCACCACGAGAGGGTGATAGCCGAGCTGCCGGCCTTGGTATCGAGAATGCCATCGTAGGATTTCGTGAACGTACAGTGATCAACCCAGATGTTGCTCACCGCGCCGCCGTTGCCGAGATCAATGAAGTCCCAGTCGTTCTTGTCGTACTGGCCCTTGGTGGCCTCGTCCCATTCCCACATCTCGTCGAACTTCAGATTGCGGACGATGATATTGTGAGTGCTCTTAATGTTAAAGGTGCAGTGCCGGATGGTTGCGCCATTGGCCGAGAAGATGGTCAACCCGCTCTTGGGTTTGATATCGATAAGACTCACACCTGTTATAAGCAAACGCGGGTGCAGTTGTGGTGTGTTGTGCGAACGGAACGGAGTTGAAGCAAGGTTTTGCACGACGGAACCGACCTCGTTCCATCCCAAGTCCAGATTGGTCATGATCTCGATCACCTTGACCGAACCTGCCGTCTTGTATGCCGAAAGAATGGCGTTGGCCAGATCGAGCGCATTCGTAACCTTCTTATAAGCCGAGTTCGTCTCGGCGATCACACCGCCGCCAGTCGTGGCCTGGCCAAAGCCGGTCAGATTATAAGCGCTGTTGACCACTGGCACTGTGGTCGTTACGGTAAGCTGGGCGGGATTGCTGGTCACACTCCCGACGATGTTGGAGGCGGTGACCGTGTAGCTGCCGTCATCGGCGGTCTGCACGTTCGGTAGGTTTAGAGTGGATGACGTTGCGCCCGGAATCGGGGCGCTATTTTTATTCCATTGATAGCTGATGGGCGCGGTGCCGGCCGCGACTGCGGTGAAGCTGACCGTACTGCCAGCCAATACTACCAGCGAAGCGGGTTGCGAATTGAAGACCGGTGCCACGGGATTGGTATTGACGGTAAGAATGGCGTTGGAGCTGGTGACGAAGTCGGCGATGTTGTTAACCACAACGGAATAGCTGCCCGCGTTGGCCACTTGAACATTGGTCAGCGTCAGCGTCGCATCGGTGGCATTCGTTATCACAGAGTTGGTGTTGTAATACCACTGATAGTTGAGCGGCTCGGAGCCGCTGGCGATCACGCTGAAGGAGGCGCTGGCCCCCGGGGAAACATTGGTCTGGTCTTGCGGCTGCGTGTTGATCGACGGAGCGACCGGAGTGGTGACCGTAAGTTGGGCCACTGCGCTCGTCACCGAGCCATAAGAGTTGGACACGATGACCGAGTAACCGCCGGCATCGGACAATTGCACGCTGGTGAGCGTCAGCGCGGAACTGGTGGCGTTGGTTAGCACAGAGTTGGTGTTGTAATACCATTGGTAGCTCAAGGGCGCCGTCCCGCTGGCCTGAACGTTGAACGAAGCATTCTGGCCCACGAGGACGAACTGGTCTTGTGGATCCAGGTCAATTGAGGCCGGAGTGGCCCCGGGGATGAACTCCACTTTGAAAAGGCTGGTGTCAAATGTAGAAGCAGAATCGGTTGCGCTGCTGGGCCGGAGAGCGAAAGTATCAAAAGTGAAGCTGCCTGGGCTGCTGTCAGTGAAGGAAGCCGATGCACTGCCTGTATTATTGAGGCTGCCTCCGGTCATGATGGCAACAATGTCCAGCCCGTTTGCCGAGTTACGCGTCACCGTCATCACGAAGGTGTACTGTGTACCGCTGGCATAGCCGATGTGGCCGCTGGTGGCTCCATTTGCCAACGCAGTCCAACTGCCACTGGAAGAGAGCAACGCCGAACTTGTCCCCGGAGCATTCCGCTCCATCAATTGGAACGGGGTGCTGCTGCCCAGCGTCGTGGCCATGTTCATAAACATGCCGTAACCCGCGTAGGTGCTGCTGCCCGGGCTGCCGTCGCTGGTCAGTCGCGACGCTGACGGGCTGTCTACGACTGCAAGGCGCAAACCGCTGGCACTGGTACTACCTGAATTGACACCGGTGGGAGTAAAGATCCAGGTGACCTTAAGCTGGTCCCCTGCCCCGGCTAGAGTGACCGGACTCGACTCAGGTGTGAAATAGGTCGTCCACGAAGCTGAAGAAGTGCCGTTCGCAGGCAAGGTGGTGACCAAATGCCCCGGAGTTGCGGTCATCGTGTTGCCATTGTTAAACCATGCGGACTCCAAATCGCCATCGGAGTCAAGGTCGGTACCATTCTCCGAGTAAACGGGTGCTGCGGGATCAGTACGCGTCCCATCCTGCCATGTGTCGTTGACCAGTACCGTGGCGTGGCCGGGCACGGCAACCGCAAACATAAGGGCAACAATAAGAACAATTTGACGAAGGTACTTCATACGAATTTACAATTTTTTTGTGGGATTGCCGGGGCAATCCATTTTTGGCTTAAAGCATAAAGGGTGTTATTTGAATGTAACAGAAAACCTGTTTTACTCAATTCCAGAGACTTGCAAATGACTTTGAAAATTATGCACCGTCGGCACACCGTCGCCCATGCCCGCCAAATCAGAACCATTCAGCCAGCAAAACAGATGCCTTCCCTTCATTGCTTTTCGTTCGCGCGCTCCAAGCCTTCGACTTGTGCATTTTCTGTTGCAAACGGAGGGCCTTTTTTCACTGACACGGCCACATTCTTAAGTTGGATGCCCCTGGCGTTGCGAATCTCGAAGCTTTTTGCGGCGAAGATTTGGACGTTTTCCAAAACCACGTTCGATATCATGCTTTCCGGCAGGCCGGTGATGATGCCCGCCACTTGGGGACAGGTTGCCTTCAGATTGCTGATGTGGATGTTGCGGTAAACCGGCGTGTTGCTGGCGATGACTTGCGCGGAATTATCCCCGGCGATGGCCGGTCGCGCTGCGTCCCCGGCGGAATTGTTCATGTAATAACAGGTCAACGTAATGGCCGGATTCACATTCTTCATGGTGATGTTGCTGTAACTGATATTCTCCACAATGCCGCCCTTGCCACGCTGGGACTTGATGCGCAAGCCGTTCTCGGTGTTTTCAAAAGTGCAGTTGCGCACCGTCACGTTGCGCACGCCGCCGGAAGTCTCGCTGCCGATGGACATGCCGTGGCCGTGCAGAAACGTGCAGTCGGTCACCGTGATGTCCTCGCAGGCAAATTCTCGGCCCTCGACCTTTTTGCCGGCCTTGATGGCGACGTTGTCGTCGCCCACGTCAATGCGGCATTTGGTGATCAAGACATTCTTGCAGCCGCTCGGATCAATCGCGTCGGTGTTGGCCGCGTGAACCGGCGCGAGGACGGTGACGTTGGATATCACCACGCCTTCACATTCCGTGGGCACAAAATGGAACTTGGGCGAGTTTTGCACCGTGAGGTTTTCCAAGCGGACGTTTTTGCAGCGGGTCAGCACAATCAGATTCGGGCGCGGCAGCGTGTAGCCGGAAACTTTCTGGCGGCCTTTTTCGGCTTCCTCCCACCAGACCGCGCCGTTGCCGTCAATCGTGCCTTTGCCGGTGAAAGTCACTTCCGTCAAATCCTTGCCGCCGATGAACGGGATGAAATCACCGCCGCTTTTCGCCTTGAGCCAGTCGCCGGGCACCTTCATGAAATCACTCTGGTTGGTGCAGGCCAGCAGGGTCGCCCCCACTTCGAGCAACACCGTGGTTTTGGTGCGGAGGGTGAGCGGTTTGCTGTAATAGGTTCCGCGCGGAAACCTCACCGTGCCGCCGGCCGCCTTGCCACATTCATCCAGGGCTTTCTGAATGGCGGCGGTGTCGAGTGTCTTGCCATCGCCTTTCGCGCCAAACTGGCGGACATCAAATACTTTTGACCCGTCAGCGCCCTGGAGCGAAATGGCAAAAAAAAGAAAAACAAACGCGGAGGTAATGGTTAAGCGCATAGGACATGAAAGTGCATTAATTTGTCCCGGCTGAACATACCAATTTGAGCAAATCAGTTTTAAAAAAATGCACTCCCATGCCGCCTGCTTTCCTTGCAAACCACGCCGGCAATTTTACAACCGGTTGGGTTGATACCGTCAATCCACAGCCGTTCCTTGATGCCGGAGTCTGGCCGCGCCGGACTTTTTTGACAAGAACGTCAACCGTCACCCCGGAAAGCCGAGTAATTTTTTATATTGGCGCAGCGGAAATCATCACGCGTACAAGCTTCCCGACCGGCATGGACGACTTGAAATCCAATGGCATATCAATGAAATCAATCGAAGCGGGGTGCGTTTGGCAACGCAAGGTCTCGAGAAAAGAAGCGTTGCGAATCGTGCGGAAAGCATCAAAAAAGGAGGAAAAGCAATCACAGGACAATCAAACTAAAATGGCAGTACAGATATCTCAGTATCCGTACTGCCATTAGTTTTTTCCTGGCTTGATGCCGTTACGGTATTCGCAGAATAAAGAACCTCACGGGCACACCGATGACGTTGGTGTAGCTAAACCCGCCGATCCCATTGAACGTGCCGGACGCTTGCAACACCCAGTTGGCCAGCGGCGTCGTCAGGTTGGTGGAACTCAATACGGAATAGGCGCCGTCAGCCGTGCCGTTGGTGCCGCTGAACACGAGATTCGTGCCATTATCTTGGAGGATGACGGAGTTGATTACCGGCGTCGGCACTGTCAGGGAAGTCACAGAAATGCTTCCGTCAACCTGCAGATTGTTGGTCCAAAGCACGCCACCCCCGGATACGCCCAGCGTACTGCCGCTCGCTACGGCCTTGCTAAACAGCTTGAACTTGTCCCCGACCACCAAGGCGGTCGGACCGGCGTTCGTCACGGTCAACGTTCCGATGCCACTACTGGTCAGTGTGCCGGTGACCACCGCGATGTCATTGGACTGTGACGGTGATAGCGACTTGTTAACTTTGAAGAACAGGTTGCCGTTCAAGGTGAGACTGTTGCTGATGGTAAGCGTGCCGATGGCGGAAGTGCCGGGTGCGAGAGTGCCGCCAGACGACACCGTCACCGGTCCGAGAACGGTGCCGGATCCACCGAGCGTGCCGCCCGCCACTGTTACGGTGTTGGTGTGAATTTGTCCGTTCACCAGCAACGTGCCGTTACTGACGGTCGTCGGGCCGGTGTAAGTGTTGGTTGCACTCAATACCAGTGTGCGGGAGCCAATCTTTATGATGCCACAGCCCAAGCCGGCATCACTGATAACGCCGGAAATTGTGGTCAGAGCGGTGTTGTTCACATTGATTGTCCGGTTGGTGTTACCAGTGCCGTCCGCGCCCGAGAGTGTAAACGAGCCTGCAAGAGTCAGGTTGTTGCTGCCGCTGAGGGTCAAGGTCGCAGTGTTTGTAGCGCTGGTATAAGCAATGGGGTTGGCAACCGTGTGTGCACCCCCGCTGGCGAACAAGCTACAGGTGCCACCCTCGTTGCCTACTTTAATGCCCAGAATGCCCGTGCCCAACGGACTGGAATCAATCGCCGGCGGACTGGAAGAAACCGAATCTGCTCCCACGCCGACATTGCCGCTGCTAAGTAGAACGCTGTATCCACTCGGCCCATTGCCATTGTTATCCACAGAACTGTCATTGAAAGTATTGGCACCATTAAATATGACACTGCCATTACCGCGCGGCACAAACCGCCCACCGCTGCCGGAAATGACACCGTTGTAAACCTGATAGCCGTTGGTGGTGTTATAAGGAGCAATCTCAACTTCATTGCCAAGGCTGGTAATGGCAATCGGACCATTGTTGGTAAAAATTCCGTAGAGACGAATTCTATCTGGCGTTGCGCTAGTATCCCATTTGTCATAAATGGTGAGCGTCGCACCAGGCGACCCGGTCAATGCATTTAATATGACAAAGGCATATGATGAGGTTCCATCAATTTGAAGAGTGCTGCTGGCGGTAACATTGATATTGCTCAAGCCAACAAGGGCTGAACCCGATTTTAAACCCATTTCCAATGTTCCACCGGCCAATGTCACGATGCCGACACCGAGTGCCATCTGGCCGGAGTCATTAACAATCACCCTGCCGTTGCTGATGGTTGTACCCCCGGTATAGCTGTTTGCGGTGCTGTTTGTCAGTATGCCTGAACCGCTCATGAGCAAAGAAGCTGACCCGGCAATACTGCCGCTGCCATTTATGGAATAATTCTTGGCGGCGGTTTCGTTGATTGAGGTGGGCGCCAAAGCCCCAACCAAGGTCACAATTTGATTGGTTGAAGAATCATTAAAAGTAACGTTATCGCCCTCGTTGAAAACCACAGCACTGCCGGCGCTGTTGGTCCAGTTGGCGGTGGTGGCCAAATCCCAGTTCGTGTTGGGATTGCCTCCCTGCCAGACCAGGTTCGCCGGCGCGCCGAGGGTCAGCGCCGCGATTGGAGTTGAAGTGGCTGCCAGACCGCAACTGTTGGTGATGATCACATAATAACCATTGGCGGCCGTGGCGGCGTCGGCCGTGGTCGCCGGAGAAATGACGAGCGTATTGGTTTTGGTACCGGATACGTGGCCACCATCGCTCAGGCCGGTTCCATTTTTATACCATTGATAATTCAACCCGTTGCCGGTGGCGGTCACGGAGAAGGTTGCATAACCATTGGTGGCGACCACCACCGAGGCTGGCTGGGTGGTAATGTTCGGCCCGGCCAGGACTAACACGCTGACGTTGCCATTCATCCAGCCGACATTGCCACTGACTGTGTTGCTCGCCACCACGGTGTAAACCCCGGAAACCGATTGCGGGCCGAAGCTGATGGAGGAACCAGTACCGGTGACGGTTTGCCCGGAGAATGCACTATTGATGTAAAGCCAATAGATATTAGTCGTAACTGAGCCGCTCAAACCAACAGCAAAAGCATCGCCGGGACACCCAGTGCCGCCGCCCGTCAGGTTGAAGGTGGGACCGGGCGAAGGACCCGTTGGCGTCACACCCGCCCAATGATTGTCCACCCGAAGCTCGTCAAACAGATTGGTGGAAATGACTGAGCCGCCTTGTCCGGTGCCGTATATAAGACATAAGCCTTGCAGGGTGGGCGGAGAGGATAAAGGGCCGCCGACTTGATTGCCAGGGTTGGAGTTGGTGGTGAAGATGGTCGGGGCCGGGATATTGGCGTCGTTGCCCAAGGAGGTCGGATTGACCCAAAGGTCCACCTCCCCTGTATTTGTTGTTACATTATTTGTAAACACGTAGGCCAGCACGATAAAGTATGTATTGCTGACTGACAAAGCACTGGTTGTGTTTGTCAACGGTGTGACGCTGTTGTGCACATCAAACTGCAACTGGCCGGACGGGGTGACCCAAACGGAGACTCCGCTGCTGCCGCTCGCTGAACTGATGGTTGCGGACTCGACCTCACCAATGATGGGGCGGGCGGCGGTGGGCAGTGATTGAATGTTCAAAAGGAATGAGAGGTAATTCGTCCCGCTGGTCTGTGGCGTAAACGGTGCGGCGGTGCTTCGGCCGGCACCTGTGGCTCCCATTATTCCTTTATGTGGACTATTCGGATCGGGAGACAGGCCGGGATAACTCAAGGCATAGTTGGTACTAACCAAAGGGCTGGCATTGGTGTTCATACTGTTGCCCGTGTTCCAATTAGCGTACACAACCGGGTCATTAAAGGGATCTTGGCTGGAAGTGTTTTTCCCGATACGGTCGCCTTCCGGGTATTCGCTAAACGGTTCATAAACCGGAAAAGTGAATTGCGCCTGGGCGCTCTGAACAAGAAGCAGAACGCCGCACATTCCAATGATTTTTTTAAACATTTGGGTTGGGATTTTTTTCATAAGTTGGTTCGGGTTGGGATTTCTTTTACAAGTCGGGATACCGTTCAATTTGTTATAAACCTGTTTTATTGATGATCATAAGCTCCATCGCCAGTAATCTTCACACCCCCCGCACGACCGTCGAAATAACCGAAGTTGCGGACGGATCTATGCACTGGTTTTAAGGCGCAGCCCGGTTTCCCTAACGCACTGTCGGCAACTTCGTCAGCGTCTCCAATTGCCCACAGATCAGCAGGCGACACACCGACATTTCTGATTTGGTTCAAGTTCAACGGTTCATCAGAGCTATCTTTACCAAACGGTTCCGGACCTAATTGGGATCCCCCTGTACCCATCGTATTGTTCTTTGGATAGGCGGCGTCTAACAATGCTTTCGCCCCGTTTTCACCTGTGCCAATGTTTACTGCATAGGATCCCATCCCATTGCCATTATTGACATAAGATTGATAATTATCCGAGGAGGGATCCGTAAGAGTAGAGCCCGAGTCTATATTGCCCGGCGACCAGATGCTTGTATAGGCCGGGCATATGAATACTTTGACAACAAAGTTTGAAGTGGTTCCAATGGCTTTGGGATCCGGCAAGGATAGATAGGACCATATGTAAACCGGCAACCATTTCCAGCAACCCTTCGTGTGCACGCCATTGTAAACCGGAACTTGACCATAAGTAAGTCCATAGTTCGCACCCGGATTTCCACGGCAACCCGGACCCGGCGGACACTGATCATTATAATCATTAAAATACATCTGCAGCGCCAAACCGATTTGCTTCTGGTTGGCGATGCAGTTGATCACATACGCCTTGCGCTTGGCTGCAGCGAGCGCAGGCAGCAAAAGTGCTGCCAAAATGGCGATGATGGCAATGACCACCAGCAACTCGATCAACGTGAAGGCGCGATT
Organism: Limisphaerales bacterium; assembly: GCA_003161635.1. Classification (GTDB taxonomy): domain Bacteria; phylum Verrucomicrobiota; class Verrucomicrobiia; order Limisphaerales; family UBA11358; genus UBA11358. The sequence goes on from PMOA01000145.1 coordinate 31,636, forward strand.
GAAGCCACCCTTCACTCCGGGCTTTTGCGGGCTGGAGCTGCCGTGACGGATCAAAGGTTTTTTTTCCATGGTAATATGTAACATTTAACGTTTTACCGACCTGCAAGTCGTCCTCCCGCTTTGCCTGTCATGGTATTTATTTCGCTCATGATGCGGAGACGACAATTGCCGGTGCAATCCGTCACCAGTCCGGACAACGGCACAAAAGCATGAACACAACCCATCATAACTTTTCGGGTTCAAATTATAGTGTGAATTACTGACTCAAATTAGCACCGTTGTGGGGCAAAGGAAAGTTATTACATTATATTAGCTTTGCAAAAACATTTGAAAAAAATGCACTTTTGCGCTTGGAACCGGGCTTACGGAGGCAACCTGTGGCAACACGCTTTTTGCCGCCAGCCCATCCGGCACTTTTAACGCGGGTGACAGCTTCTATTCACTATCGCCGCAAGATCTGGCAACTTCAGTGCCCTTTCGCCGGCCCGTTGGGTGCAGGCAAGGCCTGGCACCTTCAACCGCCAGCGCCGGGTTACGGGCTACTTCGCCCGCACCGGAGACCGCCGGTGGCCGGCAGTGGTCTCACCCATCGGAAAAGCCATATACCGTTCGGCGTTGGCGTAACAGATGTTGCGAATCATCGGCCCGACCAGTTTTTCGGCGTTGGGCATCAGGCCATTTTCCATGTCGCGACCGATCAAATTACAGAGCGTGCGCCGGAAGTATTCGTGGCGCGGATACGACATGAACGAGCGCGAATCCGTGATCATGCCGATGAAGCGCGAGAGCAGGCCGAGGTTTGACAAGGCGTTCATCTGCCATTCCATGGCTTCCTTCTGGTCCAAAAACCACCAACCGGAACCGAACTGAAGCTTGCCGGGGATCGTGCCGTCCTGAAAATTTCCGATCATCGCGGCGAAGACGTAATTGTCCGCCGGGTTCAAATTGTAAATGATGGTTTTCGGCAGCGAATTTTCCTGGTCGAGCCGGTCGAGGTAAAGCGCAAGCGCGGAACTTTGCGGCCAATCACCGATGGAATCGAAGCCCGTGTCCGGGCCGAGCTGTTTGAGCAGCCGCGTGTTGGCGCTACGCAACGCGCCGAGGTGAAGCTGCTTCGTCCAGTCCCGGGCGGCGTCGAGCCGGCCGAAAAAAAGCATCATGAACGAGGCGAATTGTCCGTGCTCCGGCGGTGAAACCGCTTCGCCGCGCCGCGCCCTGGCGAAAATTTCGGCGGCAGTTTTCTCGGAACAAAAGCCGGCAAAACAATGGTTCATGCCGTGATCGGACAAACGGCAGCCTTGCGAATGGAAAAAGTCGTGACGCTTCCGGAGCGCGGTCAGGAAGGCGGAAAAGCCGTTGATGTCCACGTTGCTGGCAGCGGCAAGCTGTTCCACCCACTGGTTGAAACTGGCGGGCTGATTGACCGTCAGCGCCTTGTCGGGCCGGAACGCAGGCAACATTTTCGTCGGATGGCCCTGTGACGCAAACGCGCGGTGATGTTCCAGATTGTCCACCGGATCGTCCGTGGTGCAGACAACCTTGACCTTGAATTTCCTCAGGATGCCCTGCGCGGTCAACTCCGGCGTGGCCAGTTTTTCATTTGCCTTCTTCCAGATTTTGTCGGCGGTCTTTTCGTCAAGCAATTCAGTGATGCCGAAGTAGCGCTTCAACTCGATGTGCGTCCAATGATAGAGCGGATTGCGCAGCGTGTTCGGAACGGTTTTTGCCCAGGCTAGAAACTTTTCGTAAGGCGAGGCGGCACCGGTGCAAAATTTTTCCGCAATGCCGTTGGCGCGCATCGCGCGCCATTTGTAGTGATCGCCTTCGAGCCAGATTTCAAAAAGGTTTTTGAACTGCCGGTTGGCGGCGATGTCGCGCGGCGAAATGTGGCAGTGATAATCGAAAATCGGCTCGGCCTCGGCGTATTTGTGGTAAAGCTTGCAGGCCGTCTTGGTGCTCAACAAAAAATCTTCGTGGATGAATGGCATAAAACAGGGCTATTGGCCGAGCAGCAGCGGTTTCATGTGCCGCTCGAACAGATTTTCAGTGACGTTTTTGGCGATGACAGCTTCATGCTTCTTGAGCGCGTTGAGATAACGGTCGCCTTTCTTCGCGGCGATTTTGAAACCGACGTGGATCAATTGCCGGAAGCTTGAATTGAAAGCCTTGTTTTTCGGATCGTGCCGGAGCGCGGAAACAAATTGTCCGGAAGTCCAGCCGCTGACGGTTTCCTTCGTCGGCAGTTTCTTCCGGTCAATGTCAATGACCGTCCAATACGGCGCGCACAGTTCGTCCACGTGCTCCAGCGCATCGGAGTAAATTTCCTTCGCCAGCACAAGACCGTCACCACCGGCTTCGGCGAGACCGATGACTTCTTCGAGCCAGGTTGTGCCTGCCGTCTTGAGGTGCAGGCCGGCGTTGAATTTTTTCAACGCGCGGCGGATCGGCGCATAAAGGGAGAACTTGTCGCTGCCGGAATGGACGCTGAGTTTGAGCGTCGCGGGCAGGCCGTATTTCTTGATGGCGAACGCGATGACGGCCAGGTCCTCGTTGAATTCCTTTTCGAACTGCTTCAAATCGCCGACGTAATCCACGCCCTTGTTGAACCGGCCGGTGAATTTGGGCGCGATGGTTTGGATCGGAATTTTTTCATCGGCGAGCGCCGCGAGAATGATGAGCAGTTCCGGCGGTGTTTGCGGACTGTCGGTTTCATCCATCGAAACTTCCGTGACGAAGTTGGACTCGCCCTTGGCCTGGGCGATGTGCCGGTAAATTTTCCCCGCGTCCTGCACGGCGAGCAAAAACTTGTTGGCCACGCGTTCAACTTCGCCGCGCGCTGTTTCGAACGGGCGGTCAATCTGCGGGATGACAATCTTGCCCAGCAGTTCGGGGTGGCGATCGACAAACGCCTTCACGCTTTTGGAATCGGCGGGTTTGCCAATCGAGTCGGCCACGTCAATCGTGAAGAAATCCGAAGGCGCGATGAAACGATCCACGGTTTCGAGCCGGATGTGGTCGGCGTCCACGTGATACGGTTTTTTCCAACCGAGCGCCTTCACCGCCGCATCCGCCTCGGCGCGCAAACTGGATGGTTCGGTGCCGATGAGCATGTGTTCGCGGTTCGATTTGTTCCAGACGGGGACGATGTCCGCGCCGAGTTCGGTGGCCAGGACACATGCGCGAAGTTGCGCTTTGCCCTGGTGCGCAAAACGGTCGCCCATGCCAAATGAAAATTTCCCCAGTGATAAATATCTATCCATAATTTTTCGTTTAATGACTGGCAATGTAACAGATTCGTCCGCCGAAACATCATACGTCTTTTGCAGAATTGTTTGAGAATTCTGCACTTAAAATGAAAGGCTGTACAGCCAATTCACGCTTGCCAAGACGCGGCGGGACTGCCAGTTTTAATTTTTTAGCGCGCGGTTAGCTCAGTTGGCAGAGCACTACCTCGACACGGTAGGGGTCACAGGTTCAAGTCCTGTACCGCGCACCATCCTTCGCTCGGAACCGACGTTTGGAGGTTCCGAGCGAAGGATGGTGTCCTCCGTAGCCTTGGGGCGTGTTGCCCAAATCAATTTCCGCTTCGGATGTGGGGCAGACATTCCTGTCTGCCGGTTCTGGGGACTTTCCAGTCCCCGGATTCCGCGTCAAACCGTCAG
>PMOA01000007.1 GCA_003161635.1 Limisphaerales bacterium
GTCCGATAGACACCGCCAGTTTGATTTTTGAGAAAATTCGCGCTGGCGCGCGTTTGAGGTTGTCAGGTCGGAATTGAATTCGGCCAATAGATTCCACGGTTTTTTGAACTCCACCGCCAACGATTTATCCGCCACATGAAAGTCCTGTTATATTCACATATCACTTCATCGCCATGCGCTGTGAACCAATTTTTGAACGACATTTCGGCTCGCATTTTTCTGCTATACTAGCAAAATCATCTCATGCCTAAGCGTTCAAGTAAAACGACTGATAAGAAAAAGAATCCTGCTGCGGTTGCTTTAGGACGACTTGGCGGTCTTAAAGGTGGGCCGGGTCGCATGGCAAAACTTTCTGCTAAACGCAGATCAGAAATTGCGCGCAATGCAGTGTTGGCTCGATGGAGCAAACAAAAGAAACCCAAGCCTAACTAATTTTTCTTCTTCTCCGGAGGCGGAGGAGGCGGAGCATCTTTCGTTGGCGTATAGGAAGGTTTCTCCCTGAGAGACGGAAGAGTCAAATCCTCCTTTGGAGGAGTATAACTTTCCGGGAGGGGTTTTTGTTTTGGTTCGTCTGGCATATTGCTCCTTATTTATTTTTTTTGGGCGGCGGCGGCGCAGCGGATGCTTTGGCTCAAGTTTGAAGAACTGGCCTTTGATGCCCCGGCGATGGCGCACTGGCGGGAAGCGAGGCCACAGGAAGCGGACAACATTGATGTCGGGCCGGTGACGGAAGCCGATCTGCACGACGATTTATTTAGACCGGCTGAGGTGCCGTTTTGATAGTGAATTTCAGCGAGCCTGTCTCGGATGGGCAACCAATTGTCCCGTGGCGCGCGTGCGCCTTTGCTGGAACGGATTGCGGGGTCATAAACGGCATAAGTCTCTTTTTCTCATTTCACAACGTTCCGCCGTTCATGAATTTACGGTCACTATTTTAACATGGTGGCAAGGTCCTTGGAAGAAGAGCGGTTAATCATTTGCGGACATTGAGAATCATTTGTGGACAGGAATGTTACTACTACTAAACGTTTTCTAATGATCGAAAATGCAATCATTTTTCCATCTGGGCAACAAATCTGTTCGCCTCGTCAATTACTTCTTTAGGATAACCAGCCAAAATCATTAGCTTGATCGCATTGCGAGATTGGCACGTCCCCTTTTTAATCAAATAGTCAAACCGGGCATCTTCACCAACTATTACTTCCGAGAAATAGAATGAATCAAATTCATGACGAAGCAGATTGGAAAGCTCAAGATCGTGCGTGCTGGCGAAAACCAACGAACGGCGGGTCAAGTAATTCAGCAAAGCTCCGCCGGCAGCCACGCGCTCAATGGAGTTGGTGCCTCTGAAAATCTCATCAATAATAAACCAATAATCACGTTTCGCTTGTTCTGCCTCTTGTAACATATGACGCAATTCGATTGCTTCGGAGAAAAAATGGCTGCGCCCGCCGATAATTGCATCCTTGCGGACAATCATTGTTTTCAGCCTGGCCGGAGGCATAATAGCCTTGCGAGCCAAGCATATCCCGATTGTTTGTGAAAACAGCAGATTAATTGCCATGGCTTTCATGAACGTCGTTTTCCCGGACATATTTGTTCCAGAAAGTAATATGGAGTTGCCAGACCCATGTACTGTATTACAGACCGGCTTGCTCACCAGCGGGTGGTAAAGGTCTTCCACCGAGAAAGTCCTTCCCGTTTTGAGCTCCGGTACGCAAAAAAACGGATATTCAGACAACGCAGTTGAAATTCCTTGGAAGGCGTCCAGCCGGCCAATGATTGAATGCACCTTCAAGCACATGGCCCGTTGTTCATTGGTGGCAACAATCGCACGGCAGGAAAAACTCAATTCAAAGAGGTAAAACATGTTTAAATAGTCGATTATAATCCTAATAAGATAATCGCTCGCATACCGGCTTAGAAAAATTCTTGAAATCTTCCTTCGTAAATCCCTGCTGGCATATGCCAGTGCGCTGAGTTCTTGTATTTCGTGGAAAGTTGTTCCTTGCAAGGCGCGAATGGTTTTTGGCACACAACTCAAAAGAATTGCGAGACCACCCAGGCCAGACGTCTGCATGCGGACCCTTGCGCCGTAAAACCAGTTAAGACAAATGTTTATAGCCCAGATTCCCACAGCAATCAGCAAGAACCAGTGACTGAAAAAGCAGCCTACAGTGCATACAACTGAGGCTCCGGAAAGCAGATAGAAAAGTCTGTAAAGTCTTGGAACTTTTAGGGTGGGATCATTTAAAAGATTAGTCACGGTAGCACTCTCTTCTGAATTCATCTGCTGTAAAACAGAGTTTAAAGCCTGCCTGGCTTCCGGGTTTGCATTCCAGATTCGGCAAGTGTTGGCATTATTATTAAGCAATTCCAAGTTGTGTTCATATTTGCTTAAGAGACCATGCAAATATTGCGCCCCTAACGGTGTGATCGAACGGTCAAAACGCATAAACACCATTCCCATTTCCAAATCTTGCCAGATGCGATCTTCCACCAAATCACATTCAAGACAAACTTTTGGCGAATCGCGATGTATCGGGGCGGGTTTGGTAGCTGTGTATGTCCATCTCCTGCCATTAACACTAACAGAACGACTGCGCCCTCTATTTGGAAAAAGAGTCTTTTGGATTTGTTGCCAAAGCATGACCAAATAGCGGCGCAGCATTCGCATAATGTTTTTTAACATTGCTGACTATTCGGTCTTATTTGCTGGCCGTTGATAAATGATGTTGGGACGGAATATTTCCCCAATAGTGTTTGTATTCGCGCGTGAAGTTAGTGGAATGTTTGTAACCCAGACTGGACGCCGTTTCCTTGATGGAGGAACCCTCACGCAATAATTCAACTGACATTTCCCATATGGTTTCTAGCCCACGACCCGCGTGGCCTTTTTCGTGATTCTCTTCCTGTTCCACCGGTTTGCAAGAACGTTTTTCCAGTCCGTTCCGGTTATTCTCTGGCACAGGGCCGTTTCGATGCCACTTTTGGCTCCCAACGCCCATTTTCTCCCGGATGAGAAGACACCTCCTCCGGGTTTTCAGTATTCCCCTGCGATTGTTGAGTCTCTTCCTTCATCCTGATAACACCGTTGCCAATCTCAGCCGCCCAATCCTTTCCAAAATGACGCGGAACAACTCCCGAGGGATCGCCACCTCCGCCATCTGGAAGACGATCTTCCCGGAATGGCGCGCGACTTTTGCCCCAATCTTGATCAGTTGCTCCCGCAACGTCGTCAATGTCCAGTGACGCACCGATTGCGGCAGCACCGCCTGCCGCAGAAAGTTGCCCAGATTGTAGGCCAGCACGAACAGTTGCAGCCGCACCTGGTTGATTGTATATTTTATCCGAAGTCATTGAAGATGAAGCCGTCTAATATGAGGATAGGCTGTACAGCTTTCTTCGGAAATTAAACCATTCACAACAGAACATTAACTGTTTTGAAAATCAAGGCCAAAGAAATACCGAACTCGTAATAGTTTTAGCCTATCATTTATACTTGACCGCTAGTGTATTTCTGATACAATAAACGCATGAATATTTCACCCAACAATTTTTTCATTTATGTCCGCAAATCCACGGACGAAAGCAACCGCCAAGTCCTGTCCATCCAAGCGCAGCTTTTTGAGCTTCAGGAAATGGCCAAGCGCGAAGGATTGAACGTTGTCCGCACCTTTGATGAGAGTCGCACGGCCAAAGCGCCGGGACGCCCGCAATTCAATCTCATGCTGAGCGAGATCGAGAAAGGCAACGCCCACGGCATCCTTGCATGGCATCCCGACCGCCTTGCCCGTAACAGCGTTGACGGCGGCAGGATCGTGTACCTGGTGGACATCGGCAAAATTCAAGATTTGCGCTTTCCCACATTTCGCTTTGAAGCATCGGCGCATGGCAAATTCATGCTCAACATCGCCTTCAGCCAGAGCAAATACTACGTTGACAATCTTTCGGAAAACATCAAACGCGGCATCCGGCAGAAATTGAGGAACGGCATCTGGCCCAATCGTCCACCTGTCGGATATTTCAACGACCGCAACAATCGGTGCATCGCCGTTCAACCCGAAAAGGCCGCGCTTGTCCGCAAGGCGTTCGAGCTTTACGCGACCGGCAATTATGCCCTCCATGAAGTCCGCAGGCGGATGGAGGAGCTTGGCCTTACGTCCAGCATGAACAAGCGCATGTCCATTTCGGATTACCAATGGACGTTCCAAAATCCCTTTTTCTACGGCGTGATGGCCTTCAACGGCGAATTGTACGAGGGCAAACATGAGCCGATAATTTCCAAGCGCCTGTTCGACCGAGTGCAGAAAGTCATGGCGCAGAAAAGCAAGCCCAAGACTCCTCAATTGAAACCGTATTTATATCGCGGCCTTTTCCGGTGCGGCGAATGCGGCTGTTTCATCACCACCGAAACGCAGAAAGGCCATAATTATTTGCGTTGCACCAAACGCGTTTTGCCTTGCACACAAAAATACGTCCGCGAGGAGGCCATTGCGGTGCAGGTTGACCGCACAATTGAGAGGGTGGCGCTGGAAGCCGCCATTGCCGATAAAATCATCCATCAGCTTGAAAAGGAGCGCGAGGCGACGGCCAAAGGCCAGGAAGCCGCCATAGCGCGCCTTAAAGCTGATGTGGCGACATGCGAGAGGCAGACCGACCTTTTGCTCGATATGCGCTTAAACGAGCAAATCAGCGAACCAGAATATGTTTCCAAGAAATATATTCTGGTCAATCAAAAGGCGGAGTTGAAGGGCAAATTGGAGGCGTTTGAACACAACCGCACGAATCGGTTCGAACCGGCCATCCGGTTCATTTTAGAGGCCAAAGACAGCACCTTTTTGCTTGCCGAAGGAAACCAGGAGAAGAAGCGCGATTTTCTCAAAAAAATCGGTTCGAACTTTCATGTGGCGGAGAAATCGTTGGCGGTGGAGTTCAAAAAACCGTGGAATCTATTGGCCGAATTCAATTCCGACCTGACAACCTCAAACGCGCGCCAGCGCGAATTTTCTCAAAAATCAAACTGGCGGAGAGAGGGGGATTCGAACTCCGAAACACCGTCTGACTGGCCGGAGTGACAGACTGCGACAGCCGGGGTCAGGTCGTGACTTCCGCCTTTGTTTTCAACGTGTTCTGAATCTTCATTCCCCCGCTTCACCGTGACAGCTTGCGCCACGTTAGGACTGCTGGCGACTGTGGCTTGTGTGTCTAGTTGTGTGTCATCGCTCTTTTCGTCTAGGAAGTCCGGCAACTTCTCAATAAAACTCGCCGTCTCCAATCGGGTCGTGTCCGTGTAGGTGCCAGTCGTCAATCGTGGATCACTGTGCCGCATCAATTCCTGCCGCACTTGCACCGAAGCCCCGGCCAGTTCCAGATTCATGTTGTAAGTCATCCGCAGCGCGTGGAAATCCACCTTGCAGCCCTGTTCGTTGCAAACCGGTATTTCCGCCGCTTTCAAATGTTCGTGCATCTTCCGCATGGAGGCAATCCGACCGGCAAACACCAGTTCATCCGCCTCGCCCGCCACCGGCTTGATCGTTTTAAGCATCCGCGCCAACTGCGATTTCAAATAAATCTTGTATGCCTTGCGGTTTTTCGTCGTTGCACTCCGCACCAGGATAAACGGACGCTCAGCCTCCAGATGCACGTCACCCCATTGCACCGAAGCCAGTTCCTTGCGTCGCAATCCCGTGTTCACTGCCGCCAGATAACCCAGCGCATAAAGCCCCGCCACCGCCAGCAGCCGGCGCATCTCGTCATTCGTGAACGAACGACGCTTCACGGTTTCATGGCCCTTGCGTTCCACCTTGCCGACCCGGCGCAACGGATTGCTTTCCAGCCGGTCGTTGCGTTCCATCCACACAAACAGCGAGGACGCCGCATTCTGGTATTCGTGCAGCGTCTTTTGAGAGAATTCCTTTTGATTCGCCCGCCACAATTGAAACGAGTCCGCGCTGACATCGCGCAGGTGTTCCCAACGACATTCAAAGAACAGCCGCTTAATGCGTGTTTCCAGATGTTTGACATGGCTTTCCGAACGCTTCCGCGCCCGCAAATCGGCCAGAAAGTCGTTCAGGTGTGCCAGCAAGGGTGACTGTGCCGCTTCCCGCAGCGGCTTCCGGCCCGTCAGCCCGGCCAGCTCCTTTTCGCGCTGGCGCACCACCAGCAGCAGTTTCTGGTTGGCCAGTTGCTTGTCGGTCGTGTGCAGCGGAAGCGTCGTCGCCTTGAATTCGCCATCCAGCTTGTAACGGCCTCGATACAGCCGCCCGACGTGCAACCGCCCGTTGATCTTTCGTTTCGGTCTAAAAACATTGCATATCATAAACACCCCACTGGGTTGCCACCGCTCATATATTTTGCCACTTCCGCCAAAAGCACACGGGTACACCCGCGAATGCGCACGACTTTGAGACTCTTGGCGGCAATCATCCGCCAGACTGTGCGGGGACTGACAGCCAACTTTGCCGCCGCTTCTTTCACGCGGAGCAATTTCTCGCCGTTGGCTTCATTATCCATGTCAAAATTATCAGACATGGGGACAATATGCTCCGGACGTTGAAATTTGTCAATAACCTTTTTACGGGTGTCAAGAACCACCCCGCGCGCGCCAGCTCTTGGCGAACTGCTTCCCCATCTCGTGCGAGTCTTTCCACATCTGTTTCACACTCGGCTTGTATTGGTTCTCACCCGCGCGCCGGTTGAGCTTGCCGAACGCAACGACCTCTTCTTCCAACAACCATTTCATGCCGTAAAATTCAAAAACGCTGAAAGTGCCCTCGTCAGCCAACTGATGCACACGCTGGCGGCTCACTCCCAGGAGGGTGGCAACAGCCGACATGGGCACCAAACCGCCATGCAGTTTCGTGATGCGTAAGAATTCTCTGACATCGGCAAAAACACCCTTTTTCGTTTTGGGCCGTTCAATTCTCGTTCCAATTGTGGCAATTGATGAAGTGGGCATCATGAGAGGATAGTAACACCGGCAGGCTACTTGTCAACTGTCAAGATGGAGTTACTGCCCCCTGGCGCAAAGACTTTCGCGCTGTCCGCTTTGCTCCCATCACAAAAGACTTTGCGCCGACCCGATTCTGGCGCGACCAAAGCGGCGTTGCCATTCTCCGAAACGCCTCTGGCGATCTCTCCGAACCGCAACGCCGCTTTCCTCGCGGATTATTAACAGACTGGGCCACGAGATTAGCTGGCAAGTGCGTTGAAACAGCTTGGTTTATTTTTTGAAAGTAGCTGTGCAGCCTATCCTCTTATTAGGCATCGTGGTAATAACGAAACACAACATAAAATATCGGTGGCCTTTTTTAGTGACTGCTTTTCTGAACGCTGCCATCGCTGCGAAGCACCAACCCGTTTATGGGATCAACAACGAGAATCTCAAGCGGGTGGTCAAGGCTGACATTCGCTCCAGTTCGCAACTTGTAGCTAATGTTTTTTGAGGTTAGGCTGGCAAAGCCAGCCGCCGCTGTCTTTGTCTTGTCGTTTGGGCAAACCAAAATCTTGGTGGAATACAATTCGTTAGACATGACCATGAAAACGGGAGCCGGATTCTTCTCAAACCCATCGCTGTCTTGATCACATAGCTCACGAGTGCCGCCCTGCGCCTGGCTTACATTGAACGGATATTGGCCGTTGTGATCACCTGCCCATAATCTAAATGACAAGCCAATCTGTAATAGGTTGTTCTTGGAACTTGTTACATCAGCGTCACTGCTCTGTGGCTTATGGCAGCCACTAAAGAGAACCAGAACACAAACTGCGATTAATAGCTGTGGTGTTTTCATAATTTCATGGGGTGAACGATGCCTAACGTAGAAAGCTGAGCCNNAACGGCGGTTGGCTCCGGCGACTTGTTAGGTGTCATAGGTTATCTCGAAGCTTTTTCAACACTCTATCCCGAAATTCCTGCTCGCTACCACCTCTAAACTCCTGCCTATCCCAGCCGCAAATCTCCACCACGGCAAACGCAAGCATAAAGTCCAGCCCTCTGTCTTCCGCCATCTTGCGCTCTAAAAATGGCAACGCCGGCTTGCCGATGGCAACAATCTTTCGGTAGCTCGGCAGGCCAATATAGTCATATGTGTTGCTTGAGTAACCGATACGCTCGCACTCCTGATGCCAAGTGAGGTAAAACCGCTCACACTCCGACGCTGTTGCTCCGCTCGGTGTCGGAGCCAGCGGATGGTGACAACCTGCCAAAAGCAGGGCGCAAAGAACCAATGGAACAGATAGAGTTTGACGGTTCATGGTCGGTGACACCTAACGCCTAGAGCTCAGCCACAGCCACCGGCGGTGACTGAGCGATGCAATGATGATATTCAAGTTCATGGCCCGGTCAAAACTGAAGAGGCGGTGGCTGTTGGCTGCAGCGCATTGTTAGGCATCATCACCACTCAACTCGGCTTCTGGCACTTTGGGATAAGCCGAAATGCCCCAAGACATATAGCGCCACTTTTCTCGAACCAGTGCAACAAGGATGATAATGCCAATAATGCCAGCAAGACTCATCCCCACTCCGATTGCCAGACATACTGGCACTGCGACAGCAGACAGAAGGATATAACCAACAACTCCCGCTCGGCTCCATAACCAAATGCCGAGCAACGAAACGGGGCGCAGGAAAACAATGATGCGCAATGTGACGACAGCCCAAGTCGGGTATGCAGCGTTCATCCGGTCCCAACGGTCGAGGTATAGCCAGATAGCAAACACGCAAATCGCGAAGCCAAAGAGTAAAAATGCGGTCAACCATCCGCCTCTGGTAACTGGTGCATTCATAGATGACGCCTAACGTAGAAAGCTGAGCNNCGTGAACCGCGACAGCGGAACTGCCACCGCCAACGGCGGTTGGCTCCGGCGACTTGTTAGGTGTCATGGTCAAAACGTAAATCCTCTCTTCAAAGCACCGTCTGACATTCCCTCGTCCTTCTGCTTCCTCGCCAGACTCGTAAGATTGATGTTCAAACTCGACACCGTCGTCTTATTTGTATCGAGGGTCAACTGTGCCTTAACATCGCCAGCCTCACGAACAAATCTCTCTGTCAAAATGGCGTGCCCCTGAACCTCGCGAAGCAAACCATAAATGTGCTGCTCGCCTTCGGTCAAGTCAGTGAGCGAAACCTGCTGCGGTGAGTCCGACGCCGGCTGACTGACACTGCGCGAACGCAACCATGACGTAAGAACGAAAGCGGCGACCAATGCTGCTGCCAGTAAAATGTATCTTGTTTGCATCGCGCGAATGACACCTAACAGATAATGTACGCCTCGTTGTGCAGCCTATCCTTTTTCATGAAAAGAGTGTAAGCTGGACTGAAATTGCTGTCCAGCATATTCTTATGCCGTTTATGACCCCACAATCCGTTCCAGCAAAGGCGCACGCACGCCACGGGACAATTGGTTGCCCATCCGGGACAGCCTCGCTGAAATTCACTGTCAAAACGGCACCTCAGCCGGTCTAAATAAATCGTCGTGCAGATCGGCTTCCGTCACCGGCCCGACATCAATGTTATCTGCTTCCGGTGGCCTCGCTTCTGGCGATCTCTCCGAACCGCAACGCCGCTTTCGTCGCGGATTATTAACAGACTGGGCCACGAGATTAGCTGGCAAGTGCGTTGAAACAGCTTGGTTTATTTTTTGAAAGTAGCTGTGCAGCCTATCCTCTTATTAGGCGTCGTCATACTATTTATCCGCTAATCAACCATTCCAGCGGGTTCTTTCAGCTTTTTCTCCACCTCTGGCCTCAAAAGCTTGACCATTTGACTCTCGGAGTAGGGTTGATAGGCATTCCATCTTCCCCAAGTAGGAGGCAATGGAATGATGATGTCATCGGATTCCCCATGAAGCCAGACCGCACGAAAAAGGATGCTAGGGTTGTTTAAACTCCGAAGTTCATAATCATGTTTTTTTACTTGTGGCAATTCTTCCGCCTTTCGCAGCGCCTCTGTTGTTTCAAGGACAAGACCTCGAGTTAGTTCACCAAATTTCAGTGTCTTTCCACTCTTTATGTCGGGGTGCAAAGACATCGCCCCAACAGCGTTAGTTCCGTTCATAAGAAAATAATACCAGCCATAAAGTTTCGCCGTAGAGAGCAATTTTCCCGAAGCCAAATTCGTCAATGTATCAACACCATAGTCTCCGTAAGGTTCGGAAATGGTTAAATCTTCAATGCGTGAAACTCCGAGGAAATCCAGGAAATTGTGTGGTTTAGAATCTGCTTCGAGGTATTTATATACAATCTGTCGTCCACCGTCCGGGGCCTTGGGATAGACGATGGCCGCATTGCATCTGCCGCCCATATCCCCGAAAGTCCCGCCGATAATTAGGCACGCGAGAGCAAAACTAACGAATACTTTATTGATTTGTGGTTGTTTTATAAGCATGACGCCTAACGTCAGAACTCAGCCACAGCCGCCGGAGACTGACTCCGAAATGCAACCGTGACAATCAAATTTCCAACTACGGTCCAACTGACCAGCGCGGCGGCTGTTGGCTGGAGTGATTTGTTAGGCGTCATTTAATGTAGTCGTACTTGGGCAGGTTGTCACGAATGCGAGGTGGCAGATGCTCAGCAAGGCCCGTCAGCCGTGCGAGGTGGACACACTCCTGCCCGCTCTCCATATCGATACGAACGACCTTCTTGCCCTCGCGCAGGAAAAAGCGACCGGGTAATTCCCGATCCTCCAAGGCAGCCTCCACTGTTTGGGCGGTCAACCTGCCTCCGATGGTCTCAAAAGTACGAGCGGAAGGATACGTGATGCGCAGGTAGGATTCTTTGAGGACCTGCTCCGGTGTATTGGTTTGAGTTTGGAACAACTTTGGATGGTGTTCGGAATCGAAATTGGCGCTGCGGACGATGGTTTCGATTTGGGAGATGACGCGCTGCTGAGTGGACGCATCTAGCGGAACTTGGTGTCCGGCGACGATCAACCGGACAGTGGGTGCGGGAGGTTCCGCTGAGGCAACCGGTCCCGCCATGATAGAAAGGACGGCAAGGACTGAGAGAACTCGTGAGTGCATGATGATGACGCCTAACAGATAATGTACGCCTCGTTGTGCAGCCTATCCTTTTTCATAAAAAGAGTGTAAGCTGGACCGAAATTGCTGTCCAGCATATTCTTATGCCGTTTATGACCCCGCAATCCGTTCCAGCAAAGGCGCATGCGCGCCACGGGACAATTGGTTGCCCATCCGGGACAGGCTCGCTGAAATTCACTGTCAAAACGGCACCTCAGCCGGTCTAAATAAATCGTCGTGCAGATCAGCTTCCGTCACCGGCCCGACATCAATGTTATCCGCTTCCTGTGGCCTCGCTTCCCGCCAGTGCGTTGTTGCCGGTTCATCAAAAGCCAGTTCCTCGAATTTGTGCCATAAACCACGGTAGGCCGCTGTCATTTTCTGTTTTGACTCAGGATCAAGATACGGCAAAGGATTCTCGGCGAAGAGATTCAACAGCTTTGACGCCAGGCCGGTCTCGAAATTGCCTTTCCCAAACACCAGCGGAATCGGAATGCCGGCAATGATGTCCCGCAGGTAATAATTCCACCGTGAGCCAAAGTATTCCGCAAAATCGCTGTAATCCTGAAACGACAACATCGAGGCGGCCAGTTTAAGCCGGGTCCGGTAAATCAGATTCCCCAGGCCGACAATCGAAAACCGCATCGAGAAGTGACGCCCAACGCCCCGCGAAAAGCGGACCAGACGATGCCGCCGGCCGGGAGGCACCAAATGAAAGGTCTTGGTCAGGTATTTACCCAAATAACGTGCGAACGCCTCCTTGGTTTTCTTGATCGGCAGCAATTCAACCCGGCCAAAACGGTATTTGCAGGCCGTTTCACGCAACGCTTTCCACTCCGCCGCCAACGCTTCATTGCGCAGATGTTTGCCCCGGCGCATCCAATACGGCAGCCTGTAATTGGAGAGGGTTTCAACATCGGTCCCGGTGCGAATATCCTCTTTGGTCGCCACCACGACATGAATGTGCCAGACACCATCCTTGTGCGGTTCCAGAATGCAAATCCAATCCTGATAACGCTTCACCACCACATTGGAACAGAAGGAATGCCAGCGACCCTGGACAAATTCCAAATCCTTGGCTTGCTCCCGAAGCAGGAAAGTTTCCAACGAGCCTCTGCCACTGCCAGGGACACCAAAAGACAGCGTGAGCAGGCCCACACGCTCAATACCATGCCTTTCCACCATCCACTCAATCGCCATTTCCAACCGGTGACGGCTTTTCTTCCGGTAAGACGAAAGCGGAGCAAACTGAAATTGACCAATTCCATTTCCAATGCAGTTATCACTATCTTGACAAGGAAGGGCGGCGGCGGGCGCGGCTTCGCCGCAGCTCAGCGCGACGCCGAGCAAGAGCGCCAGGTGAAGGACGGGACGGCG
>PMOA01000106.1 GCA_003161635.1 Limisphaerales bacterium
TCCTCGTTCAACCGCAGCGCGCTGGCGATGTTGCGGGAGATGGCGGCGACCTCAATGGTGTGCGTGAGGCGCGTGCGAAGGTGATCGCCGGTGCCGTTGAGAAAAACCTGCGTTTTGTATTCGAGCCGGCGGAAAGCGCGCGAATGAATAACCCGGTCGCGGTCGCGCTGGTAATGCGTGCGCCATTCGGGCGGCGGTTCTTTGTATTCGCGGCCGCGCGTGTCACCGCTGAATTGCGCGCAGGGCGCGAGAATTTGCCGCTCGATTTGTTCCAATTCCTGACGGGTGCGGGGCATATCAAATGCGGAATGCCGAATGAAGAATTGGATTCAACTCGCCAGCAATTCCTGCACGGAAATTCCGCGCAGCTCGAAGAGCCGGCGGATGGTGTCCTCGATCAAGTTGTTCGGGCAGGACGCGCCGGCGGTGACGCCGACGGTGATTTTGCCGTGCGGCAGCCAGTCGCGCGTCTCAATTTCTTTTTTGTCGTGCTGCTCGTAGTGGCGAATGAGTCTGTCCGATTCCATTTTGGCCGCGTTCTTGATGAAGTAGGTCGGGAGTTTGGCTTCACCCATTTCGGCGAGATGCGAAGTGTTCGATGAATTGTAACCGCCGATGACAATGAGCAGGTTAATCGGCTCGCGCAAAAGTTTTTGCAGGGCGTCCTGACGGTCCTGCGTCGCGCCGCAAATCGTGTCGAAAAAGCGGAAATGTCCGTCAATTCCCGCCGCGCCGAACTTTTTAATCATCGCGGCCTTCAAGCGGTTTTGCACATCCTCGGTCTCGCCGCGCAGCATGGTGGTTTGATTGGCGACGCCGATGGCCTGCAAGTGTTGGTCGGGGTCGAATCCCTCCGAGTAGGCGCCCTTGAATTTTTCCAGAAAGTCCCGTTTGTTGCCACCGTTGATGATGTAATTGCAGACGTAATCCGTTTCCTCGAGCGTGAAGACGACGAGGTAATGTCCGCTGCCGTAAGCGCGCGCCTGCGAACTCGTGGCCTTGGTCTCCTCGTGCCACGATTTGCCGTGAATGATGCTGGTGACTTTTTCCTTGGAGTACTGGCGAACGCGTTTCCAGACGCTCATCACGTCGCCGCAGGTGGTGTCCACCAGCACGCAACCCTTCTCCTCGAGGCGTTTGCGCGTGCCGACCTCCGTGCCAAAGGCGGGAATGATCGCCACATCGCCGGCCTGCAATCGTGCCAGTTCGTCCTCGGTCGGCTTGGGCGAAATGATCTGGATGCCCAGGTTGCGAATCTGGTCGTTTACTTCGGGGTTGTGAATGATTTCGCCGAGCAGGTAAATGGGTTTTTCCGGCGGAAAATATTTTCGCGCCGCGTAGGCGAGATCAATCGCGCGCTCAACGCCGTAGCAAAAGCCGAATTCCTTCGCGAGTTTGACGGTGAGGTCGCCGGCGGAGATCACGTGGCCGTTGGCACGGATGCGCTCGACGACTTCGCTGCGGTAATGTGAGAGGACTTGCGCCTGCACGGCTTCCATGATGTCGGGCCGGCGAAGGTTGACTTTCTGGGCTGCAAGCGCTGGTGTTGACATGACGGAAGTAATGTAACATGGCGGTTGGCGCCGTCCAGCCGGAAAGGCGGCTGAAGATGGGGTGATGGAGTAGTGGAGTCATGGAGTATTGAAACCGGTCTGATTGGTAATTCCCCATTACTCCAACACTCCAGCACTCCCTTGCGCCCAATCGTTCCGATGGAATCTCATTGCGGAACCGGCTGAATGTGTGGATATTTCAGTCCGCGCGTCGGAGCGTAGCTCAGCCTGGCTAGAGCGCGTGGTTTGGGTCCACGAAGTCGCAGGTTCAAATCCTGTCGCTCCGACCATTTTATTTTTGCGCCCCGTTGTTCAAATTTATTCACCGGGTTGTTCACAATTTTCCTTCGCCCCGAACGCTGGCGAAAATTTTATTCCCTGAGCAAAAAAAACCAGAGACTGCGGACGGGCCCAATCGCGTCAAATTTTAATTTCCCCGGCAACCCATTGTAATCCATGCGTTTTTGAAGTTCCGCCTTGGAATTTTTCCGGCTGGCATCGCCGCTGCTAAAGGCACGTGTGCCAATCAAAGCCATGAAATAAATATGAAGAAAATTGAAGCGATCATCAAACCGTTCAAACTCGAAGAAGTCAAAGACGCCCTCAGCGAACTCAGCATCGAAGGCATGACCGTGAGCGAGGTCAAGGGGTTTGGCCGCCAGAAAGGCCACACCGAAATCTATCGCGGCAGCGAATATACCGTGGATTTCCTGCCCAAAATCAAAATCGAACTCGTCGTGGCGGACAACCAGGTGGAAGCAGCCATCGGCGCGATCGTCAAGTCGGCCAGGACCGGCAAGATTGGCGACGGCAAAGTGTTTGTCTCCGGCGTTGAACAGGCCGTCCGCATTCGCACCGACGAGAAAGGGGATTCGGCCATTTAAGCGATTAAACCAACTTGAACCTCACCCAAATTAATAAAATGAAACGATATTTTTTGACACTTGCTTTGATTACAACCACCGCGCTTGGCGTATTCACGTCACGCGCGGACGACACGAACGCACCGGCGGCGGCACCGGCGGCCACGAATGCGGCGCCGGCCACGCCACCGCCATTGCCCGCAGCTTCGCTGGACCAACGCATTGCGGCACTGGAAGCCTACATCGCCAATACCGATCCGACCGCGCCATTGAAGGATACCAACGGCAACGTGGCATACTCCGACACGATCATCGGCAATCCCGGTCCCGGCCATAACGCGTGGCTGTTGACCAGCACGGCGTTGGTGTTGTTCATGACGCTGCCCGGTCTGGCGCTGTTCTACGGCGGCCTGGTCCGCCGCAAGAATGTCCTGTCCGTGCTCGCGCAATGCTTCCTGATCGCCGGCCTGGTGACCATCCTCTGGGTGTTCGTCGGCTACGGCATGATCTTCGGGGGTACGGGCACCGGTTCAGACCCGGCAGCAAGGCATGCTGCCATGGCCAAAGAGGACGTAATCACTGGAGTGGTTGGCAGTCCAACGGTTGATTGGATGCTCAATAACGTTACTTCCGCGCCGAACTCGAACTATGCGTATTGGGTTTCGGAAAACGTGTTTTCCATGTTCCAATTGATGTTCGCCATCATCACTCCGGCGCTGATCATCGGTTCCATCGCCGAGCGCATGAAATTCAAGGCCATTCTGATATTCATGACCCTGTGGATGTTCATCATCTACTTCACCCAGGGGCACATGATCTGGGGCATCAACGGCATGATGAACGGTGTCTGGAATGCCGGCGCAAAGATTCACGCGATTGACTTCGCCGGCGGCACTGTTGTGCATATGACCTCCGGCTGGTCGGCGCTGATTCTCTGTCTGATCCTCGGCAAACGCACGGGCTTCGGCAAAGTAAACTTCGCGCCGCACAGCATGGTGCTTACCTACATCGGCACGGGCATGCTGTGGGTGGGCTGGTATGGATTCAACTCCGGCAGCGCGCTTGCGGCTGACGTGGTTGCGGCGAATGCGTTCACGACCACAACGATTGCCACGGCGGTGGCCTCGTTCGTCTGGCCGATGATGGAATGGATCACCCGGGGCAGGCCGAGCGTGCTGGGATTCTGTTCCGGCGCGGTGGCCGGCCTGGTGGTGATCACTCCGGCTTGCGGTTTCGTAACGCCGCAGGGTTCAATCTGGATCGGCATTGCCGCAGGCATCATTCCGTGGTTCTTCTGCTACAAGGTCAAGAGCTGGTTCGGCTATGACGATGCCCTCGATACCTTCGGGGTGCATGCCATCGGTGGCACGACTGGCGCCATCATGACCGGCATGCTCGCGCGCAATTCGGTGAATGCCAACCTCGCCACCAACCTCAAGGCGTATGTCACTGACCGCTGGTTCCAACCGCTGCTTTGGGAACAGCTCAAGGCGGTCGCCATTACGTTGGTGTTGACCGTCGTGGGCACAATCGTCATCGCGTATGTCACCAAGGCGCTGGTTGGTCTCCGTCCGAGCGAGGAAGTTGAAATCTCCGGCTTGGACATCGCGGAGCACGGCGAAGAAGGATACATAGATTAAATTAAACTAAAAAAACCTCGACGCTGCGCCGGTTGTTGGCAAAATTCACCTCCGGCGCAGCATTAGTTTTGACTGTAATAACACGACAAACAACCAATAAATTCACACTAACTAATATGGCAACTCCCAAGAGCGTAATTGAACTGGCAAAAAAGGCCGGAGCGAAAATGGTGGACATCAAGTTCGTGGACACCTTTGGCACCTGGCAGCACTTCAGCATACCCATCGCTGAATTAAACGAAGACTCCTTTTCCGAAGGGCTCGGCTTTGACGGCTCCTCCATCCGCGGCTGGAAAAGCATCGAAGCCTCCGACATGCTGGCGATGCCCGATCCCGTCACGGCATTCATTGATCCATTCTGTGCCGTTCCCACGTTGAGCCTCACTTGCACCATCGCCGAAACCGGCACGCTGGAACCTTACACCCGCGATCCCCGTGGCATCGCCCAGCGCGCCGAGCAACATCTCATTTCCACCGGCATCGCCGATCAGGCGTTTTTCGGTCCCGAAGCTGAATTCTTCATCTTCGACAACGTCCAGTTCGATTCCAGGAGCAATGGCACGTTCTACTCCATTGACAGCGAAGAGGGCGTTTGGAACACCGGCCGCGACGAAATGCCCAACCTCGGCTACAAAATTCGCCACAAGGAAGGTTACTTCCCGGTCGCGCCGGCCGACACCCAACAGGACATCCGCACCGAGATGTGCCTGGTGATGGAAGAACTCGGCGTCAAAATGGAGCGCCAGCACCATGAAGTCGCCACGGCCGGCCAGGCCGAAATTGATTACCGCTTCAGCCCCCTCGTCACCTCCGCCGATTGGATGATGATTTACAAATACGTCGTCAAGAACATCGCCCGGAAACACGGCAAGACCGCCTGCTTCATGCCCAAGCCGCTCTTCGGCGACAACGGCTCCGGCATGCATGTCCATCAATCATTGTGGAGCAAGGGCAAGCCGCTCTTTGCCGGCAAGGAATACGGCGGCCTCAGCCAGATGGCGCTTTACTACGCCGGCGGTTTGCTCAAGCACGCCAAGGCCCTGTGCGCCATTTGCAACCCCACCACGAACAGTTACAAACGCCTCGTGCCGGGTTACGAAGCCCCCGTCAACCTCGCTTACAGCGCCCGCAACCGCAGCGCCGCCGTCCGCATCCCGACCTACAGCGAAAACCCGAAGGCCAAGCGCCTCGAATATCGCCCGCCGGACCCGGCCGCGAACCCGTACCTCGCCTTCGCCGCGCTGCTCATGGCCGGGCTGGACGGCATCCAGAACAAAATCAAGCCGGGCGAACCGCTCGACAAAAACATCTACGAACTGCCGCCCGAAGAACTGAAGAAAGTTCCGAACGTGGCCGGCAGTCTCAGCGAAGCACTCGATTGCCTTGCAAAGGACCATGCGTTTCTGCTCAAGGGTGACGTCTTCACCGAAGACTTCATCGAAATGTGGATCAGCACCAAGCGCAAGGAACACGACGCCATCCGGCTGCGTCCGCATCCGTACGAATTCCACCTTTATTACGACGTGTAACACACGCTCCGGAGGAGCTGGGGACAACGGCGCGGGCCAAAAACCCGTGCCGTTTTTGTTTCCGAGGCGCAAACCGACCTTTTGAAATCAGCGCCAAATAGCTGCGGAGCAGCGACAGAGAGTAGCCCACGGCGTCAGTCGTGGGTTTGAGGGTTGCAGATTCCGAGCCGCGTAGCGGCGAAAGAAAGCCCGTTTGGAAAGCTGGATTCTATCGCCCCTCCCGGGACTTATGGCTTTTTTGCCCGGTTCCCACGGCTTTTCGCCGTGGGCTATTATCTTTCGCCACCCCGTGACTGGCTTCATGGTTCGTTTTAAAAAGTTGATTTGCGCCCTGTTTGTAACGGCAAAGGATTTTCAATTTGCGATTGCCGGACACATCGTCGCCGGAACGGCAACCGACATTGAACGAAAACAACTGGATTCCCTCCTCGCCGCCCTTGAAAAATAGGTGGTTGAAGGAACGTAAAGGCGAAAAAGCGCGAAGAAATACAACCTGTCTAGGGGTTAGACTGCACATGTAACACCGACTTAAGTGCCCGCCACAATCTGCTCGCGCTTCCTCCTGTCGAACTCTGGAGAAAGGCCCGAATCTGATCGGCGTTCACCGGACAGACTGAAGCAAACTCTGGTATTGCATTTATATCCACGAGTTCACCGCCAGTCCTCTTGCCAGTGGCTTTACCGACGTACACAACGGAAACGGACGGGCCTAGCTCACCCTCAAATATGCTCACGGCGATGACCTCCTTACTGATCCCAACAAGATCAAGACCGGTTTGCTTCTTCACGTGCGAAACCAATGGCTGAAAATGCTGACCATCTGTACAACCTGTCGGCTCACCTAGTCCTTCAACCACGCCTCCTGGCAAGTACCACTTTCTGTCACGTTCGATAGCCACAACGACATTGGGGACAAATCCGAGAAGAAATTCATAGACCACTTCGATTTTGCCTTTCGGTAGTCGAGCACGTAACGCAGGATCAAGTGAATTGATATCCATGTTTTTGTGACCTACCAGATAATGTGCTGCAAGCCTTGCAGCAGGTCTCGTTTCACGGTTTTGACTCTGCGCCTGACAAAAAAGTTCGTCCAGAACGTTTCCATCCGGCCCAGCGCCGTAGACGCGGCATCTTTGTAGTCGTCTGCGAAGAGAATTTCCAAGCTCCGTAGGAGCAGCATATTCTCTGATGTCGCTCCTATGGAGCTTGTGAATGTTTGCGGCCAACAACTACAATTATGCCGCGCCGCTGGCGCTCGGAAAAGTTGGCTGTTCAGATGAAGTTGCCGGTGGAATGACCCCACAACATTGCCGGACAAAGGCTGCAAATTTATTTCAATTCCACCGCCAGTTCCTCACCCAAAACCGCCGCTTCGGCCACCGGACGTTTTCCTTCGCTGCGTTTGGCCGGTCCTTCACGGAATGACACCGCGCGCATCTCCATCCGGCTGCCGCTGATTTCGGCATAGGCGGCCACCGGACTCTGGCAGCCGCCGCCCATCGCTCGCAAAAACGCCCGCTCCGCTGTCACGCATTGAAACGTGTTGAAATGGTTCAGCCGCTCGCAGATTTTGGCGATGCGCTCGTCGTCCGCGCGAATTTCAATGCCGATGGCCCCCTGCCCTACGCAGGGCAGCATCACGTCCACGTCCAGAACCGTCGCCAGCAAACCGTCCGGCACNNCCGGCCAGCGCGAGCACCGTCGCGTCCAGTTCACCGCGCTCGGCAACCTTTTGCATGCGCGTGGTGATGTTGCCGCGAATCTCGACCACGTTCAAATCCGGCCGTGCCGCGAGCAATTGTTCCTTGCGCCGGGTGCTGCTGGTGGCAATGGTCGCGCCTTTCGGCAAATCCTTTAGTTTCAGGTGTGGTTTGAAACCGCGTAGTGCGTCCTGGCCCGGCACCCAGTCGGCGGAGGCGATGTCTGCAGCGCGGGTCTTGATGAATTCGGCGTCGCGGTAAATCAGCACGTCGCGGACGTCGGCGCGTTTGGGTGTGGCGGCGAGCGTGAGTCCGGCGGGCAAATCGGTCGGCAAATCCTTCAGACTGTGCACGGCGAGGTCGGCGTGGCCTTTGACGAGCGCGACTTCGAGTTCCTTCGTAAACAAACCTTTTGGCAAACTCTCGCCCTTTTTCGCCAGCGATGCAGTTTGTAATTTGTCGCCGGTGGTCTTGATGATTTTCAGCTCGAAGCGCAGCCGTGAAAATGTTTCACGGCATTGCGCGGCGATCAGGTTAGCCTGCGCGAGCGCCAGCGCGCTGCCGCGCGTGGCAATTATAATGGGTCGTTCGGAAGCCATTTATTTAACCACAGATGAACACGAATTAACACGGATGAAAAGAGAACTTAACCACCTTTTTCATGCGGGGTCTGCGAGGGTTTTGTATCCGTGTCCATCCGTCTCGCTTTGTGGGATCCGTGGTTGAAAACTTTTCGCGTCCAACAACACCTTCACTTTCTCAGCGATGATTTGTTCGCACCGCGCAATTTCCTCCCTGCGCAGCTTCAGGTGGTCGTCGGCAATGGCCTGGAGGTCGTCAATGTTGTAAAGATAAACGTTCTCCAGAAAATTCACTTCGGGATCAATGTCGCGGGGCACGGCAATGTCAATGAGCAGCAACGGCCGGTAATGGCGCAGCTTCATCAACGGCTCCAGCCGGGCGCGGTCGAGAATGTGATGCGGCGCGGACGTGCTGCTGATGGCGATGTCAATTTTTTGAAACTCCCCTGCCCAATCGTCGAACTGCACGGCGCGTCCGCCGAGTTCATTGGCCAGTGCCACTGCGCGGTCATGCGAACGATTGGCCACGATGATGCTGCGCGCACCGCGCGAAAGCAGGGCGCGCGCGGTTTTCTCGCTCGTTTCACCGGCGCCGATGACCAGCACTTCGCGGTCGTTGAGCGAACTGAAAATTTTCTCCGCCAACTCGACCGCGACCGACGCCACGGACACGCTGCCGCGTTGGATGTTCGTCTCGGTACGAATGTGTTTGGCAACGTGAAACGCGCGTTGAAACGCTTTGTTCAAACGCGCGCCGGTGTGGCGGTGCCGGAATGCGAGGTCGTAAGCCTTTTTAAGTTGGCCGAGGATTTCGGTCTCGCCGAGCACCATCGAGTCCAGCCCACACGCGACTTTGAACAGGTGCTGCAGGCTTTGCGGTTCGGCCAGCGTGTAGAGTTCATTGTCGAGCGCGACTTTCGGAGGGCGGAGCTCTGCGACGCCCAAATTGTCCGGCTCAACTCCCTCGCCCCTGCCCTCTCCTCGTTGAGGAGAGGGAGAAGAATATTGCGCATGGATGTCAGTTTGCGCTTCACCTGTCTTGGTGAAACCGTGGAATGTCGTCAGAAAATTCTTCAACTCAACAAACGCCCGGGCGGGTTCCAGCGCGGTCGCGGCGTAAATTTCCACCCGGTTGCACGTTGAGAGAATCACGGCTTCGCCGGCGATGCCGGATTCGCGCAGCGATTTGAGCGCATCGGGAATTTTCGCCTCGGCAAAGGCGAATCGTTCCCGCAGTTCAACGGGCGACGAATGGTGGCTCAGGCCGATAACGACGACGTTCATGCGTAAGGGGTGACGGGTGACCAGCCTTCGCCGAGGCTTCGGCCGACAGACAGGTGACGGGTGACAAGATGTGTCCAGCACAGGTCCGTCTCCTGCCACTTGCCACTTGTCACTTGCCACATTCTGTTCATGGATGATGCAGGGTCGAGAGCAGGTTCGTGCCCCAAAAGGTGAGGAGCAGGAATGCGAACGCGCCAATGACACCGGACGCAAAGCGGCGGCTCGATTGCGGGAAAACCCGGTGCAACACGAGCAGCGCCAGATAGACCAGCCACATCAAGATGGACCAGACGACTTTCGAATCCTGCCAATAGCTGACGCCTTCGGGCCGGGGCAAATGTCCGCCGGCCTCGAGTCCGATGGTAAAAAGCACCAGCCCGGCCAACACCAGCCGGCTGGCGACGATTTCGAGCCGTTGAATCGGCGGCAGCAGCGACAGCACGGCGCGAAGTTTGTGGAATTTCAAATCGTGCTGTTGTGTCAAAAACATTCCCGCCGCCACCGCGCCGAGCCCAAACGCGCCATAGGCAAGCGAAATTGTCGCGGCATGCAGACTGGTCAACGCGCCGGAAAATTCCGGTTGCGGCCCGCGCGGCGGGTCAAGCGCGGGCATCAAAGCGAACACGCCGATCGCGAACAAAACCGGCGACGCAAACGCGCCAAGAAATTTCAGCCGCGGCAACAGCCCGATGACGAGGTAGGCGACCACGAGCGCCCAGAGCAGGAACGTGGTGGCCTCATAAAGGTTGTTGACGGGGCATTGGTTGAGCGAAAAGCCGCGTTGGAACATGGCGATCGTGTGCAGCCCGAACGCGGCGAGCAGCAGGAGATAATTCACGTGGTCATCCTTGCGAAACCCTTTTCGCCACAGGAAAACCGAGTAAATCATGCTCAAACCGTAAATCGCAACGGCGAGCAAAAAGAAATGTCGGTCAGTGAACCCAGCCACATTGACAGGTTAAACGCGGAAATGGACGGTGCAAGCGGCAATTCCGAAGATCACCCTTTGATTTTCTTCGCCAGGTCAGCGGGCAGCAATTTGCGGAGTTTGGAATGCGCTTCGACGAGGCGCATAATGTCCAGCAGATCCTTTTGCCGTTTGCTGGCGCGGCGCTCCGGGTCCTGCCAGGCAAGAATTTTTCCGCGCAACGTGTCCGGCAAACTCGCCACGCGCATGAGGATGCCATGAATGTCCGCCGGCACGGAGCGTTCGGGAAATTCGCGGTAAAAATCTTCCGTGCTGATTTGCACCAGCACTTTCGACCGGCCTTTGTAGCAGCCGACGTGAGGAGGCTCTAAATTTCTTGAAGAATGAGCTTCGTTACCTCGGC
Organism: Limisphaerales bacterium; assembly: GCA_003161635.1. Classification (GTDB taxonomy): domain Bacteria; phylum Verrucomicrobiota; class Verrucomicrobiia; order Limisphaerales; family UBA11358; genus UBA11358. The sequence goes on from PMOA01000106.1 coordinate 10,482, forward strand.
TGCTACGGGATTTTGAAGTAAAACCCGCCGCGCGCAACGCCTTCACCGCTTCCTCGACGCGTTCCGCCACAATGACCACGCCCACGTCCGCCGTCGCCATCGGTTCCTTCGCCCAATGGTTGACGGCCAGCCCACCGATCATGCACCACGGGATTTCACGGCGTTCCAGCGTCTCGACGAGCAGCGAGACATCGCCGCCGCCGCCCGCCGTCTGCCAGTCAAAAAATTGCCTTTGCGTCATAGTTTGATTTTAAAGGCATAAAGCCGCCGGGCAAGCGGCCATTCGGAAGTGGATTTAACCCGAACTCCGAAGCTGGCGACGCCCTCGTCGCCGTTTGCTCGGCGTCTTTTCCGGCGTCGGAAAAAATGCGACGGGGGCGTCGCCGCCACGCGGTGGTGACGAGGCGTCACCACTACCCACGCCGGGCAACTTCGGAGTTCGGGTTTAACAGCACGGATGGGAGAATGAGCTTCCCCCAATCGGGGAACGCAGATACGGACGGAGACGCTACGGGAAAACAAAAAACGCTTTGAAGAAAAGATGAAATCTTTCGCCTAACGCTTGACATCTGAACCCTCATAGTCGGCGGGCGTTTCATTATCGTACAACTCTAAAATATATCCTGAAGCACAAGTACAGCATAAGTCCCAAAAACGCGCACATCGCAATGTACGCCAGCACCGATCCGCGAATCAGGATGTAGAGATAAACCGCCAGTCCCAAATAGCCGGTATAGAGAAGCATGAGCATCCTGCCAGCTCGTCGCTTGATCTCTTCTCGAGTTGGGATGTTGTTCTGCATGGTGATCTCATCCCTCCGAATGCCGGGCGTCTAACTCGACAGCGCGCCCGCAGCGGCGGCCGTTTGATTGAAGACGAGTTTCTCCTTGTCGGAAGTGACAATGATTGGCTCGCCGGCATGCAAATTGCCCTTGAGAATTTCCTCGGCCAGCGGGTCTTCGAGAAAACGTTCCACCGAGCGGCGCATGGGACGCGCGCCGTATTGCGGGTCATAGCCTTTCTCAACGAGAAAGTCCTTCGCCTTTTTATCGAGTTCGAGCCGGATGTTTTTATGGCGGAGCCGTTCCAAAACTTTCCCGACTTCCAAGTCGAGGATTTGGATGAGATCGGCCTTGGTGAACGAACGGAACACAATCAGGTCGTCCAGGCGGTTCAGGAATTCGGGGCGGAACGTCTTTTTGGCCTCGTCCATGATCCGTTCGCGCATTTTTTCGTAGCTGGCCTCGTCGCTGATGGGCGAGAAACCGAGCGTGGACGTGCGTTTGATGACGTCCGAGCCGACGTTTGAAGTCATCAGGATGATGCAGTTGCGAAAGTTGACGACGCGCCCGATGTTGTCGGTCAGTTTGCCCTCTTCCAGGATCTGCAACAGGATGTTCCACACGTCCGGGTGCGCCTTGTCAATCTCGTCGAAGAGCACGACGGAGTAGGGATTGCGGCGCACTTTTTCGGTGAGCTGGCCGCCTTCCTCGTAACCAACGTAGCCCGGCGGCGAGCCGATGAGGCGCGAGACGTTGAATTTCTCCATGTATTCACTCATGTCGAGGGAAACGAGCGATTTCGCGTCGCCGAACATCTGCTCGGCCATGGTCTTGGCCAAAAGCGTTTTGCCGACACCGGTCGGGCCCAGCAGCAAAAACGTGCCGATGGGCCGGCGCGGGTCTTTCAAATCCGCACGCGAACGGCGCAATGCCTTGCAAATCGCGGAAACGGCTTCGCGCTGGCCAATGACGACCTTTTCCATCTCGCTTTCGATGGTGAGCAATCGTTGCGTTTCATCCTGTCCCATGCGCTTGATCGGAATGCCGGTCCATTTGGCGACAACGTGAAAAATGTCGTCCTCGTCCACCACCACGCGCTTTTCCTCGCGGCTGACGCGCCACGCGGCGAGCATGGACTCCAGTTTTTCCTTCGCCTGCTTTTCCTTGTCGCGCATCGAGGCCGCGCCTTCAAAATCCTGGTTCTTGATGGCGCGTTCCTTTTTGGTTTTGATTTCCTCAATCTCAATCTCGAGCGCCTTGGTCTCCGGTGGCCGCGTCATCGTGCCGATGCGCGCCCGTGAACCGGATTCATCCATCACGTCAATCGCCTTGTCCGGCAAAAACCGGTCGGTGATGTAACGGTCGGACAATTTGACGGCGGTTTCGACGGCTTTGTCCGTGAATTCAACCTTGTGATGATCTTCGTATTTGCGCCGCAGGCCTTTCAAAATCAAAACCGCTTCGTCCACCGAAGGGGCTTCGACTTTGACGGATTGAAAACGGCGTTCGAGCGCGGCGTCTTTCTCAATGTATTTGCGGTATTCGTTGAGCGTGGTGGCGCCGACGCATTGCATCTCGCCGCGGCTGAGCGCGGGTTTGATGATGTTCGAAGCGTCCATCGTGCCTTCCGCCGAACCGGCGCCGACAATGGTGTGCAATTCGTCAATGAACAAAATGACGTTCTTCGCGCGGCGAATCTCGTCCATGACGGCCTTGATGCGCTCTTCAAACTGGCCGCGATACTTCGTGCCCGCGACCATGAGCGCGAGATCAAGGGTGACGACGCGCTTGTCGCGTAAAATTTCCGGCACGTTGCCGCTGGCGATTTCCTGCGCCAACCCTTCGACGATGGCCGTCTTGCCCACACCCGCTTCGCCGAGCAAAACCGGATTGTTCTTGGTGCGGCGGCAAAGAATCTGGATGACGCGCTCGATTTCGTTTTTGCGGCCGATGACCGGATCCAGGTCGCCTTTGCGCGCAATTTCCGTAAGGTCGCGGCCAAACGCCTTGAGCGCGGGCGTTTTGACTTCGCCCTTTTTCTCCGGCCCCGCACCCGGCCCTTTTTCTCCGGCCTCGGGAATGGACGATTCCTCGCCGGTGAAATTCGGATCCAGCTCCCTCAAAATTTCCTGCCGCGCTTGCTCGATGTCCACGTCGAGATTTTTGAGCACCTTGGCGGCGACACCGTCGCCCTCGCGGAGCAGGCCGAGCAAAATGTGTTCCGTGCCGACGTAAGTGTGATTGAGCGCCTTGGCTTCCTTGGAGGCGAGCGCGAGGACTTTTTTCACGCGCGGTGTGTAAGGAATGTTCCCGATCATTTTCTGGTCGGGGCCGGTGCCGACCTGTTTCTCGACCTCCATGCGGACGGTTTCGAGGTCGAGACCCATTTTTTGGAGCACGTTGACAGCAACGCCCTGTCCCAATTTGATCAGGCCGAGCAACAGATGCTCCGTGCCGAGGAAATTGTGATTGAACCGGTCGGCTTCCTTGCGCGCCAGCGCAAGCACCTGTTGTGCGCGCGGCGTGAAATTGCTCATGGCTTCGTCGCTCATACTCGCTCTATTCTGCTGCTAATTGGCCGATTTGTCCAATCCCATCCCCGGCGCGCCAAAATGTTTTGCCACCGGACGGCCCACATTTTTCAAACGTTCACGCAGCATGTCGGCGCGAATCAAATCGCGTTCCTCGGCGGACAATTTGTCCGAAAGCTGTTTCTGCAAATGCGCCGGCTGCGTCAGGATGAACAACTCATCCACCAACGCACGTTGCGTGCCAGGAAACAAGTCCATGTCCACGCCCAGCCGCATGAGCGAAAGCAGGTTCATCGTTTCCTTCGACGAAATGCTGTGCGCGTTGGCCAAAATGCCGTAGGCGCGGCCAATGTGGTTGTAAACAACCTTCGGTTTTTTCTCCAAAAGCGTCTGCCGCGCGTTTTCCTCGTGCTCGATGATTTGGGACAAAACCTTGTCCAGCCGCTCGACAATGGTTATTTCGTTTTCGCCGAGCGTCATTTGATTCGACACCTGGAAAATGTTGCCGAGCGCTTCCGTGCCTTCGCCGTAAAGTCCGCGCACCGCGAGGCCAAGCTTGTTGACCGATTGAATGATCGGATTGATCTGCTCGGCCAAAACGAGTCCCGGCAGATGCAGCATCGCGCTCACGCGAATGCCCGTGCCCAGATTGGTCGGACACGCGGTCATGTAACCCAGGTCGTTGTTGAAGGCGTAATCGAGTTTTTTCTCCAGCTCGGAATCCAGATGATCAATCGCGCTCCACGCCTGCCGCAATTGCAAACCGGGACGCAATGCCTGCATCCGCAAATGATCCTCCTCGTTGATCATTACGCAAAAAGTTTCGTCGCGGTTCAGCACCAGGCCGCTGCCGGAACTTTTCGCGGCGTGTTCGCGGCTGATCAAATGCCGCTCGACCAGAATCTGTTTGTCGAGCGCGCTGAGATTGTCCATCGCCTCGGAAAAAGCGTCCTTCATTTCCGGCAAACTTTCGACCGCCGGACGGATCAAATCAAACACGCGAACGCGCTCCGGCTTTTTCGCCCAGCCGGGAAACGTGGCGTCCTTCAAATTGCGCGCGAGCCGGACGCGGCTCGACATGACAATCCGGTCGTGCGGGCCGTGCCGTTGCGCGGTCTCAGCGGGTGAAACGAGAAATTTGTGGATGTCCATGGCTCACGTCACCGTCAAACCCGTCCCGCGCGGGGTCAGTTGCTTCAGTTCATCGCGCAATTGGGCGGCCTGTTCGAAATCTTCCTCTTTGATGGCCTTGTCCAGTTTCTTTTGCAGCGATTTGAGCCGGTCGGCCTGTTCGCGTGATTCCCGCAACGCTTCCGGCACTTTGCCCGCGTGCCGCGTGCCTTTGTGCATCGTCTTGAGCAAACCTTCCAGGCCCTCCGCAAAGGTTTTATAACACTCCGGACAACCGAGCCGTCCCGATTTTTTGAAGTCCGCCTGCGTGAAACCACAGCGCGGACACTTGATTTCCACACCGCCGGAAGATTTTTCCATCTCCTGCGACACCCCGAGGCCGAGCATCAAATCCGCGAGCGCGAAACCCCCCGGATCATTCACGCCCTTGGCTTTGGCGCAATCCTCGCATAAATCCAGCTTCTGCATCTTGTCACCCACGATTTGGGTCAGATGCACCGTCGCCGGCTTTTCTTTGCAATTGGAGCACTGCATAACGCTATTTGTATATCGGCTCGCCGGAGACTTTCGTCAAGGCGTGGTATTCATCCTCCAGCCGGCGCGTGACCCGGCCGGGTTTGCCCGTGCCGATGACCCGCCCGTCAATTTTCACCACCGGCACGATTTCCGCGCCCGTGCCCGTCAAAAAACATTCATCCGCGCTGAACAAATCGTATCGCGTCAGGTTCGGCTCGGACACCTTCAAGCCGGATTCTTCGGCCAGTTCCATCACCGTCCGCCGCGTGATGCCGTAGAGCGCGCCCGCCGACAGCGGCGGCGTGAGCAGCGCGCCGTTTTTCACAATGAACAAATTGTCGCCCGTGCATTCGGCCACGAAACCTTCCGCGTTCAACATCACCGCCTCCTCGCAACCGCCGTTGTTCGCCTCGATTTTGGCGAGGATGTTGTTGAGATAATTCAGCGACTTGATGGCCGGGTTGAGCGCGCTGTGCAAATTGCGCGTCGTCGGCACCGTGATGATGTCCAGACCGCGCTGGTAAACTCCCGCCGGATAAAGCTGGATTTTGTCGGCGATGATGATGACCGATGGACGTTTGCAACTCTTCGGGTTCAAACCGAGCGTGCCCACGCCGCGCGTCACCACCAGCCGGATATAGCCGTCGCGGATTTTGTTTTCCCGGCACACCTCGACAGTTGCGCGCGTGATTTGCGCGGACGACATCGGAATTTCAAGCAGGATTGCCTTGGCCGAATAAAACAGCCGGTCAATGTGTTCCTTGAGTTTGAACACGCGGCCGTGATAGGCGCGAATGCCCTCAAAAATCCCGTCACCATAAAGCAGCCCGTGATCGAAGACCGAGATCTTCGCGTTGCGTTCGTCGTAATACTTGCCATCAATAAAAATTTTCATTCCAGAATCAATGCAGCCTATTGGAAAAAACCGGCTGAAGCAAACTTGAATTTAACCGGTAGGAGACGATGTAAGGAGTCTCACTTCAAAATCCGAAACCCGACGCGTTCTTCGTAGCACTCACACCCACTGGTGGCAGGATGCCGCCATCACTGCACGCTGGAAGTGTGCCGCCACTGTAGCGGCGGCCATCTTGGCTGCCAGTGAACGCGGCTTCCAGCCGCGTACCTCTGTCAGCGTGGTGGTTGTGTCAAGTTGCGGGCGATGCCGTCTGTTTTTGGTGAATTTGCGTGACAGTGCGTGCGCGATGAATATATTTACGCCCCTTCGACGACCCTATGGTCTAGCGGTTAGGACACCACCCTTTCACGGTGGGAGCCCGGGTTCGATTCCCGGTAGGGTCGCCACTTCAAAACATCATTTTAACCTTGTAAATACAGGCTTAAATAGCGGTTTGCCATTTTAGGAAAACTTAAAAGTTGACATTTGCCTACGGTTTGCCTACAGTTTGTTGACATGAATACAAAGCTGAAAACAAGGCAGACGGACACGGGCGGCAGAGTCCGATCCGTTACGTTTGGAAATTGCACCGTGGATATTTACAGCCGCACAAAAAAAGTGAATGGCTACACCTACACCGTTTTTGAAGTTGCGGACAAATCGAACGGCACGCGCCGGTTGCGCTCTTTTAACATTCTCGACCGCGCCGTCGCCGAGGCCGAGGCTATAGCCCGGCGACTTTCATCCGGCGAAGTTGTCGCCGCACAGATGGACAGCCGCGCGTCCGCGAGCTTTGGCCGCGCCATTGAATTGCTAAACGAGGCCGGACTGGACACGCCGCTTGAACTTGTCGCCGCGCACTACGTCGAGGCCGTGAAGATTCTAGGCACGGATAAGATTGCCACGGCAGCGCAAGACTTCATCCGGCGCAATCCAACCGAACGCCCGGCCCGCTCCGTCCGCGAAGTTGCCGACGAATTGATTGAACTGAAAACCAACCGCAAGGCCAGCGCACGTTACGTTGAGGATTTGAAAAACCGGCTGGCGAAACTGGCAACAAAGTTTTCCGTGAATGTGGACAGCGTGACAACCGCCGACATTCAGGGATGGCTTGACGGCATGGACGCCGCGCCGCGCACAGTCCGCAATTTCCGAAACAGCGCCAGCGCACTTTTCAAATTCTCAGAGGCACGCGGTTACATCGCCAGAGGCGAAAACCCGGTGACGGCAACCGAAAAAATCAAAACGAAAAACAGCGAGGCGATTGAAATTTACACGCCGGATGAAGTCGCCAGGTTGCTCGCCGCCGCGCCGGACAGTTTCAAACCCGTTTTGGCGATTCAATCTTTCGCCGGTTTGCGCTCCGCCGAGGTTATGCGGCTCGACTGGCAAAACGTGAAACTTGGACGCGGGCACATTGAGATCACCGCCGCCAACGCCAAGACCGCTAGCCGCCGCATTGTGCCGATTCTGCCGAACCTTGCCGCATGGTTGAAAGCCGCCGCGAAGAAAAAAGGCAAAATCTTTCCGCACTCGCGCGCCTATTTCCACGAACTGCAAAGGGAAATTTCCAAGCGGACGAAAACCGCCGCGCTCGCCGCCGTGCCGTGGAAACATAACGCGCTCCGGCACAGCTTCATTTCCTACCGCTGCGCTTCTATTCAAAACGTCGCGCAAGTCGCGCTAGAGGCTGGCAATAGTCCGGCAATGATTTTCGGCCACTACAGAGAATTGGTGACGGCGGACGATGCAAAGAAATGGTTTTCAATCAAACCCGAACCAAAGGCTGCGAAATGAACATCCCGCGCCCTGATTATCGCACTTGCGATTTGAAATCCGCGCTCGCCTTCGACTGGCGCGGCTGGCACTTGTCTCGGAAAATGGACGGTTGCTGGCAGCAGCAGGAAATTGCCGACTCGATCATCATCGGCGAGGCCATGCACGGCGGTCATTTTTTCGCCTTTGATTGCCCCGTCGCCTACGGTGAGGACGTGCGGCGCAGAGCCTGGACGGAACGCCGCGAGGCCATGCGGCAGATTGCGCGTGAGGCTGGCGTGAACACCGCGCCAGAGGGACACGGCGCGGAATTTATTGAGGCCGTGTTACGCGACGGCGGCGAAGGCGTGGTTGCCAAGCCGTTTGCCGCTCATTTCGGATTTGATTGGGTGAAAATAAAACGCAGCGAAACCCATGATTGCATCGTCACCGAAATTCACCCGGTCAAACGCTCCATTCGGCTTTTGGAAAATGGAATAGACCGGGGATGGTGTTCAGTGGCGGGCAGACAAATTAACATTGGCGACGTGGTCGAAATTATCTGCTACGGCGTCACTGCCAACGGGAAATGCCGTGAGCCAAGATTTTCACGCCCGCGCCCGGATAAAATGAATTTACCCGAACCAAAGGCCGCGTGCATAAGTGGTTGATTTACAATTCAAAAACATTTCCCGCCGTGAAGATTTGGGCAATTCTGACAGCCTTAAGTCATTGATTTGCAAGAGAGGATGACGCATTGCCTTTCGTTTTTGGAACTTCAGCTAGGCACAAGTCATTGATTTGCAGTTAAGAAATAGTGACTGCCGGTCACCTTTTGGCAGTTCTGCCAGCTTCATGTATCTCCGCTTGGTGACATAATAAAAAATCCACTTTCCGTTACAATCCCCTTTTGTTTATTGAGTTTTAAGCCGATTAAACCGTTTCGCGGCGTGTCGTAAATTGACTTTGCGCGCCTTTTTAGTGAAATCAAAATCACAAAAAACCCGGATCGGTGGCGCGGAAAACACGATTGAACCGACGCCAGCAACCAACACCAACGCCGAACTTTTAACGGACGAAACCGCCGCCGCCTACATCGGCGGAATTGAATCACGCACGGTGCGTGACTGGCGCATGAGGCGCGGACTTCCCTTCATCCGAGTCACCGCGAAAGTTATCCGCATCCGGCGTGACGATCTGGACAAGTGGATTGCCCGGCACGTCGTCGCCATCAGGCGAGGTGTTGCGTGAAAAGTTTTCTTCGCTGGTCTAAAATGTCCAATTCGGGCAAGCGGAAGATCGAAAAATTTATCCGCGCCGGATGGGAGCCGCACAAGCGGTTGGCGGGAAAAGGCGGGAAGAAATTTGGGGGACGCGATGAATGATTTGACCCTGGCACCCATCGCCCGCGCACCGGAAATCCTGCCAACCGTTTCAAAATCGCTGGCTGAAGTTTTGTCGCTGCATCAATCCCTGATTTCCGATGCACGCATGACGCTGCAAAAGGCGATCCGCGTCGGCGAATTATTGACCGGCATAAAAGCCAGCTTGAAACACGGCGAGTGGTTGCCGTGGGTAGAAAAGAATCTGCCGTTTGATGAAAGGACGGCACGGCGCTATGGCGGCATATTTCAAAGACGCGATGAATTCAAATCGGACACAATGTCCGATTTACAAATCACGGACGCTTACCGCATGCTTTCCGGCGTAGGCCAGCTTCAGGTTGAGAAATTCACGGGCGACCAAGAGAGCTACACGCCAGCGCCGGCAGAACCAAAGACGGCGGAACAGTTAATCCACGCCGCGATGAAGGAAATTTTTGACGCGGGCGACTTGCTGGAAAAGGAAAAGCCAACGGCTGAAGATGCCCGGCGCATTTTGAGGGAAATCGAAAAAATAAAACTTCTGGCGGAGAGGATGCTTGATCGTCCATGGGAAGAATCTTTCAGCGAGCTTATTTGCATCCTCACGAAGTGCGAAGATCACCACTGGAATTTGGAAAGGGGGGTGCGATGAATGATTCGATTTCCTTTGGCCGCGCCACCAGCAACATAATTGCGAGCCACACGTCGCCAACCGCCGCAATCGCTGACATTCAATCCGGCAAATGGGGGGAGCAAATCGCCGCGCTCCGCAAGGCCAGCGGCGATGAAGCGGACAGGCTGAAAAGAGCTTTGCCCGCTATTCTTTGGACGGGAAAATTCACCAGCCGAAAAAAAGAGGGCATTGAAAAATTCAGCGGCTTGCTTTGCGCCGACATTGATAAAATCCCCGAACGCATCGCCGAGCTTCACGACACCGCAAGGCGCGACCCGCACGCTGTCGCCGCTTTTGTGTCGCCGTCAGGGACAGGAATAAAAATCGTTTTCCGTGTGCCCGTCGCCGCCGATGCTAAAGAGCATCATCAAAATTTCAACGCCGTCCGCGCCCACGTCGTCAGCTATTACAACGCACAAGTTGACGAGGCCGCGAAGGATATTGCTCGCCTTTGTTTTGTCAGTCACGACCCCGCCGCGTTTTACAATGCCGAGGCCGTGCCGCTCGACTTGGCAACCGTTGCCAGCGTGCAACCGCTCAACGGCGCGGAGATCGGCGAACGGAACAACAACGCTTTCAAGCTGGCTTGTGAATGTCGAGACAAAGGACAGACGCCCGCCGAGGCACGCGCCGTCGTCCGAGGCTTCGCCGCGAAATGCACCCCACCACTGCCAGAGGCCGAGGCGGACGGTTGCGTCAAATCCGCTTTCAGCAAACCGGCTTTGATTGTCGAATTGCCCGAACTGATTGACGCCGCCGTTTTTCTCGCACAGCCGATTGATCCGCCCGCTGAACTTGTCGCCGGAATTTTGCACAAAGGAAGCAAGCTGGCTTTCGGCGGCTCGTCAAAGGCGTTTAAGACCTGGTGTTTGCTCGATCTGGCAATTTCTGTTGCGACCGGCGCGGACTGGTTAGGCCGCTCGACGGCACAAGGCAAAGTTTTGTTTCTCAATTTTGAAATTCAACCGCACGCATGGCAACGCCGCATTGCCGCCGTTGCAAAAGCCAAAGGCGTCGAGATACAGCCCGGCCAAATTATCCTTTGGAATCTGCGCGGCTATGCTGCCGACTTTCGCCAGATTGTCCCGCGTATCATTGAACGCGCCCGCCGTGAAAACTTCGCGCTTACCGTTTGCGATCCGATTTACAAATTTTACGGAAGCACGGATGAGAACGCCGCCGGTGACGTGGCCGCGTTGCTCAATTCCCTTGAACGGCTCGCCGTCGAAACCGGCGCGGCGGTTGCCTATGGTTGCCACTTCGCAAAAGGCAACGCCGCCGGGAAAGAAGCGCAGGACAGAATCAGCGGCAGCGGGGTTTTTGCCCGCGACCCGGACAGCCTTTTGATTTTCACGAAGCACGAACAGCCGGACAGCTTCGCTGTTGAACCAATACTGCGGAACTTCGCGCCTGTTGCCCCATTTGTTGTCTCATGGAAATTTCCGCTCATGGAACGCGACGAACAACTTGACCCGGCGGACTTGAAGCAAACAGCCGGGCGCAAGCGAGAGCATGACCCGACGAAGCTATTGGCTGCAATCACCAATAACGACGCGGCAAATCCGGTTTCAGTGAGTGAATGGGCGCGACTGGCGGAAATACCCCGAAAGACGCTGGAATCTTATCTGGCGGAAATGCGCCGTAAAAACTGGATTAAAACCATCGGCGAAGGCAGCCGGGCAAAACAAGCAATCACCAATGAAGGCAAAGCGATTCTCAACCAATAGGCAACTGGCGGAAATTCAATTCCGCCACTCGCCAGACAATTCCCGCCACCGGCAAAGGCTGGCTGGCGGTAATCCTTTAGGATACCGCCACCGCCAGCCGACCGGGAAAACGCCACAAACCATTTCCGCCAGCCAGCCGAAGCAACTCCTTGTCCGCCCTGAAGCGCTTTTACTTCAGACCTTCATCATAAACCAGCGCGGCGGAACCGTGACAGCTTTTGAACGTCTCGACGCCAAAGTTCGATTGATCATCGAATGGCCGGAACAGCAGGACGATGAACGCCGCGTATGACGCCGACACAACCAACCTTGCCCACGCTCCCGGATTACTCGCAACCGCAGACGGTAGCAGCAAGCCGGCTTGTCACCGTGATAGCACAGGCCAATGCAGCGGGCTTCCGTGCCATCGGCCTTACCGTGTTACCAGCAGCCTATCGCGTAACATTCGAGCGCAACCATTTCGCAACCAAAACGCAACCACTTCTGGTGCATGAGAACAGAACAAAGAGGGCCAAGTGGGTCGCGGGTCCCTGCTGGGACACTCAGGCGTCAGGTAACCGTGGCGGCCGTTATCAGCTCGCCAGAGAAAAAACCATGACTGCAGATTCATAATCCCCGCGCTTGCACCCGGACGCCACCATCCAACACAAGCCAGCCATTCACGGCGAATGTGGTGTTGCGTTCGAGAATGGCGAGCGATGCGCCGTCACGCCGTTTGATTTTGATGCGTTGGAGGGCGGCGTCACAGATTCAGAGCAGGTCAAACTTTGGGCCGACGGCGCGCTTGCGATGTTGGGATTGATCAACGCCGGAAAAACCGTTGAACGGGCAGGCCGCCGCGCTCGGCTGATTGGCTTTTTCCTGGGGCATTCGGAATTCAAAAACCAAAAAGAACTGGCCGAAAAGTTAAAAATCTCCCCGGCGGCTATATGTCAGAACTTAATCAGCCTATACGCGGAATTCAAGCTCTTGCGCGACAAATTCGCCCACTCTCGGGGCCGAACTTAATAAAAGCCTCTTCTACCGCGTTGGTAGAATGCAAAATATAACACAAGCGCCGAATTATTACGGCTCAACTATTGGACAACGCTTGGTCAGCTCACCGGATTTCAAGAAATTTTGTGAATCCAAGGGCAGCCGGCACGCGACATTTACCTTCGAGGACGTTGGAAAACTTAGCCGGGCCACCGGTTTAACGGCCGGCCTCACTTCCATTGACAAAGTTCCTGGGGTAATTGAAAAAGGAGTTCAGCTCCCCATGGTTGGCGATTTATTCCATGAGTCACCGACACAAAATGCAACCGTGCGCTGGATTCGTGAGAATTCTTTCACCAACGCCGCCGCCGCCGTCGCGGAAGAAGGCCAGAAACCTGAAGCGACGTGGGACCTGACCGAAGTTGACAGTCCGGTCAGAAAAATTGCAGTCATTGGCCGGATCACAGAAGAATTATTGGATGATGTCGCTGGCGCGCGGGATTATTTCAATTCACGGCTGGCCTATCAAATCCAAGCCAAAGAAGATTCTGAACTGCTTAATGGGGATGGCACTGGCGCGCGCATCACTGGTGTTTTGAACACGCCAGGAATTCAAACCCAGCCTCAAGGTGGGGACACTGTCCCGGACGCCATATTGAAGGGAATCACCAAGATTCGCAGCGGTGCCTTTGTCGAGCCGTCCGCGATAGTGATGCACCCCGTGGACTTCCAAAATTTAGTCTTAATGAAAGATAGGAACGGCCAATACTACTCGGGCGGCTTATTCCAGAATTCTTATGGCCAGCAATTCACACCTCGACAGACGATCTGGCAACTTCCTACCGTTTTAACTACATTCATTGCGCAGGGGACGTGTCTGGTTGGCGCATTCACGCTGGGAGCGACCATTTACAGGCGTCAGGGCCTTACGATTGAAACATCGAATTCGGATGCTTCCGATTTTCAGTTCAATCGCATCGCAATCAGGGCGGAGGAAAGATTAACTTTGGCGGTTTACCGACCGTTGGCATTCGCCCAAATTGTTGGCCTCAATTAAACACTTTCCCGACTCGCCAGTTTTTTTTCGGACTCTGGCGTGGCCGGGGAATTCGATTGGTTAGGCTGGTCAACGTTTGCAACGGAGCGTTGTTTGGCCGGTTAAGCCCGCGCCGACTGTTTCGGCGCGGGTCTTAATTAACAATTTCCCGGGCGCTAGTTTTTGTTTCTATTTCTGGCGACCGGGGATTCAGTTGGCTGGCCCGGCAACGTTTTTAGGCATAGAGCGTTGTCGGGTTTTTAATTAAGCGCGGGTTTCAAAACACAACTTTGAAAGGATTAAATCATGGTCCTTAGGCTCGTTGGCGAAGCAACTCTGGACGGCGCTGGATTTGAGCGCGGCCTAAGTCGTATCGGCGCGAGCGAGCAACCGAAAGGAAAATAAATATGCTAAAATCAATCCTATCCGAAACTGCACGGGCAGTGGCTGTTGGCTCCGGCGCATTGTTAGGTGTCATGGCTATTGTAATCATAGCTTTGACGCTGCTTTGTTGGTGGATATGCCGTTGTAATTCGTTGGCGAAACTAATGCCGGTGGTGGCGTCACTAATGGTTCTGAATGTGGTGCTGCAATCTGTGAATGTGTATCTGAAGTGGAAGCACAACTCTGGCAGATCTGAACCACAACAAGAGCAACGCCAGCCACTCCAGCCACTCCAGCCAAAGCCGCCAATCTCGCCCAAAAAAGAGTCTTTATCTGGTCCTCCGCCGCGTCTTTCTGTCGAATCTTCTGGTCAATCTCAATAATCAAATCGTGTGCAATGTTACCATTGAATGAATTGAGACGCCTGACGCACTCTGCCCGCATGGCCTCAAGCTGTGGCTTTGTGCAGTCTGTAAGTTTACTTTCTCGCTGCAAGGCCAGAATGTCGTTAATATCCATGATGCGCGAATGACACCTAACGTCCCAAAACTGAACCGCACCCGGTAGAATCACAAGCGGATTTTCGACTTCAAATCTGCCCGCCAGGGCCCCACAGCTATGTGCCACAGCGCCCGCTGGCGCACGTTTCTGACGCCCGCCTTGTCCTGATATGGGGGTAAAATGAAACGGGCGAGCGCCTAGATATCTATAAATCTAACATTCTAGGCTCTAATTCTTTTTAATTGACATTCTTATTCTTATGATACACTGGCGGGTGATTATGAACACTTGCACAATGACGGCCTACGACTGGAACGCAGTCCAAAACGCCCCACAACCCGCCCCGAACCTTGCCGAAGCAATCCAACGGCTATTGGCCGCAAAGACGGCGGCAAACAAAAGTCAGATTTACGTCAAAGCCTTAAACGTGATGCTGGCGCAGTTCCAAAGATTCACTGGCGATGTTCCATTGGCTCAAATAACCGTTGAAGTTCTGGACGCGTGGTTTAAGGCGCGAGCCGCTCACGCGCCCGCTACCAGGGCGACGGAATTGAACCGATTGAGCACGCTTTTTACCTTCGCAGTTCGGCGGCGTTGGCTGTCCGCGAATCCATGCGACCAACTTGAACGCATAGCGATTGATTGCAAGCCGCCAAAGATTTTGACACCGGCGGAAGCCGACGCGCTTTTAGAGAATTGCTCGCCGCGCTTAATGCCGTGGCTTGTGCTTGGGATGTTTTGCGGTTTGCGTCCAGAGGCAGAGATTCAACGCCTCGACCGCGCCGACATTGACCTTGAACGGCAGCGGGTGCAAATCGTCGCGGGAAAGATCAGGACTCGCTGGCGTTTTGTGCCGATACCAGACCGAGCCGTGCCGTTTCTGCGCCAGCACCTCGGCGCTACGGTTTGCCCTAGCCATGTCACCATAAAGCGCGACCGTCGAACGCTGCGAAAGTGCATTGGTGATTGCTGGCACGCGGACGTTTTAAGGCATACGGCAGCAAGTTATTGGTTGGCCTACACTGGCGACATTGGACTTGTCGCGACTGTTTTAGGAAATTCGCCACAGATTCTCGCCCGTCATTACAACGGCATGGCCGCTCCCGAAGATGCTGCAAAGTTTTTTGGCGGCACGCTTTGCTCGAAACAATTTTCAACCAACGGAAAACTTGTGTCGTTAAAATAACCACCGAAAGGAAAACTATGCATCCAAACTTTATTGCCACAGTCCGTCACCACTCATACATGATGAGGGAGGGCTTTTTCGACGGCGTTGAACGGGGTGAAAATCCCATTGATGATGACTTCGCGCTGGCCGTTGCCGAGGCTGCCGGCGTCACCCAGGCCGAGGCCAAGGACGCCTTGGCTGAAATCATAGCGCCCGCAGCCGAAGCCGCGTTTGAAATCATCTGCGAGGCTGAAGCCGAGAATCGCGGCGAGCTTCACAAAATCGGCCGCACAGATGACGGTAAGTTTTGGATCTTGCGACCAGGAAAGAAGGCGCGGGAACTTAAAACGCCGTGGTCAGTCGTTAAACAGTTCTTGCAATTCTACGGCGGCGACGGGCCTCGCTTATGCGGCGTCTGCGAGGCTGGTGAAATCTGGAACCTAGCCAAGCAATGCAAATTATGATCGGCAGATGCGCGCCCTGCCTCACCATGTCACGCCGGCCGCCCTGATTCGCTGCGTAACCCAGGACGCGCTTTGATTGCCGCCGGGTGTGCGGACACCGCCGAGGCCATGCCGACAGGCCCGCCCACTAGACCGGGAAAGAAACCCGGCAGGAAAGTTTCCTACAGTTGCCTACAGATAACGCCGCGCAATGCGTCGCGATACGTCGCGAACGAAAAACAGAGACACGCACTAAATCATTGATTCTACGGCTTTTTATAGCGTTCCGGCAAAATTCCCGAAAACCATTAAACCGTTTTCGATTCCCGGTAGGGTCGCCATTACCTATGCCGCTTTGATGCAGTCTGGCGAATCGTTCCGGGCGTTGTTTACCAGTTTGGAGACGCTTTTTCGCTATTGCCCGCTCACGCTAATGGGTAACCCGTTTACGCGATTAAATCGCCAATCGGCAATCCTCTATCCTCCATCTCCCATCTCCAGATGCGCGTACGGTGGTGTAGTGCGCAGCCGCAGGTCCTCGACGGGATCGCCGATGGTGAAGTGATAAAGACTCTGCCAATCGTGCCCCGTCAAACCGAGCGCGCGATGCAACACATCATCGAAGTAACAACCAATGCCCGTGCCGCGCACCCCGGCGGCCTCGGCGGCCAGGTACAGCGCCTGGCCGATCATTCCGGACTCCCAGAACAACTCGCGCCAGGCCGCCGCGCCGCGTTCCCGCAAGACCGGTTCGAACCGCGCCAGCATGCCGAGGCTGAACGCTCCGTCGGCGGCAATGTCCTGCTGGCAGGACAAGGTCCGCGCGAAATCGCGCAGGTCCCCCCGTCCCAACCGCCGGAGCGGCACCGTGGGGGCCAGGTCCGCCGGGACTTCCCAATCGGGAACGTCGCGAAAGGCGTGCCGCAAGGTTTCCGCGTCCGCCGGCGCGCGCAACCACAGGTACATGCCGGGCTCCAGTCCCGTTACCCGATGCACGAACAAAACCAGGTGCAACCGCGGCGGAAATGGCCAGGCGTCGAACGGCGGCGCGGATGCCCGCGGCAGCGTGGTATCCAGAATGGCCAGAAACTTTTCGCGCGTGATGCCGGTGACGCCGTCGAAATTCACCGCGCTGCGGCGCTGGCGGATCAGTTGACCGGACGAGTGGGCGCAGGCGGGCGGCGCGGGCGGCGGCCAAGCCGCGTGCGACCGAAGGTCTTTTACGCGGTCTGCCATCGGGGCTTTTCGCTCCGAGACCGCAATGGCTTCATCAATCACCGGCCACCCGACGTGGGAACGGCTCAACTGGTTGGCGCGTCCGAACCATTCGACAGGTGCATCGGGAACGGGTGACAGAGCCGGCTCCGCCGTTTCGTTCACCATCACCCTGACGAGCAGTTCCGGAGTTTCGCGTTCGGCATCGGCAAAATCTTCCGTGCGGTCAAGGCCGAGCAGCCGGGCGAGTTGCGCGTCATCCCACTCCGGCAATAGTTTCACGCGCCAGCCCAGCGCGGCGGCCGCATAACGAAGGGCGGCGAGGGCGTGCCCCACGTCGTGCTGGCAATAGCGAAAGGCCCGTTCACCGTATTTCCATGCCTCGCGCCAGGTGATGGAAGCCAGTCCCACACAGAATCCGACTGCGTCCGGTTTGGCGCCCGGCGATCGGCGCGCCCGTTGTTCCAGGGCGTGATCCCGCGGTGCGTAGTGATAAACACCCGCACCGCCCGGCAACCATTCCAGCGCGGGCAGGACGGCATAGGCTTCGGTCGGATGCAGATTGCCGCTGGAAGGATTTATCCGCAGATACCAGCTCATGCCGGGAATCTCCTTCCGTGCGGAAAGGCCCATGGACAATTCGAAGAACAACCCCAACGCATCGAGGGTGAACGGCTGCGGCGGCGCTGCGCCCGCGCCGAACAGAATGGCCGCTGCCGGCGTGTCGTCGCGGTCGGCCAACGGCAGTTTGAGCACGGGTGAACCACCGAAACGGCGAAACGGATCCGGCTGGGTCGCCCAGTCTAGGCCGCCCGGTCCACGGGCATAGCGCTCGGGATGATGCTTCGTCCGGTCGTGATAGGCGATGATATCATCCACCGCATCCGCGTCCGCCGGGTTGTTGGCCGTGGTTGGTTTCAAGTTTCGTGGTTAAGGCATTCGCCGCTTTCGACGAGATTGTGCAAAACGGATGGAACCCAAACACAGTATGGAACATTTTCCTTTCGCGCTTAGGGCTGCGTCCAAAAGAAATCAGGCCGGCCTGATCTGTGAAGAAGGTCTGAAACCGCTGACTTGCTCGACCGTTATGCGACACGGTTCTTGCGCAGAGTCCGCAGGGTCCTCGCCGCAAACGGCACCAGTAACGCACCGAAGATCATCATCGTAGCAGGCTCAGGAACGGCTTGGATTGCGACATTGTCAATCCAACCTGCATTGGAATCAAAACCGGATGTGTCCATGAAGGTGAGTGTTGTGCTCCCGGAAACAGCCGTAAACGAGTACGTGAGGATTTTCGGAACTCCTGCGGGCAAATCTGTGAGACCATTGTAATTCGCGAGGGGCCCGCCGGACGCCTGCAATGAAAGCGCAGGCCCTGTCCAAGCGGTGCCTGGGAAAACCAACGACCCATTAAACGCATCGAAGGTGACCTGGTAAGTCTGCAGTGGAATCGTAGCAAAGGCATCACTCTGGACGCCCGCGCCCCCAGTATTACCGGTGAGGTCCATGAACTGTGACGTGTTTCCTGTCCAGTAAGGGTTAGGTGTAAAGACGTGGTCGACGTTAACACCGCCGCTGCCTACGACAGTCCACCCCGGGATGGTACTGCCCACGGTGAGAAACGCCGCTGTCCCCTCGATCGGAACCGCAAAGTCCCCATTCAAAACGAGTGCCGCAGCGGCTGACGAAGCCAGTATTAGTCCCATCGCACTGGCGATGACTATTGATTTTGATAATTTCATAAGTTCACTCCTGCTGATTATTCCGTTGCTTTTTGACGATCGCACAACTCGCAATTGATCACGTATTCTTTAAGTTTTTATTTTACTTTCAGGTTTATTCTGTATTCTGGCATTTTGCCGCTAAACATGCAACAAAAATCGTAGAATATCTTAACATATATTGCTGTGGAGGAAGCAATGAATGGGTCAGTTCTGAATGGCCCTTAGATAAGGCGTATATCTTTGAATAATAGTGACTTGCAAAGCAGTCAAGAATTCTCAGGTTCCCTCCTGTTCCGCAGTGTGTCGCACCTCGACCAGCGAAAACACTTGGTTTTGCAGCCGCTTGGTGGCTACCCGCGCAGAAACGGAGCGCGAGCCAAAAAACCCGTTGAAAAACAGCCTGTTTTGCTGGGTCTTATCTAAGGGCCATTCTGGTTTGACCCCTTTCTGGCTGCGGTGAATAAGTTATGAAAAAAGTGTGGGTAAGTTT
>PMOA01000152.1 GCA_003161635.1 Limisphaerales bacterium
GCGCGCGCAAAGGTCTGGCCGACACCGCCCTCAAGACCGCGGACTCCGGTTACATGACCCGCAAACTCGTGGATGTCTCGCAGGATGTCATCATCCAACAGCCGGATTGTGGCACGACGAACGGCATCTGGGTTTCCGCGGTTTATGAGGGTGAAGACGAAGTCGTCAAGTTGGCCGACCGGCTCGTGGGCCGTTTCGCGTGCGACGACATTGTCAACCCGACGAACCCGAAGGAATTTCTCGTTCGCCCGAACGAGGAAATCGACGAGGAAAAGGCCAGGCGCATTGAGGCTTCAGGCATTGACCGCGTTCGCATCCGCTCGGTGCTCACCTGTGAAAGCAAGCACGGCATCTGTCTGAATTGCTACGGTCGCAACCTCGCCACCGGCAGCCTGGCCAAGCTCGGCGAAGCGGTCGGCATCATCGCCGCCCNNTCCATCGGCGAGCCGGGCACGCAGTTGACGATGCGGACGTTCCACATCGGCGGCACGGCGGCGCAGGTGTTCAAGATTCCGCAGATCAAGGCCAAGCACGACGGTGTAATCCATTACAACGACCTCCGCCTGGTCGAACTGGAGGACGGCAACAACATCGTGCTCAACAAAAATGGTTCCGTTTCCATTCTCGGCGACGACGGACGTGAATTGGAAAACCACATCGTGGTCATCGGCGCGGTCATTTCGGCCAAGGACGGCGCCAAGGTGAAGAAGGGTGAAACCTTCGTGCAATGGGATCCGTATAACGTGCCGATTCTCTCCGAGAAGGCCGGCAAGGTGAAATTCCACGACATCATCGAAGGTGTGACGATGAAGCAGGAAATGGACGAGACCACCGGGCAGGAAGCCATGGTGCTGGTGGAGCACAAGGAAGACTTGCACCCGCAAATCATCATCAGCAACGACTCCGGCGAAGCCGTGGCGAATTATCCGATTCCCTCCGGCGCGCACGTCGTCGTGACCGAAGGCAGCAAAATTGTCGCCGGCACGTTGATGGCCAAGACGCCGCGCAAGACTTCCAAGACCAAGGACATTACCGGTGGTCTGCCTCGCGTGGCGGAGTTGTTCGAAGCCCGCCGTCCGAAGGACGCGTCGGAAATTTCCAAGATTGACGGCCTGGTGGACTTTGGGGCGAGCGTGCGCGGCAAACGTTGCATTGTCATCAAAGACCCGCAGACCCAGGCGGAAGAGGAACATCTCATTCCCATTGGCAAGCACGTCATCGTCTTCAAGGGCGACATGGTGAAGAAAGGCCAGCAGTTGACCGAAGGTCCGATGGACCCGCACGAAATCCTCGAAGTCTGCGGGCCGCAGGAGCTGCAGGAGCACCTCGTCAGCGAAGTGCAGGAAGTTTATCGTCTGCAGGGCGTCACCATCAACGACAAGCACATCGAAATCATTGTCCGCCAGATGCTCCGCAAAGTGCGCATCACCGAACCCGGCGACACCGAGTTCCTTTGGGGCGAGCAGATTGACAAGCTGGCCTTTGAGGAGGAAAATGAGCGGGTTGACAAAATGGGCGGCAAGCCCGCCGAGGCTTCACCCGTGTTGCTCGGCATCACCAAGGCGTCGCTCGAAACCGAAAGTTTCCTCAGCGCTGCGTCGTTCCAGGACACGACCCGTGTGCTGACCGAGGCTGCCACCCGTTCCAAGGTGGACTACCTGCGCGGTTTCAAGGAAAACGTCATCATGGGCCACATTATCCCGGCAGGCACCGGTTTCGATATGCACCGCAAGGTGCAACTCAAGCATCTGGTCGAAGTTGAGGATGAACCGGAGCCGGCGGAGCCGGCGGAAACGGCAGCCGCGGAGAATCCGTTGCTGGCCTGACGAAGGACAAATACTTGTTGCAACGAAAAGCTCGTTTGTTAACATCACTGTTCCATTTTTAAGACGCAATGCCGACTATCAATCAACTGGTCCGCCAGGGCCGACGCAAAGTAAAATACAAGTCCAAGTCGCCAGCCTTGGAAGGCTCGCCGTTTCGCCGCGGGGTGTGCATTCAGGTCATGACGCGCACGCCCAAGAAGCCGAACTCGGCGATGCGCAAGGTTGCCAAGGTGCGCCTGACCAACGGGTATGAGATCATTGCTTACATCCCGGACGAAGGCCACAATTTGCAGGAGCACTCCATCGTGATGGTGCGCGGTGGCCGCGTGAAGGATTTGCCGGGGGTGCGTTATCACATCGTTCGTGGGCGGCTTGATGCCGCTGGTGTCGAAAAACGCAGGGTCAGCCGTTCGAAATACGGCGTGAAACGCCCGAAGCCGGGTTCCAAGCCCGCCGCCCCCGCGGCCGCGGCCGCAGCCGCTCCGGCGGAAACGCCCGCAGCCTAACCCAATTCACGATTTAACGATTTAACGAATCCCATGTCCCGCAGACGACAAGCTACAAGACGGACGGTTGCCAAAGACGGAAAGTTTCAAAGCGCTTTGGTTGGACGGCTGGTGAACACCATCATGAAGTGCGGCAAAAAAAGCACGGCGCAGCGGATTGTGTACGGCGCATTCAACAGCATTTCCGAAAAGAATCCGGCCAGCAATCCGGTGGAAATTTTGCAGCGCGCGGTGGACAACGCCAAACCGCGCATCGAAACCAAGGCGCGCCGCGTCGGCGGCGCCACGTATCAGGTTCCGCTGGAAGTGCCGTCGGACCGGCAGGCAGCTCTGGCGCTCCGCTGGATTGTGGATTTCGCGGACGCCCGCAAAGGCACGCCCATGCGCGAGGCGCTCGCGGCGGAAATTTTGGAGGCTTATCAAGGGCAGGGGAACGCGATCCGCAAACGCGACGAAGTTCACAAGATGGCACAGGCGAACAAGGCATTTGCCCATTTCCGCTGGTAGAGTCCAACCGCAAAAGGTGTGGAAATGACTAATGACAAAGCGCTAATGACTAGGGAATGTTGAATGACGAAAGGCCCGGCTCATTCGATTCTTATTTGTCATTAGGTCTTGCTCATTCCTTCGTCATTAGGATTTAGTCATTCGTCATTAAATTTGCCCACATCCTTTGGTCCGCTATAATTAGATCAACATTTGAAAACGAGCACAACTTTGGGAAAAGAAAAACCGGTCAATTCGCCCAACCGCGAATACTCGCTGGAGCGCACGCGCAACATCGGCATCGCGGCGCACATTGACGCCGGCAAGACGACGACGACCGAGCGCATCCTCTTTTACACCGGCCTCATCCACAAAATCGGCGACGTGGACGATGGCAACACGGTCACGGACTGGATGGAGCAGGAACGCGAACGCGGCATCACCATCACGTCCGCCGCGGTGACGTGCTTTTGGACGCAGAAAAAAGAAGAGGGCCTGGTCAAATCCTTTGCGGGTGTGCCGCATCGCGTCAATATCATTGACACGCCCGGNNAGCAGGAGCGCGGCATCACGATTACCTCGGCGGCGACAACCTGCATATGGAACGACGTCCGCATCAATATTATTGATACCCCCGGCCACGTGGATTTCACCGCCGAAGTCGAGCGCTCCATGCGCGTTTTGGACGGCGCGGTGGCGGTGTTCTGCGCCGTCGCGGGCGTTCAGCCGCAATCCGAAACGGTCTGGCGTCAGGCGACCAAATACAATGTTCCGCGCATCGCGTTCGTCAACAAGATGGACCGCACCGGCGCGAATTTTGAAAACGCGCTGAAAGACATGCGGAAAAAACTCGGCGCGTATGCGTATCCGATTTATCTGCCGATTGGCGCCGAGGACAAGTTCGAAGGCGTCATTGACGTGGTCAACCAGAAGGCGATCACCTGGGGCGACGGCGAAGTCGTCAACGAAGGTTTGAAATACGAGGTGAAGGAAATTCCCGAGCGTCTGAAGAAAAAAGCCAAAGCCGCGCTCGCGGAATTGATTGACGCCGTTTCCAACAAGGACGATGCGATTGCCGAACTGGTGATTGGGGAAAAGCCGGTTGAGCCGCTCGCGCTCAAGGCGGCCATCCGCCGGCTGACGTGCAAGATTGAACTGGTGCCCGTGCTGTGCGGTTCGGCCTTCAAAAAGAAGGGCGTGCAGCCGTTGATGGACGCGGTCGTGGATTATCTGCCGGGTCCGCTGGATGTTCCCGGCGCGGAAGGCACCGAGGTGGACACGAACAACCCCGTTCACGTCGAGACCAGCGACAGCAATAAATTTTGTTCGCTCGCGTTCAAACTGTGGACCGACGTCTATGCGGGCAAGCTGGTGTTCTTCCGCGTTTATTCCGGCACGCTCAAAAAGGGCGACACGATTTACAATCCCCGCACGCGCAAACGCGAACGCGTCAGCCGCCTGATGATTATTCAGGGCAGCGAACGCAAGGACATCACCCAGGTTTATGCCGGTGACATCGCCGCGCTGGTCGGCTTGCGGAACATCACCACCGGTGACACGTTGTGCGACGAGGACTACGACGTGACCCTCGAACCGCCGACGTTCCCCGAGCCCGTCATCAGCATGGCCGTCGAGCCGAAAACGCGGGCTGACCGCGACAAAATGTCCGAAGGATTGCAGCGGCTCGCCGAGGAAGACCCGACGTTCCGCTGTTTCCACAACGAGGAAACCGGCCAGCTCATCATTGCGGGCATGGGCGAGTTGCACCTGGAAATCATTTGCGACCGGCTCAAGCGCGAATTCAAGGTGGACGCCAACACCGGCGCGCCGCAAATCGCTTATCGGGAAACCATCACCAAGTCCGCCGATGGCGAAGGCAAATTCATCCGCCAGTCCGGCGGTCGCGGACAATACGGCCACGCCTGCGTCCAGGTTCAGCCGAACGAAAAGGGCAAGGGCGTCGAGATCGAAAACAAAATCGTCGGCGGCGCGATTCCCAGGGAATACATCCCGGCGGTCATTGACGGCATTGAGGAAGCCATCAAGGGCGGCGTTTACGCGGGCTACCAGGTCATTGACATCAAGGTGCAGGTTGTGGACGGCACGTTCCACGAAGTGGACTCGAACGAACTGGCGTTCAAGATGGCCGGCATTTTCGCGCTCAAAGACGCCTTCAAAAAGGCGCATCCGATTTTGCTCGAACCGATCATGAAGGTCGAAGTCACCACGCCCGACGAATACCAGGGTGATCTCCTCGGCGACATCAGCCGCCGTCGTGGCCACATCGTTAATATTGAGGCCAAGAGCGGCCAGACGATTCTCAACGCGCAAGTGCCGCTGGCGGAAATGTTCGGTTACGCCACGGCGATTCGGTCGCTTTCGAAAGGCCGCGCTTCCTACTCCATGGAACCGCTGACTTTCGAGCAGGTGCCGAAAGGTGTTCTGGGCACCATTCTGGATGCGGCTTCCAAGAAACCGGCGGCAAGAACGTAATAGATTCGACCATCAATTTTGCCAGCGGCCTTTCCCGTAAAAGCGGGAGAGGCCGTTTTTTTATTTCCAAATTTCATCCACGAATGAACACGAATCACACGAATGAACACGGATTCATTTGCCACACCGTTCCGGTGCCACGAAAGCCAGCGCGGTATTGGGCCTTGTCAAAACACCGACTTGATTATGCAGTTTACCCCGGTAATGAGATCTTCGACTTGCTCTTTCGTGGGGTCGCCGTTCCTTTCGTGCGAACATAAATTGCGCAAATCACCGAGCATCTGAATTTTTCGCCAGGTGGAAAAGTCATAGGCTTTATCCAGCTTCAATGGATCGTTCAATTCGCGAATGGTCGTTTCCTGCTTCGGAACCGTCACCAAGTGATTCGCAGCCACTCTCTGCAAATGACGTTCGAGAACAACACCGGCCAGAGACCCTGCCGCCCGAAGACTGATCTTCTTCAATGCATTCGCAGCTTCCAGTTCCTTGTCCTGTAATTCCGCAAACAAATGGTTTTCGACATCAGCCAGGACCGACTCAACCCGGTATGACAATTCGTCCAGGACCTGAAGCTGATTGAGAAATCGAATTCTGGCCAGCTCGTGTGGATCAAAAGGCAATTCGTCGGTGTAAGCGTCTTTCGCCTGCCCCAGCCCCCGGACGTAGTCCTGGATGCTGGAGTCCAGCAACTTCTGGTTCGGATTGGTCAAATAATAATTAACGAACTCGTCATATTTGTCCGGAGCCAGAGTCTGCACGATCTTCAACGATTGGGTGTCCCAGCGTTGATAAACGGTTCGAAACTCTATGATGTCCTTGATGTCTTCAAGCGACTTGAGAATCTGCTTTTGCTGGTCGAGGAGCCGGGTGAGATCCTCTTCGATTTGGGACTTGGCATCGATCATATGCGCTCAAGTGGCCTGACGGATCAAAGCTGAACCACGTCGGGCCGGCGATGCAAGAAATTTTCTGCGGCTTCCCGGAAAATTCAAGCCGCCGGTGCTGTGTCAGACAAGTTCAATTTGTGTGCGCCGAAGGCCGGCCCGGCGCCAGGCATCAGGTCCTCCTCTGTGGAAAAATCGCCGAATCAAACGGGCGACCAGTCGAACAGTGTGTGCGACCAGCCAAACCAAGGTGGCGTAAATACAGAGCGCGGCGACAATCGCTCCCAAACCGGAAAACCAGTAACGAAGAAACTCCCAGTCTCTCTCCAGAATCGACCAACCCGTGGCCAAAAGCGTCAGAACGACGGTGCTGCCGATGAGAAGCCGGTAATTGGCTGCCTGCCATCTTGGATCTTCTTCCCACATAACGTGCGACGATGTCTAACCGTCAAGCAGGCCACGCTTTTGTGGCCGGTTTCTTTTCACGTTTTCTACCTTATGCCCATCCGTCCGCCTTGTCCAGATGGGTTTGAAAGGATCGGAGATGACCTTTGAATCGGTGTGAATCCGTGCCATCCGCGTCCCGATTTGGATTGAACCCAAAAACCTTAAAAAAGATATTGCATTGGAAGGGATGTTTGGTAGATTGCACGCCCGCTTTCAAACCGAGGGCGGAGAAATTTGGTTAAACGGTAAACAGACAATTGTTCTTTGTATGGCTGCCCAACGCATTCGCATTCGACTTAAGGCTTATGACCAACGCGTCATAGACCAATCGGCGCGTGAAATCGCCGACACCGTCAAACGCACCGGCGCACGCGTCGCCGGGCCCATCCCGCTCCCGACCCGTATTGAGCGCTTCACCGTCCAACGCTCGCCGCATTGCGACAAAAAATCGCAGGAAACTTTTGAGCAGCGCACGCACAAGCGGCTGATTGACATTCTCGACCCGACCGCCAAGACCGTGGATGAATTGAAAAAGCTCAATCTCCCGGCGGGCGTGGATATCACAATAAAAATCTAGCGCAATGAACATACAGGAACAACGGAGTGTTGGAGTGTTGGAGTGTTGGAATACTGGGTTCCAATACCGCATGACTCCATTGCTCCATCACCCCATTTCTTAACCATGCCACTCGGACTTTTAGGAAAAAAACTCGGCAGCACGCGCGTTTACGATTCGCGCGGCGTTGTAACGCCGGTCACGGTCGTGCTCGCCGGTCCCAACCGCGTGCTTCAGGTCAAAACCCAGGCCGGCAAGGACGGCTACAATGCCGTTCAACTCGGTTTCGACGATCAAAAGGAACAGCGTCTTACCAAGGCGTTGCTCGGCCACATCAAAAAGCAAAATGGCACAGCGGTGAAACGCATCCGGGAATTTCGGAATTTCTCCAAGGAAGTAAAACCTGGCGACATCGTCGGACCGGCGCTTTTCGCCGTTGGCGATTTTGTGGACGCGATTGGCGTCACGAAAGGCCGCGGATTCGAAGGTGTAGTGAAGCGCCACCGTTTTGCCGGCGGCGACTCGACGCACGGCGCGAAAGGCTTTCATCGGCGCAACGGCGCGATTGGCCAGCGTCTGTTTCCCGGCACGGTCATGCGCGGCATGAAAATGCCCGGTCACATGGGTCAGGTTCAGCGCACGACGCAGAATCTGGAAGTCGTCCAGGTGCGCGAGGCGGACAATCTTTTGCTCATCAAGGGCGCGATTCCCGGGGCGGAAGGCGATTACATCATCATCCGCGAATCCAAGAAACGGCCCAAGGGCTGGAAACCGCCGGTCAGCCTGGCGCCGATGAAGAAGAAGGGTGCCGCCGCCGCGAAGGCCGAACCCAAACCCGCGGTTGAGGCCAAAAAGTAATTAACCGGTAGGGACGCGTTGCCGCGCGTCCAGCCGACCGGCAGGTCGGCCCTACCACAATTTGCCATGAAGATTGCCATTAAAAATATCGAAGGAAAACAGCAGGGCGAACTCGAAGTGAAGTTCCCGCTGATTGAAGACGGAAAAGGCACACAAGCGGTACATGATGTGGTCGTCGCCTATCAGGCGGCGCAACGCATGGGCACGGCCTGCACCAAGAACGTCGGCGAAGTTTCCGGCTCGAATAAAAAGCCGTGGAAACAAAAAGGCACGGGTCGCGCGCGCGCCGGTTCCCATCAATCGCCGTTGTGGGTTGGTGGTGGCGTGGTTTTCGGACCCAAGCCCCGCGATTTCAGCAAAAAAGTTTCCAAGAATACCCGCACCCTCGCGTTGCGGAAGGCGTTGAGCGAACGGCTCAAGGCCGGCGACGTGGTGTTGGTGGACGATTTGAAACTCGCTTCGCCGAAGACGAGGGATTTCATCGGCCTGATGTCCACGCTGGATTTGACCGGCACAACCCTCATCGTCGCGTCGGCGGATAAAAATCTTACGCTCGCCTCGCGCAACATTGAAAATGTCACGCTGGCCACGAGCGATTCGCTGAACACTTACGACATTTTGCGGCCCGACAAGCTGCTCTTCACGAAGAGCGCGTTTGAAAAGGTCGAAGCCCGTCTGACCAAGGAATAACATGAACGCTTTTGAGGTCATTAAAACCGTCCGCCTGACGGAAAAAGGCACACGGCAAGGCAGCCAGATGGTGCGTTCCTTCGAACGCGACAAGGCCGGCAAACCGGTCTTGGACGACAAGGGCAAACCCAAGATTAAAGAACGTCCGCTTAACCAATACACCGTTGTGGCCGATCGCCGCGCGAACAAGACGGAAATCCGCCAGGCCGTGCAGGAACTGTTCAAGGTCAAGGTCACCAAGGTCAACACGCTGAACGTTCGCGGCAAGTCCCGCCGCCAGCGCACCACGCAAGCCGGCAAAGCGCCCGACTGGAAGAAAGCCATTGTGACGCTAAAGGACGGCGACAAGATTGTTTTGACATAGAATTGAATTTGAAATGACAGACGGCGCGGCAATTTGCCGCGCCATTTTTGTTTGCCGTTAAGCCCGGAGGGCTATCGGAAATTAGCCGGGGGCAACGCCCCCGGGACGATCCCCATAAAATATTCCGCCCCGACAGGGGCGATGGAATTCACCACAGATAACGCTCGTCAAATTCCACGCCGTTCAATTTCAAAAATTCCAGATATTCTTCCTGAAAGGTCTTCTTGTGGTGATGTTCGTCCTGCCGTGCAATGTAACTTTTCACCGTTTCCACCAGTGATGCGCTGACGGTGAATGCGCCATAGCCATCCTGCCATTCAAATTCCTTGTCACCGATGGTTTCGTGTATCCAAGCCGAGGAAGTCCGTTTCAAATCGCGCATCACGTCGGCCAGACGATGTGTCGCTCGAAGTCCAATCAACAAATGAACGTGATCGGCAACACCGCCCACCGCTTCGGGAACAACTTCAAGCGTCTTTGCCGCGCCACCGAGATAGGCATGAAGGCGCGAACGCCATTCGGGTGCAATAAGCGGGCGCTGATGTTTGGTGCCGAAAATGACGTGGAGGTGCAGACTAAGATGGGTTGAGGACATTTTCTTTCATTTTCCCGCGCCCCTGCC
This sequence comes from Limisphaerales bacterium, assembly GCA_003161635.1. Lineage (GTDB taxonomy): Bacteria > Verrucomicrobiota > Verrucomicrobiia > Limisphaerales > UBA11358 > UBA11358. Next base: position 9,733 of record PMOA01000152.1, read on the forward strand.
GGGGCGCAATATCTTATTTGGGCGATTTTCCGGGGATGCCATCCCCGGCTAATCTCCGACAGCCCTCCGGGCTGATGATGCGGGGGCGACCGCCTCGCAAACGCCCGGAAATTACCAGTCTGGAAGACTGCTGGAAATTAGCCGGGGGCAACGCCCCCGGAACGGTGCCCATGAAATCATCCGCCCCGGTCGGGGCGGCGGAGTGGGGCTTGGACAGCTTTTGTCCATGCCATCGTGCCAGGATTTGACACGGCATGAATTTGGGTTCAATTAAAGTTTGCCCGTGAATACGAAACCGCCCATTCGCATCCTGCACGTGGATGGCGACAGTTTTTTCGCCAGTTGCGAAATTGCCCTGAATTCCAAGCTGCAGGGACGTCCGGTCTGGGTGGGTGGCGGGCGGCGCGGCGACGGCATCGTCATTGCTGCGAATCGCGTGGCCAAGAAATTCGGCATCAAAACCGGCATGGCGTGCTTTGAGGCGAAGAAACTTTGTCCGCGAGGCGTCCTGTGCCGTCCGCACTACGATGAATACCGCCGGCTGTCGGCGGAAATGTTCCACATCCTCGAAGAATACTCGCCCACGCTCGTGCCCATCTCGATTGACGAAGGCTTTCTCGATTTCACAACGATGGATTGCCATGTCTGGCGCAACACCACGCCGGAAAAATATGTGAAGGAGATTTGCCGGCGGATTTTGCGCGAAGTGAAACTGCCAGTGTCCGCGGGCCTGGCCAACTCATCGCGTCTGGCAAAACTGGCCACGGACGCGGCCAAGCCCGGCTTCATCGAAATTCCCACCGGCTCGGAAAAGGAATTTTTGAAGGACCGTTCCGTGCGCGAACTTTCCGGCATTGGCAAAAACCGTCAACGCTCGCTCGCCGCGCTCGGCGCGATGACTTTTGGTCACATGGCGAAACTGCCTTCGACGTTGCTCCGGCAGAAATTCGGCATCTGGGGCCAGCAGCTCTGGCTGTTCGCCAATGGCCTGTGGAACGAACCGCTGCTGCTGGAAGTCAAGGACCGCACGACGATTTCCAGCAACACCACGCTGCCGTACGACGAGCCGGATTACGAGGCGGCGCTGACGTTCACGTTGAGCGAGGCGACACGGCTGGTCGGCCAGTTGCGGCGCGAGCAATTGCAGGCGCGCGAACTGTCGCTCACGGTGCGGTTCAACGATTTCACCGAAGTCAGCGGCGGACATCGGTTCCACGAACCGCAATTTCAGAATTCCGTCATCAACGCGGTGTTGAAGACGATTTTCCGGCACATGATGGGCGACCAGGCCAAACCGGTGCGGCAGATTCGCATCGCGTTCTGGAATCTTGCGCGGCTGGACACGCAACCGACGCTTTGGGGTCGCACCGACGCGGAACGCTGGGGCGCGCTCGACGACGCGGCGCACGCGCTCAACCGGCGGTTCGGCCCGACGGCGGTGATGACCGGCGCGCAACTGGCCTTGCGCGAACTGGACGACGCGTTCAAAAATCCGAAGGCGAAATGCCCGTTCGTGCCGCAGCGCGAGATGGTGAAGAAACTCTGGGGCACGGACGCCGACCCTTTGGCGCACAAGGGCGAATGGGAGAAACGCCTGACCAAAGTCAGCAAGCAGTCACAGTTCCGGCATTGAAGACGCGAATTGCGCGAATTATCACAAATGAATTGGCGTGAATTAGTGAAATTCGCGTCAGGGTGGCGGGTTTGCTGGGGGAAAATCCGTTGTCTTGGACACGGCGGGCTGCTCTCCTCCAAAAAACTTCTTGCATCGCCGGGCCGGACGCTCATGATGTTGCGCGTCTGAGGCAAACGTTCCTGATGATTCACCGGAACGCTCGGCTCTTGGACGCTTGGAGACTATGGGCCGGGAACGGCATGCGGAGTCGGGGTTAAATCGAAGCGGAGACAGGTTGTTTGAGCTTCCCTCACAGGAAAGGTTTGTCCCTCGATGCCGCCAACGCCCGGCGACAGGCGTTTACCCTGACCTCCGGTGTCTGATTTCTCAACACTCAACACTCAACCATAAACACTCAACCATAAACTAATTATGCCCGACCCCACCCCAACTCCACCATCCGCGCCCGCGCCCAAAGACAACCGTTCAACCAGCAATCAGGACTGGATTAACTCACTCAAAAACGCCGGGCAAATTGTTGCCGCCGCGCAAAAAGCCGAATACGCCCCGGTGTTTACCGCCGGCGGCATCACTGCCGCCAAACTCACCGCCCTCGCCACCGACATTGCGGCGGCGCATGCCCTGGCTGGCGACGCCACCACCGCCCGCGCGACCCTGGAAGCCGCCGTTAAAAGCATCATTGCCCGCCGCCGGGAAATTCAATTTGCCGCCGACGCCAAATGGCCCCCCAGCGACCCGGCCAACGCCGTCATCCGGCGCGAATTCAGACTCTCGCCCGACAAGCCGATGAAATGATGGTGCGCTGGCCCCGTAAGCGCAAACCGTGCAATTTGATATATGCAATTCAGTACCCCGGGCAAATAAATCAAATTCAAGCCACGCGAGCGGCCTTCGGAAACGAAGGCCGCTTTCCTATTTGAAACGTAGAGCCGCAGTTCGCATAAGGCCCAACGTGTACTGCGTTCTTGCCAACGCTGCGTCATACCGATAAAACTCTCCGCCGATGCCGACCAATGCTGAGATTATCGCGAAGATTTTTTTAACCGCCGACCAGAAATTCGGCTTAAGACTTTTTTCCTAAACAGAAAGCTGAATATGCCGTGGCCGGAAGCATGGGCATCAGCCGACACGCAAGCCGCATTTATTGCTTGGAACAGATATGTCGCCGGAAAGCGGCAAGGCATCATTACCAGACGTCCGATTGCCGATGTCTTGATCGGTGCTTTCGCCATGCGCTTTCAAGGACTGTTGACGCGCAATAGCTCCGACTTTCGCCAACTGTTTCCCTCCCTGCCGATATTGGAACCGTGAGTCCGGGACGTGTTGTTCGCCGCTCTGCGGGCGGACCCTGCGCCTCTCACACACCACCAATCCACTTGCATCTTCCCAAACCGCTTTGGGCGAGGTCAGGTTGCGTCGGCGGTTTGCTGGTTGAACGCCACGAGTTCCAAGGCAGCAGGCTCTTTTCACCGCGAGCCTTCTCGATTGGCATCGCGCCCTGGCGCGTGCTTTCGGGAGGGAGAAATCAGTCGTTTGCCATGCGGGTTCCAAATGCCTGATTCTGGCTGGTCTGGGAACGCCGAATATTCTTCAAAAAACCGCTTGCATCGGGACGTGTATTTGATATTTTATGCGCTCAGTTTCGCCTGAAAGCAGGACCCAGTCCGCGTTGGAGAGCGGCTTGGTCCAACCAGGCGGAAGGACAGCAGTTGCAGACCGATAACTGATTCCCCGCAGGGACAGGAATGATGGCCTGCTGACTCCCAGAGTGCTGCTGAAATCATTGTTTTTATGCCAGTCAAGACATTTAGACCGCTAACGCCGTCTCTGCGCTACGTCACGTTCGCAGATTTCAGCGATATTACGAAGACGAAGCCCGAGAAGGGGCTGGTCGTCACGCGGAAGAAAACCGGTGGCCGCAACCACTACGGTCGCGTGACCACGCGCGGCCTCGGCGGCGGCCACAAACAGAAAATCCGCCTCGTGGATTTCAAGCGCAACAAGCACGGCGTGGAAGCGACGGTCGCGGCGATTGAATATGATCCCATGCGGTCGGCGCGTCTGGCGTTGCTGCAATACAAGGATGGCGAGAAGCGTTACATCATCGCGCCGGTGGGCATCAAAGTCGGTGCGGCCATCTCCAGCGGCCCGGCGGCTCCGCCTGAAATCGGCAACGCGCTTCCGCTCAAATCAATTCCCGTTGGTATCGCAATTCATAACATCGAACTGACGCCGGGTCGGGGTGGCCAGATGGTCCGTTCGGCGGGCGGTGCGGCGACGTTGATGTCGCGCGACGAAGGATACGCGCAGTTGCGTCTGCCCTCGGGCGAAATCCGCAAGGTGAACGGGGATTGCTACGCGACCATCGGCCAGGTCGGCAATACGGAGCACGAAAATGTGATTCTCGGCAAGGCGGGTCGTTCACGGCATCGCGGCATTCGCGGCATCAGCCGCGGCGTGGCGCGCAACCCGGTTGACCACCCGAACGGTGGTGGCGCAGGCAAGTCGAAGTCCGGCGGCGGCTGGCAGCAGTTGACGTCGCCGTGGGGCAAAATTGCCAAGGGCGGCAAGACGCGGCCCAAATACAAACATTCGAACCGTTTTATCGTTATCCGCCGCAACGGCCTGCCGATGAAGATTAAATAAATTTATGGGACGTTCGATTAAAAAAGGTCCGTTTGTGGATTTCTGCCTGCTGGACAAAATCCAGAAGGCGAAGAGCACAAATCAAAAAACGCCGATCAAGACGTGGTCGCGGCGTTCGACCATCACGCCGGATTTCGTCGGGCTGACGTTTACCGTGCATAACGGCAAGGTTTTCAACCCGGTGTTTGTGACGGAAAACATGGTCGGCCACAAGCTCGGCGAGTTTTCGCCCACGCGCATATTCAAGAAACACGGCGCGCACACGGCCAAGGTGGAGGCGAAGGCTAAAGGCTAAGTAATATGGAAGTTTACGCAATTGCCAAAAACGTGCCGATGTCCCCGCAAAAAATGCGCGAGGTCGTGCGGCAGATTCAGGGGCTGCCCGCGCTGCAGGCGCAGGCGGTGCTCGCGGTGGTGCCGCGCAAAGGCGCGCGGTTCGTGGCCAAGACGCTCAAATCGGCCATCGCCAACGCCGAAAACAACAAGAGCCTCAAGCCGGAATCGTTGCGCGTGAAGGAAGCCGTGACCGGCTCGGCGATGATCATCAAACGGTTTATGCCCAAGGCGCGCGGCTCCGCCGGGCCGATTCTCAAGCGCCGCTGCCACATCAAAATCACCTTGTCGGACGAATAGGTATGGGACAAAAAACAAATCCAATCGGTCTGCGGGTCGGCGTCAACAAAGACTGGCGCTCGAAGTGGTATGCCGAAAAGAAGGAATTCGGCAAGCTGTTGAGCGAAGATCGCGAAATCCGCAAGCTGCTGAAGAAGAAACTCGAAGCGGCCGCCGTGCCGAGGATTTTGATCGAGCGCGCGGCGAACCGCTGTCGCATCACCATTCTCACCGCGCGTCCGGGCGTGGTCATTGGCCGCAAAGGCGCGGAAATTGACAAGCTCAAGGAAGAGATGAGCAAGATGACCGGCAAGGAAGTCTATGTGGACATCATCGAGGTCAAGACGCCGGAGATCGAGGCGCAACTGGTCGCGGAAAACATCGCGTTGCAGCTCGAACGCCGGGTGTCGTTCCGGCGCGCGATGAAAAAAGCGCTGCAGACGGCGAAGGATTTCGGCGCGGAAGGGATCAAGATTCGTTGCGCGGGCCGCCTGGGCGGCGCGGAACTGGCGCGCGTGGAGACGTATCATTGGGGCCGCGTGCCGTTGCACACATTGCGCGCGAACATTGATTACGGTTTTGCCGAGGCGGCAACCCTTTACGGTAAGCTCGGCATCAAGTGCTGGATTTGCAAAGGTGAAAACAAGCCGTCGAAGGAAAAAGCGGCGGCGGTGCCGGCGGTGCCGATTGCGCCGGCTGCGACCATGCCGACCCTGCCGACCGAACCCGTTGCGAACTGATTTTTTGAAAGGATTTTTGTTATGCCGTTGATGCCCGCAAGAGTGAAGTACCGCAAGATGCATCGCGGCAACCGCGCCGGCATGGCTTACCGCGGGAACACGGTGGCGTTTGGCGAGTATGGGTTGATGTCGCTGGAGCGTTGCTGGCTCGACACGAAGCAGATCGAGGCGGCGCGCGTGGCGATTGCCCGCAACATGAAGCGGCACGGGAAAATGTGGATTCGCATCTTCCCGCAAAAGTCGTTCACGAAGAAGCCGCTGGAAACGCGCATGGGCAAGGGCAAAGGCCCGCTGGAATCGTGGGTGGCGGTGATCCGCCCGGCGAACGTGCTGTTTGAAGTGGACGGCGTGACGGAAGTGGTGGCGCGCGAGTCGTTGCGCCTGGCGGCGACCAAGCTGCCCATCCGGACCAAGTTCATCTCGCGGCATCGGGGTTCGCGCTAGACGGAATCGAGTTTATGAAATTTTTGGAAATGAAAGACATGACGCTGGTGGAGTTGTCGGCCAAGAGCCGGGACCTGCGCCATGAAATGTTCAACCTGCGTCTGCAGCAGGCGAGCGCCCAACTGGAGAAACCGGCGCGCCTGCGGACGTTGCGCCGGGACATCGCGCGGATGGAAACGCGCATCTCCCAGCTCCGCTCGCGCGGAGCGGAGTTGCCAAAAAAAGCGGCTTGATATGGCTGACACTATGAATTCAACGGAAGCGGCGCGCGGACATCGCAAACAGCGCGTCGGCAAGGTCATCTCCAACAAGATGGCCAAGACCATCGTTGTGCGCGTCGAGCGCCGGTTCCCGCACGCGAAGCTGCGGAAAGTCATGACCGCCTACAAGAAATTATACGCCCACGACGAAAAGAGCGAGGCGAAGGTGGGCGACCGGGTGCGGATTGAAGAGACCCGGCCGCTTTCAAAAATCAAACGCTGGCGGCTGATGGAAGTCGTCGAACACAGCCGGGGCGTGGAGCCGGTGGCGGCGGAATAGCGAGGAAATATGTTGCAAATTCGTTCCCATTTGGACGTCGCGGATAACACGGGCGCAAAAATCGCCTGGGTGATCGGCGTGCTGGGCCGCAATCAGCGTTACGCGGGGATCGGCGACATCATCAAGGTGCACATCAAGGTCGCCGCGCCCGACGGCCAGGTGAAAAAGGGCGAGGTGCACAACGCGGTGGTTGTCCGCACGCGCCAGATCATCCGCCGCAACGACGGCTCGTATCTGCGCTTTGACAGCAACGCGGTGGTCATCATTGACGCGGAATTGAACCCAAAGGGCACACGTATTTTTGGACCGGTGGCGCGCGAGTTGCGTGAAAAAAAGTTCATGAAAATAATTTCGCTCGCGCCGGAGGTGATTTGAGATTATGCCAAAATTTCATGTGAAAAAAGGCGAGGAAGTGGTCGTGCTGGCCGGCAAGGAAAAGGGCAAGCGCGGCAAAATCATCGCCGTTCTGCGGAAGAAGCAGCGCGTCATCGTCGAGGGCGCGCAGATGATCAAGCGCCACATGCGCAAGAGCCAGGACCATCCGCAGGGCGCGATTGTCGAACGTGAAGGCACCATCCATCTTTCGAACGTGATGAAAGCGGATCAATTTGACGCCCGCGTGGCCAAGCGGGGCGGGGCGGCGGTGCCGGCCCAGACCTGAAAGATTACTAATACGATTACAAACGATAGTTACGACAAAATCCGTGACCCGGAGTGATGAAAGCCAGACTTTATAACAAATACGTCAACGACGTGGTGCCCGCCCTCAAGGCAAAGCACAAATACGGGAACGTGCACCAGGTTCCACACATGGTGAAAATCGTGGTGAACATGGGCATCAGCGCGTCGCTGGAAAAGAACGCGATTGAGGATGCGGCAAAGGACCTCGCGTTGATCACCGGCCGCAAGGCGGTGATCAGCAAGTCTCGCCACAGCATCGCAAATTTCAAGCTGCGCGAAGGCCAGCCCATCGGCTGCCGCGTCACGCTGCGTCGCGACGCGATGTATGAATTTTTCGACCGTCTGATTGCCACCGCGCTGCCGCGCATCCGTGACTTTCGCGGGTTGTCGCCGCGCAAGTTTGACGGGCGTGGCAATTACACGTTCGGCATTGCGGAACAGACAATTTTCCCGGAGATCGAATTGGACAAAATCAAGCGGACGCAGGGAATGGACGTCACGGTTGTGACCAGCGCGCGCAACGACGCGGAGGCGCTGGATTTGCTGAAACTCATGGGTTTCCCGCTCGCAGAAAAATAGTAAATTTTATGGCCAAGAAAGCATGGATTGAGCGCAACAAGCGCAAAGCTGAAACGGTAAAAAAATACGCCGCGATCCGCGCGGAATTGAAGGCCAGGCGCGACTACGCCGGTCTCTCGAAGTTGCCGCGCAACGCCAGCCCAACGCGGCTGGTGAACCGCTGCTCGGCCAGCGGCCGCCGGCGCGGTTATCTGCGCAAGTTCGCCGCGTCGCGCCTCACCTTTCGGGAGGCCGCGTTGAACGGTTTGATCCCCGGCGTTGTGAAAGCCAGCTGGTAATTTTATGACCGATCCGATTTCTGACATGTTGACCCGCATCCGCAACGCCGGCCGCGCATTGCTGCCGACGGTGGAAATGCCGCACTCGCGGATGAAGGAAAGTCTGGCGAACATCCTCAAAAAGGAAGGCTACGTTGCGGACGTGACCGTTGAGGCCGGGATGCCCAAGACGATGAAGCTCAAGCTCAAATACAACGGCAAAAAGAGTGTGATCGAAGGATTGCGCCGCATCAGCAAGCCGGGTCTGCGCCATTATGTCGGCGCGACGGAAATCCCGCGCGTGCTCGGCGGTATGGGTGTGTCGGTAATTTCCACGCCGGAAGGCGTGATGACCGGCACGCAGGCGCGCAAGAAAAAACTGGGCGGCGAATTGCTTTGTTACGTCTGGTAAAAATTTGATTTATGTCGCGAATTGGAAAACAACCGATTGCCATCCCTCCCAAGGTGAAAGTGGAGGTGAAGGGACAGAAAATTTTTGTCGAAGGCCCGAAGGGCAAGCTCGACTGGGAATTGCCGCGCCGCACGAGCCTCAAGGTGCAGGACGGCAACATCGTCGTCAGTCGCGATGGCGATGACGCGCAGTCCAAGGCGTTGCACGGCCTGAGCCGCGCCCTGGTCAACAACATGGTCAAGGGCGTGACCGAAGGTTTTGTCAAAAAACTCGAAATCCAGGGCGTCGGCTTTAAAGCCGCCGTTCAAGGCAAGGTCGTGAACCTGGCCCTCGGTTTTTCGCATCCCATCAATTACGCGATTCCCGACCAGATCAAGGTGACCGTCGAGGAAAACACCAAGCTGACCATCGAAGGCCCGGACAAAAAGGTTGTCGGGCAGGTTGCCGCCGAGATTCGCGGCTTCTATCCGCCGGAGCCTTACAAGGGCAAGGGCGTGCGCTATGCGGGCGAACATGTCCAGCGCAAGGAAGGCAAAACCGTCCAATAAAAATTGATTTTAGTTCACGGCCAATCCGTGACGCATTGAAATGAGAACGGAAAAGAAGCATCAGTTGAAGCAGCTCCGCAAATGGCGGATACGCAACAAACTCAGCGGCACGAAGGATCGTCCGCGCATGAGCGTCTGCTTTACCAACGAAAACATCCACGTCCAGTTCATTGACGATAAAGCGGGCGTGACGCTCGCGGCGGCTTCAACGACGAGCAAGGCCGCGCCCGACCGTGACAAGCTCGCGGCCAATGTGGCCAGCGCCAAAGCCATCGGCAAACTCGCGGCGGAAGCTGCGCTTGCCAAGGGCATCAAGTCGGTCGTGCTTGATCGCGGTGGCGCCCGGTATCACCGGAACGAGGCCAAGGGCAAGGATGGCAAGCCGGTGCTGGTGCTCGGCAAACTGGCGACCCTGGCCGAAGCCGCGCGTGAAGCTGGTTTGAAATTTTAAACAACGGAGATAGAAAACTGTGGCAGAAATCACCAAAACCAAACCTGAAGATCGAGTGCCGCGCGGCGGGCGCGGGCGTCGTAACAAACCCCCCGGTGCCGCGCCGGAACTCGGCATAGACGGACAGGAGTCCCAGGAATTGACTGAGAAGGTTGTGTTCATCAACCGTTCCTCCAAGGTCGTCAAAGGCGGCCGCCGTTTCAATTTCAGCGCGCTCGTCGTCGTCGGCGACCGGCGGGGGCGTGTCGGTGTCGGGCTTGGCAAAGCCAGCGAAGTGGCGGATGCGATTCGTCGCGGCGGCGAGCTTGCCCGCAATCAAATGGTTCCGGTGTCGCTCAAAGACGCGACGATTCCGCATGAAGTTTTCTGCGCGTACGGCGGCGCAAAAATCCTGTTGCGTCCCGCCTCGCCCGGAACCGGCATTATTGCGGGCCGGACGGTTCGCGCGGTTGTGGAAGCCGCCGGGGTAAAGGACATTTTGAGCAAATCGCTCGGTTCAAATAACGCGGCGAACGTCGTCAAGGCGACGCTCAAGGGTTTGTTGAGCATGCGGTTGCGCGAAGACATTTACAAGGGCCGCGGTTTGGAAATTAAAAAAGTGGAGGCGGCCAAGATGCCTGAAGCGGCTCCGGCAACGGCTTGATTTTTATGCGACTGCACAATCTAAAACCTCGTCCGGGTGCGAAACATCGTACCAAGCGACTTGGTCAGGGTGAATCCAGCGGCCACGGCAAAACCAGCGGTCGTGGCGGCAAAGGCCAGACGGCGCGTTCGGGCAGCTCGATCCGCATCGGCTTTGAAGGCGGCCAGATGCCGCTCATCCGCCGCATTCCCAAGCGCGGCTTCAACAACGCGCGGTTCGCGACGCGCTATCTCAGCGTGAACGTCGGCGATTTGAACCAGTTTGACAACGGCGCGCGCGTGGATGAAACGGCGTTGCGCGCGGCGGGTCTGGCCAATGGCCGCGGGGACGGCGTCAAAATTCTGGGCGACGGCGAGTTGACCAAAAAACTCACGGTGAGCGCGCACGCATTCAGTGCGTCGGCCCGTGCGAAAATCGAAGCCAAAGGCGGCGCGTGCGAGGTGGTGGGCCCCAAGGCCGCCGCACCGGCCAAGGCCGCCGCACCGGCCAAGCCCGCCGCACCGGCCAAGGCCTGAACGCGCTTTTGACGCATGTTTCGCTCCATCACCAACCCCTTCGCCAACGGCTTCAAAATTCCGGAGTTGAAGTCCCGGATTTTGTTCACGCTGGGCGTGCTGGCGATCTGTCGTTTGATGGCCTGGATTCGCATTCCGAATCTGAACGGCGCGGCGCTGACTGATTTCTTCAACCACACCGCTCAAACCGGCGGCGGATTGCTGGGCATGTATAATACCTTTGCGGGTGGCGCGATGGAACATTGCGCCATCGGGTCGCTCGGCATCATGCCTTACATCAGCGCGACGATTATCATTCAATTGCTCACGGCGGTCTGGCCCAAATTGAGCAAACTGGCCCGCGAGGAAAACGGCCGGACGAAAATCATCCAATACGGCCGCTATTTGACGGTGCTGTTGTGTTTGGGGCAGGGATTGTTTTTCGCCATCGGTTGGGAACATCCCCAAAATATCTTTCACGGGTTTCAAGGGAATCTCGTGCTCGATAGCAACCACATCTGGTGGTATCGCATTCAGACCGTGCTCATCATGACCACGGGCACCATGTTGCTGATGTGGCTGGGCGAGCAAATCTCCGACCGCGGCATCGGCAACGGCGTGTCGCTGGTCATCACCATCGGCATTGTGGCCCGGCTGCCGCGGGCCTTGGTGGCATTGAAGGACATGTTCTGGCCCAGTGGCGGCGTTCCGCCGCAATATACCTTTGTTGGCACGCTGGTGCCGCTGGTGCTGTTGCTGGTGCTGGTCATTGGCGGAGTCATTGCGATCACCCAGGCCCAGCGGAAAGTCCCGGTGCAATACGCGCAGCGCGCGGTCGGGCGCAAGATGTATTCCGGCGGCACGTCGTTCATGCCCTTGCGCGTGAATTACTCCGGCGTCATGCCGATTATTTTCGCGCAATCCATCCTGATGTTCCCGCAAACAATTTTTCTGCAATTGGGGAATATGGGCAGTGTGCCGTTCCTCAAGAATCTCTTCATCGGCATCGCGCAACGCCTCAATTCCGGCTCGGTGCTTTATTTGGTGATTTATTCGCTGATGATTTTGTTCTTCGCTTATTTTTGGGTGGCCACGCAGTTCAATGAATTGCAAATCGCCGACGATTTGAAAAAGAACGGCGGTTACATTCCGGGCGTGCGTCCGGGGCAGGGCACGAGCGACTATCTGCACAAGTCCATGAGCCGCATCACGCTGGCGGGCGCGATTTTCCTCATGGTGATCGCGACCATCCCAATCATATTGTCGCGCCAGATGAGCATTCCGTATGACGTGTCGCAATTTTTCGGCGGCACAAGCATTTTGATCACCGTCGGCGTTTTGCTGGACACCATGCGCCAGGTCGAATCGCATTTGATGATGCGGCATTATGACGGGTTTTTGAAAAAGGGCAGATTGAGAGGGCGGTTTTGAACCGGAGCGGCTTTCGTGCCGCGTATTGCGTGTTCCGTCAAGCAGCGGGCGGACCACGATGAAATGCTCGACGCAACACGCAACACGAAACACACATGATTATTTTAAAAAGCCAGCGCGATCTGGAACTGATGCGTCCGGCGTGTGCGGTGGCGGGCAGGGTGCTGGATGAAATCACCGCGTTCATCAAGCCGGGACTGACGACGCGGCAGGTGGATGAGTTCGCCGCGGCGCGCATCAAGTCGCACGGCGGGAAAAGCGCGTTTTTGGGCTATCGCAAATATCCGTGCCACACGTGCATCTCGGTGAACGAGGAGGTCGTTCACGGATTGGCCGGCAACCGCGAATTGCACTTCGGCGACATTGTGAGCGTGGACGTGGGCGTGATTTACAAAGGTTTTGTGGGTGATACAGCGCGAACGGTCGCCGTCGGCGGTTGCGGTGTGCTGGCGCAACGTTTGATGGACGTGACGGAGCGCGCGCTTCACGAGGGCATCGCGGCGGCCGTGCCGGGAAATCGCGTGACGGACATTTCGCGCGCGGTCCAAAATTATGTCGAAGGCAACGGGTTCAGCGTCGTGCGGGAATTTGTCGGGCACGGGGTTGGCCGTTCGATGCACGAAGAGCCGCAGGTGCCGAATTTTGTTGATCCGAAGAGCAACCAGAAGCTCCGGCCGGGCATGACGCTGGCGATTGAGCCGATGGTCAACGCGGGTCAACCGGGCGTAAAAATTTTGAAAGACGGCTGGACAGTCGTCACCCAAGATGGTTCACTGTCCGCTCATTTTGAGCAAACGGTGCTGGTCACCGAAAGCGAACCGGAGATTTTGACATGGCCGGAAAAGGTGCCTTCATCGTTGAAGGTGTCGTGATTGAAGCCAGGCTGAACCGCACGTTTTGGGTGGAGTTGGCCAACGGACACCGGCTTCTGGCGTTTGTGGCGGGCAGGGCGAAACAGCGCTTTGCCGGTCTGGCGCCGGGCGACAAAGTGAAATTGCAATTGGCACCTTACGATTTGTCCGTAGGGCGGATTTTGGGTGAAACAAAAACGATTTGAACATGAAAGTTCGCGCGTCAGTTAAAAAATTGTGCGAGCACTGCAAGATTGTGCGCCGCCGCGGCGTCATTCGCGTGATTTGCACGAACAAACGGCACAAACAGCGGCAAGGTTGATTTATGGCACGCATCATTGGTGTGGAAGTTCCGCCGAACAAGCGCATTGAAATCGCGCTGCGCTACATTTACGGCATCGGCCCGTCCAACTCGAAGGAGATTCTGGAGCGCGCCAACATCAACCCGGACATTCGCGCGAAGGATTTGACCGAGCAGCAGCTTTCCCAAATCGTTCATGCGATTCAGGAGGGCAAATACGTCATCGAAGGCGATTTGCGCCGCGAAATCGGCATGAACCTCAAGCGGCTGCAGGGCATCAAATGCTATCGCGGCATCCGGCACATGCGCGGATTGCCGGTGCGCGGCCAGCGCACGCAGACCAACGCCCGCACGCGCAAAGGTCCGCGCAAGACGGTGGGCGTGCAACGCAACCCGAATGCCAAGACCGGCATCCACTAAAATTTTGTATGGCTGAAGAAAAAAAGAAACCCGCTCCCAAAAAAAAGGAAGCCAAGCCGGAAGCCGCTGCCACCGCTCCGGCCGAAAAGGCTGCGTCCAAACCGGCTGAAAAGACCGCGTCCAAACCGGCTGAAGAAAAATCCGCGAAAAAAGCCGCGCCCGGCGCGGAAGCTCCCGCAGCCGAGGCGCCCAAACCGGCGGAGGCGGCGGTTGTTCCGGCGGCACCAACGGCGGCTGAACTGTTGGGTGAGGACGCCAATGCCAAAAAGGTCATCAAGGCCAAGCACGCCAAGAACATCAGTTCCGGCATTGCCAACATTCTGGCCACGTTCAACAACACGCAGGTCAGCATCACGGACGCGCACGGAAATCTGATCGGCTGGTCCACCGCCGGCCGGGTCGGGTTCAAAGGCTCGCGCAAGAGCACCGCTTACGCCGCACAGCAGGTCGCCCAGGATGCCGCGCGCCAGGCGATGGCGCATGGCATGAAGGAAGTCGAAGTGCGCGTCAAAGGTCCCGGTTCCGGCCGCGAATCCGCCATCCGCGCCTTGCAGGCCATCGGACTGGAAATCAGCGCCATCAAGGACGTGACGCCCGTGCCACACAACGGTTGCCGTCCGCGCAAGAAACGCCGCGTGTAACTTTCAACTCTCAACCATCAACCATCAACTTTAGCAATGGCTCGTTATACAGGTCCTCGTGTTCGCATCAGCCGGCGGTTCGGCATCCCGATATTTGGCCCGTCGAAATATCTTGAGCGCCGCAATTATGGCCCCGGCGTGCATGGTCCCAAGTCGCGCCGCAAGCACACCGATTACGGCCTCGGCCTGATCGAAAAGCAGAAGCTCCGTTATTACTACGGGCTGATGGAACGCCAGTTTCGCGGTGTCTATGAAAAGGCGCGCAAGCGCCGTGGCGTCACCGGTGAACAGATGTTGCAGATTTTGGAGACGCGCCTCGACAACGTGGTTTTCCACCTCGGTTTTGCGAACACCCGCGCCGCCGCGCGTCAGATGGTCTCGCACGGCCACATCACGGTGAATGGACGCAAAGTGAACGTGCCGTCGTTTGGTCTTAAGGTCAACGACGCCGTCGCAGTGAAGAATTCAAACGTCTCGCGCCAGCTGGCCACGAAGAATTTGGAAATCGCCACGAGCCGCGCGGTGCCGGACTGGTTGTCGTTGAGCAAGGAAGAGTTCAAAGGCACGGTCATGCGCATTCCGACGCGTGCCGAGATTCAACCGATTGCCAACGAGCAGGCGGTGGTCGAATTTTATTCCCGTTAAAGAAAATCAACCACGGATGGACACGGATACAAACCAGAATGAATTGGGTTTCACTCCCCAATCCGTGTACATCCGTGGTTAAAAAAAGTAAAAAACAAAAACAATTATACGGGCTTGATCGGCGCGCGGGAATAAACCGCCGGGAAAGCCAGATTAAAATTGTTGAAAGGAAAATATGCCAGTACGTCTAGGACGTTTCGAAATGCCCAAGCGTTTGCAAAAGGATGACGCAAGCGCCACCGCCACCTATGCAAAATTTATCGCCGACCCGTTTGAAACCGGCTACGGCCACACCGTCGGCAACTCGCTGCGCCGCGTNNGTCAAATTCAAGGCCCATACGCGCGATGCGCAGACGCTGTTGCTTTCCGTGAACAAGGAAGGCGAAGTGACGGCCGGCGACATCCAGCTCAACCAGAACATCGAGCTGGTCAACCCCGACCAGATCATCTGCACGCTCGACAAAAAGAAAAAGTTCGAGATGGAGCTGGAGGTCAAAATCGGCCGCGGCTTTTGCCCGGGTGATGAAAACAAAAAGCCCGGACAGGCCATCGGCGTCGTTGCCATTGACTCGCTGTTTTCCCCGGTCACCCGCGTACGTTACGCCATTGAAGCTGCCCGTGTCGGCAACCGCACGGATTACGACCGGCTGATCCTGGAAGTTTGGACGGACGGACGCCTGTCGCCCGACGATGCGCTCACGCAGGCTTCGGCAATTTTGCAGCATCACCTCGATGTGTTCGTCGGTTACGACAAGAACGCGGTGGAATTCGAGGAAGCCGCCGACAAGCAGGACGAGGAGAAGTCGAAGATGAAGAAGCTCCTCAACATGAGCGTCAACGAAATCGAGTTGAGCGTACGCGCGGCGAACTGCCTGAACAACGCAAACATCACCAGCGTCGGCCAGTTGGCGATGAAGACCGAGCAGGAAATGCTCAAGTATCGCAACTTCGGCAAGAAATCGCTGAACGAAATCAAAGACAAATTAACGGCTTTGGGCTTGTCCCTCGGCATGAACTTCGAGCCGGGATTGCTCGAAGCGCCGAAGGAAGAAGCGAAGGCGGAATAAGGACCAGCTATGCGACATTTGAAGCGAACGGCCAAACTGGGCCGCACATCCACGCATCGCAACGCGATGCTGGCAAACCTGGTTTGCAGCCTCATCAAACACAAGCGCGTGACCACGACGCTCGCGAAGGCGAAGGCCGCGCGTTCCGTTGCGGAAAAAATCGTCACCCTGGGCAAGCACGCCACGATTCAATCGCGCCGCCTGGCTGCCGCGCGTTTGCACGCGCATGGTCCAACGGTGCAATTGACGAAGGACGAACGCCAGAAATGGCGGCAGAACGAGGACGTGCTGCGCATCCTTTTTGAAGACATCGCGCCCGCGTTCAAGGAACGCAACGGTGGTTACACGCGCATCGTCAAAATGAACCAGCGGCAAGGCGATGCCGCGCAGCGCGCAATTTTGGAATGGGTGGATTTCACGCCTCCGGCGCCGGCGGCGGAGGAAACCACACCCGGCGCCGAGGCCAAAACACCGGAACCGGCCAAGGAATCAACCGCCAAAGCCTGACCCGGAGAAAAACTCAAAAACATTTCCCAGCCCGCTCGCCCGAGCGGGCTTTTTTCGTTACACCCGCAGAAAAATTTTCCTTTGGTAGAGGAAGCGCGCGAACCAGAATGCCAGCAGCAGCCCGATGATTGAAATCATCAGCTCTCCGGAACCTTCGGCCACGTGTCCATCAAAAAGGGCTTTGACGTCGCCGCCGGCCAGCCGCTGCGCCGGTCTGGTAAATTCGCCAATAAGGTTGGCGGTCATGTAAATGGTGATGGAATTCATGCCCATCCAGACAAACGGCTGACACCATTTCTGCCATCTCCACACGTCCACAATGTGGTAAAAGACGCCAAGCAAAATGGCGCTAAAGCCGCCGGCGACCAAAACATAGGACGACGTCCAGATTTTCTTGATGACCGGAAATTGCGATCCTCAGAGCCAGCCCAGCGCGACGCTGGCCACACCGAATGACAGGAGAAAAACCGCCTTTCGCCGGTCGTCCACGGTTTGGTTTTGCAGCAGGATCCCGGCGAAGACGCCGAGCAGGCACGTGGCAATGGCTGGCAGTGTGCTGAGAATTCCTTCCGGGTCCCAGGTGCCGTCGTATTTGCGGCCGGGCAGATATTTTTGGTCAAGGTAGTTTGCCAGATTCACGCCTTTGATGAAGGTTCCACGAATGAGATTGGTGCTGGCCATGTTGAGCTGGCCCGGTTTGGTGAAGCCGGATTCCTTTTCGATGGCCTGGGTTTGCGGTGTTGGCCGGACATCGGGAAACGGAATAAACGTCATCAACGCCCAGTAGCCGATGAGCAGGCCCGCGCAAATGGCCGCCAGCGTGCGCGGTTGGCAGAAACAGAAAAACAGCCCGGTGAAGAAATACGCCAGCGCAATCCGGTTGAGCACGCCCAGCAGGCGGATGTCTGGCCAGCGATGCGAAAGCCCGCCGGAATAAAAAATTCCCAGGGCGAACAGCAAAAGGCTGCGGCGGATAATCCGCTTCACCGCCCCGCTGCGACCGGTTCGGGCGATGGTTTTGCCAAGGGAAAAAACCAGTGATACGCCAACGATAAAAACGAACAATGGGAAAATGAGATCGTAGAAACGGAATCCTTCCCAGTCGGCGTGATCGAGCTGGTTGGCGAGAAATTCAGTCGGTTTGGTCCGGCTCATTTGGTTCAGCGCGTAGACCAGTGAGTCGGCGCCGATGATCCAAAACATGTCAAATCCGCGCAGGGCGTCCACTGATATCAATCGCCGGCTGGATTCGATTTTTCCGGCGGGTTTGGAGGTCGTGGATTTTGTTTCGTTTGGCATGGCCATAAAATGGATGCTGATTCGCGCCAGTTAAGATTAACTCAGCCAGACGCATATAAATGCGCCCAGGATGAGCAGGGCGACCAGCCACCAAAACCACCCGATGCCGCGCGGCTTGACCGGCTCCGGCCCGAATTCCCTTTTCACAAATTCGTCGTGGTCGAAATTTTCATCCGGCAATCCGAGATGGCTGGCATACGCGGTTTCCGACCAGCCGGTTTGCTCATCCGAGCCGCATTCGGGGCAGGCCCTGGCATTGCGCGGCACTTCTGCGCCGCAGTTCGGACAGACGTCAGGAGGCGTCATGGCAGGGCAGAAGGAAGAATGATGAAGGATGAAAATTTCAGTTGCACGGTGCCGTTGTTTCTTCCTTTGACCTTCAGCCTTCAGCCTTCAGCCTTTTTTTCATCCTCCAACGCCGGCATATTCCTCGTCGGTTTTCAGCTCGAGTCCCATCAAAATGTAATCATGGGAATTGGCCTGCATGTCCTTGACGTAATTTTCCAGGCGCAAAAGCTGGCTGAACCCAAGCAGGGCGAACATCTTGATGGCCGCTGCCTGTTCGCCAATGAATTCCGCCTCGACCCTTTCCAGGCCGACCTGCCGCGCGATTTCTACGATCTCGTTGATGAGCGCCCGCGCCAGACCACGTCCGCGAAATTCCGGATGAACCAGCACGCTGATGCGACCGACATGCCGCTTCCAGCCGCCGAGTTGCTGGTGCAGCGTGGCGTCGCCGGCGATTTTGCCGCCAACCAACCCGACCAGCGGCAGATTGCGTCCATAGTCAATGTTCCGGCACCAGTCACGGATGGTTTCAATTTCCGCGACGCGATGTTTGATGAACATCCGTTCCGGTTCGGGGATGCTGAGAAACAAACCGTGAAATTCCTTTTCATCGTCGCGGCGCAGCTGGCGCAATGTGGCTTTCGTGCCGTCCTTGAGTTGGACGACTTTGGGGAACCGCTGGAGTTCAAGTTCAATGCTGAATGACATGTTTCCTTTCCATTTTGATAAAAATCTGCCTCACGCGCCTGAAAACGCAAGGCTCAATCCGGTCATGGCGATTCGCCGGCGACGCCGCTGGCGTGGTTCCGCAACCGTTCGTCTATGCGCGCCGGATCGAGACTCCATCGCGCCGCCAGCAACGGGACTTTTGCGACGTTGGTCGCCGTCCATTCCGCCGCCGCCCACGAAGCGGCATCCGGATGTTCCCCGTAACCAAAGCATTTCATGCTTAATTCCGTCTCGGCGGCGGTTTTGCGGCCCTGATTCCACACGGTTTCGCCCGCCCACGCATACGCGCGCGTCA
Organism: Limisphaerales bacterium; assembly: GCA_003161635.1. Classification (GTDB taxonomy): domain Bacteria; phylum Verrucomicrobiota; class Verrucomicrobiia; order Limisphaerales; family UBA11358; genus UBA11358. The sequence goes on from PMOA01000152.1 coordinate 28,890, forward strand.
CAACGCCGTTTTCCACGCGCATCCAGGCGTGATGATGCAGAACCCGTTCCGCCTGGAAGAATTGCACGTGACCGAGTTTGCGGCTGAGTTCAGTCAGAAAATAAAAACACTCATCCACGTCGCTGCCCGGATTCGGCAGGCCGGAACCGGTGACAATAATCCAGCCATTCACCGGCGGACCGATGAAAAACCCGTGCCCGCCCGTCATCCCTTCCGCCCAGGGGCAGGGGGCAAAATGATCCAGGCGCAGCGCGGCTTGAACGGCTTTGGGATTAAGCGAACGGACCGCCAGCCAGCTTGTGGGGCGTGATCCAAACGCCGATTGGAACAAAGGGAATTTTTCCATCTGTCGAATTTTAAACTCCGCCACGCGCGCCCGGCGGTGCAACGCAATCATCCAAACGAGCATCATTATGCCCAAGCCAAACACGAATCCAAGCATTGCCAGCAATGCCGGCGGAATTGCGCTCATCTGATTCACCCCTTGAATTTACGCCCGTCCATCGCGGGTTCAAACAAAATCTCATTTGCTGTAGCGGCGGGAAATGAA